>JAFXZW010000015.1 GCA_017541035.1 Eubacterium sp. | reverse complement strand
TTATATTCTGCGTCAAAAATCTCCTGGAAGATATCCTTGAAGGTATGATCATACTTTTTGGAAATGGTATCCTTGGTTGCAAACCAGAGTGTCTGCTTCGTATCCAGCGCGTAGGTGAAGCAGCTTCTTGCAAAGCTCTCAATGGAGGGAGTCAGGTTGTGCTGACCCTGCACCACGCCTGCAGACTTGAAATCATGCACAAGCACGCGCTCCTCGGATCCGTCTGCAGCTGTGTACACAAGTTCAACCTTTCCCGGTCCGGGGATCTTCATCTCGCTTGCCTTATAAACATCACCATAAGCATGACGTGCGATGGTAATGGGCTTTTCCCAGTTCCGTACACAGGGAGTGATTCCCTTCACCTGAATAGGTGCACGGAATACCGTACCGTCCAGAATGGCACGGATGGTACCGTTGGGGCTTTTCCACATCTCCGAAAGATTGTACTCTTCCACGCGGGCCGCATTGGGTGTGATGGTTGCACATTTTACGGCAACGCCGTACTTCTTTGTGGCTTCCGCAGAATCAACCGTGACCTGATCCTTGGTTTCCTCGCGGTGCTGAAGTCCGAGATCATAATACTCTGTCTTCAGATCCACAAAGGGAAGAAGCAGTTCATCCTTAATGTACTGCCACAGGATACGGGTCATCTCGTCTCCGTCCATCTCCACTAACGGTGTTTTCATTTCGATCTTGCTCATGGTATTCCTCCTTAATAATGCACTTATCATCCAACGTCATCCTGAAGCTTCAAATGCCGCCGAAGGATCTCTCGCTTCAGATTTTCTTCGTTTTGATCAGAATGACGGGTACATTTTACAATGTCTCCAGAAGCTTCAGAAGAACTTCCGTCTCTCCGTTCTCGGAAAGAGGAGGCGCAACATGCTTTGCTTCCTTCTTAACCTCATCTCGGGCACTGCCGATGGCGTAGCTTTCCTCTGCGGAACGCAGCATTCCCAGATCATTCAGATTATCTCCGAAAACCATGGTTTCCTCCGGTCCGATCCCCAGCAGCTTCTGCAGCTCACGCAGGCTGCTTCCTTTATCCGCATCGGGTTCCACGATATCCATCCACATGGTTCCTGCGGAAGCGATATTAAACCGGCTTTCCCACTTCGGTGTAAACCATCGGTTCACTGTTTCCTCGGCATGATCCTTCTGGTAAATGGACATTTTGACAATCTCATCTGTGAGATTCATTTCAAAGTCCCCCAGTACACGGACGTTAAACTTGTAGGAATCCCGGAGCCAGTAGAACATTTCACTGTATTCCTCACAGTAAGCCGCATTTTCCCCGCAGAGCATAATGTCGCAATCCGGAAGCATTTTTGCGTCCCGGATCATCTCCATCAGAACATTCCGGGGAATCACATGTTTCACCAGTACCCTGTCCGCATTCCGCAGAATGCTTCCGTTATCTGTGATATAATACATATCCTGCCAGACGGGATTAAACAGCTTCTTCATACTCAAAAACTGGCGTCCGCTTGCTCCCGCAAAGAGAATTCCCTTCTCCTTCAGCCGGCGGATCACATCCATCATACGTGGATCGATTCGGTCCGTTCCGTCTGGGACCAGTGTTCCGTCAATATCACTTGCTATCAGCCTGATCATAGTTCCTCCGATCATAAAAGGACAATCAATAGAAAGACATACCTTTCTATTTTAACATAATCCGGCCGTGTGTCAATGGGGAGGCGTGATGCCAGTTTTCAGGTAGGCGTGATGCCAGTTTTCAGGATCCTGCCAGTCATCCGCCCCTTGACGAAAATCCCTCCTTTCCTATATACTGTTCAGAGGCTTCCTCCCTGAGGGAGCCGGTCTTTCAGACTGGAAAGGAGATCTCCATGATCCGTTATCACGTTAAACACAGCAAGAAAAGCCGGAGGACGCTCCGTTTTCTGGGCCTATTTCTCTTTCTTTTCGGTGTTCTGGTTGTCTGGCTTTTCTTTTCGGGCAATGCTGCCGGTCATTTGATCGGTGCCATTCTGGGCGCACTGATCGGCCTGTATGGCGGTTACCTCTTCATTCACTCCTTTGAGCTGGACAAGTACGATATTGATTATGAATTCTCTGAGGATTCCATGACGATCAAGCACGTCCGGGGAACCACCGTTTACAATTACAATGAAATAACCGATGTCACCCTGGTCGTTCCGGATAATGAAATGATATACAGCCTGATCCAGATCAAGGTAAAACGTTCCAAATTCCTGATCCCCTTCACCTATAAAAAAGAGCTCTGTGACCGGATCTACCAGCTGCTGACGGAAAAGGTCACTCTGCGGGAGCTTACCGAGGAAATCGAAGCCGCAAAAAAGAAAGCCGCCGAGGACGCTAAGAACGCAGAAAAGGAATCCGAAAACTGAGAAATGTGTGCCGTCGGGTGCACCACAAGAAAAAGGAGGCTGTCATGCCTCCTTTTCTCATGCCTGTTGCTTGCTTATCCGGTCCGGACTTTTCCAGGCCCGGTTAACGGTTTTCCGTTAGATCCACCTGCTGCTGACCGTATCCATTCTGGCGACCGTATCCCAGCAGTTCGTCAAAATTACCTTCCGGAATGTCGATTCGTTCAGGAAGATCTGATTGTTGCGGCATATCGATTCCTTTTGACAGATCGGGTTTTTGCGGCATGTCGATTCCCTTTGACAGGTCCGGCTTTTGCGGCATATCGATTCCTTTTGACAGATCCGGCTTTTGCGGCATGTCGGTTTCCTGTCCGTACGCCTGTCCGTCCGGCCGTATACCATAAACCGGCCCTGCTTCAAACCCTCTTTGGCCACCGGTCTCTCCGTAGCTTTGCCGGCCACCGTAAGCTGCACCCGGTCCATAGCCCTGCTGGCCTCCGTAAGCGGCTCCCGGTCCATAGCCCTGCGCTCCATAGCCCTGCTGGCCTCCGTAAGCCGCACCCGGTCCATAGCCCTGCTGCGCAGCATATCCTGCAGCCGCTCCGAATCCAAGACCCGCCCCATAGGGATGCTGTCCCGAGTCTGTCTGGTAGGAATTGTTGTTAAAGGGAGGAACCCCGTTCATCTCCTGAGTCCTTGCTCCGCTCAGATAGAAATCCTGTTCCTGCCTCCTGAAGTACAGTCCAACGAAAAGAAGAACAAGGAAGTCCATAACAAGACCCAGCACCTGTATCCATCCCTCCGTTGGCGTAGTGGACAGCAGATTCAGGGGTGACTGTCCCAGACCGGAGGATGCGATCAGAATGCATACGATCCCGACCACATAGGTGAGGGGTGCCTGCAGCCACTTTGTATTTGCCGACGCGGACGGATTCTCATCAACCTTCCTGGCATAATTCCCGGACAGGATATAGCAGAGTCCGAAACAGGCCATGGCTCCATAGATCAGGATATACCGCCAGCCGATAAGTACTCTCCACGCCAGAGATCCGATGGTCTTAAAGAGATAAGAGACAGCGATAATATAATCACTCAGGATAATTGCCCCCGCAGCTGTAATAGCTTTGGCATAAAAATCATCTTTTTCCTGCAGCAGAAATAATCCCGCCATTCCGAAAAGAACAACCACTGCACCGTTTGCTATCACTGTCATCCATAACTGCCATCCCAGCGAAAAACCCATCTTTGAATACTGAGAAATGATCTGTATCGCTTTGATCTCATTGATCACATCCAGGGCCGCATGTAACAGCAGCATGCAGCCTGCCACCACATTAAACCAGTTCTTTTTCTGCATTTCCTTCTCCCCTTTTTGCCAAAAAGCCGTTCATCTCTTTCACCGGAGAATACCCTCAGTCTCCGGTTGCTCTTCGGTTATCGCTGCAGATCAGCAGTAGACCTCCACTCTGATGCTCAGTCGGTCCTTTTTCGTCCGCCCTTCCTCCGCCCCGAAGCGGAAACGTCCGTAATGGCGAACGGAAATGACATCTCCCGCCTTCAATGCCCTGGAAACCTGCATAACCGTACGGCCGTTGATGAAAACCTGTTCGCTCTGTACCAGTCGCTGCGCATCCTCACGTGATAAATGATACAGCCTGGCAATGATACTGTCAATTCGGTTTCCGCTTACGACAAGCATTTCCCCGCGGAGTTTCGGTTTCAGCTCCTCCGGCACCTCATCAAGCTCCGACACCCTGACCTTGGTATGCTTTACAAAAGTCAGTTGATCGCATATGTATTCACTGATATCCGCATGAACGAAGAGAAAGCCTTCGTTATCCAGAAGAAAGATGTCTCCGATCTTTTCCCGTTCCAGACCAAGTCCGAGAACAGAACCAAGGAAATCCCGATGTGTCAGATGATCGGCGAATTTCTCCTGAATGGCTTCCGCCTTCAGAAGGCGGATGGGAAAATCCTCCTCATAGCCGCACATTTCCACGGAACCGAATCTCACAATACAGCGTTCACAGCTGTCCGTTCCGCCGAAGGCTTCCGAGGGAACAAAGCTCAGTTCCTGCCTCATGGACTGATAGATCCCCAGTTCCGATAAGCCAAGAAAACCGGTATAAAAATACCGGTTCTCATTGTAAGACCGCTCCGCCAGTTCCTCCAGGCGGCGACGGATCATTTTTACTTCATCCTTTTCTCCCATTCTTTTTCCTATCCCAGGTAAACGTCCCCCAAAGTGACCTGTCCGCGGGCGGCTGTGGCATTGATGATGTCTTCTCTCAGCCTTTCGCAAAGTTCCTCAGGCACCTCCGCTGATAGGACAATCTCCTCCTGATAATCCGTCGCCGGTTCCAGACCTGCTTCCCGGAAAATGTACTGCACTCTTCCGAGATCCGAGTAAGCTATACGACACTCCACATGCCTGCGGGGACGGATCTCCATAATCCGGCTGGCCTTCACTGCCGCCTGAGCTGCCTCTGTATAGGCCCGCACCAGACCGCCGGTTCCCAGAAGCGTTCCGCCGAAATAACGCGTCACCACCACCAAAGCGCCTGTCAGTCCAGCCCCGGTAAGCACATCCAGCATGGGCTTCCCCGCAGTTTGACTGGGTTCTCCGTCATCAGAGAATTTCTCCGCGCCTGTCAGACGGTAGGCATAGCAGTTATGCCGGGCATCGTAGTATTTTTTTCGAATTGCGGCAATGTGATCCGCTGCTTCCTCCGGTGTTTCGATGGGAAAGGTGACTCCGAGGAATCGTGATTTTTTCACAACGATCTCCGAGGTCCCGCCCTCTATCAGTTTGTTAATCCCTGCCATAGCATTACTCCAGGTTTATTTTTTCACTATTCACCTCCCGAACCCAGCGGCCGCAGACGTTCCGCACTTCGTGCGTAACACGCGCCTGCGGCGCCGTTTTCGGTCCCTGCTTTTTTCACTATTCGCCTCCCCGAACCCAGCGACCGCAGACGTTCCGCACTTCGTGCGTAACACGCGCCTGCGGCGCTTTCGTCTGCGGCGCCGTTTTCGGTCCCTGCTTCGCAGGATTCCAGCCGGGATGAAACGACTTTCGCGTAAACGCGAGCCGTTTCAT
Organism: Eubacterium sp.; assembly: GCA_017541035.1. Classification (GTDB taxonomy): domain Bacteria; phylum Bacillota; class Clostridia; order Lachnospirales; family Lachnospiraceae; genus Eubacterium_Q. The sequence goes on along the minus strand of JAFXZW010000015.1, from coordinate 16,439 downwards.
CCCGGCTGGAATCACGGCGAATAGTGACTCTTATTTCAGCAGTTTCTTCAGTTCATCCATGAAGGTATTTACGTCCTTAAATTCGCGGTAGACGGAGGCGAAGCGGACGTAGGCGACTTCGTCAAGTTCGCGGATTTTATCCATGACGATCTCGCCGAGGCGAACGGTTTCGATCTCGCGGAGGCCGAGCTTAAAGACCTCCGATTCAATGGCGTCCACACAGCGGAGGATCTGATCCGTTGTTACCGGACGTTTGTGGCAGGAACGGACGATACCGCGTTCCAGCTTCGACCTGTCATAAGCCTCTCTGGTCTTATCCTTCTTTACCACCATCAGGGGAACCGTCTCCACCTTCTCATAGGTGGTAAAGCGTTTTCCGCACACATCGCATTGTCTCCGGCGACGGATGGAATTATTATCCTCCGCCGGACGGGAATCGATCACGCGGGTATTCTCATCTCCGCAATAAGGACATTTCATTGGGTTCATCCTCCATTCTTTCTGTTTAGGAAATGGTTTTCGCAGGACATTTTGCTGCGCAGGCTCCGCAGTTCACGCACTTTGAATAATCGATCACCGGAAGATTCCCTTCCATCCGGATCGCTTCAACGGGACACTGCTTTACACACATGGTGCAGGCCAGGCAGCCGACGCCGCAGATACTCTTCACATCCAGTCCGCGGTCCTTGGAATTGCAGGATATGTGGTGTTCCTTGCTCTTCGGTACCAGGGAAATGATTCCCCTTGGACAGGTCTTTATGCATTTTCCGCAGGCTACACATTTCTCCTGATCGATCACGGCGATCCCGTCCACAAGAGAAATGGCGCCGAATTCGCAGACAGATGCGCACTCTCCCAGGCCAAGGCAGCCGTAACGGCATGCTTTTGGGCCGCTGTTCGGAGTATTGACGGCTATGCTGCACACGGCGGGGCCGACATAATGATACACATCCTTCACCTTGTCACAGTCGCCTTTGCAGTGTACATAGGCCGTCATCGGTTCCATCGGCTGGTCGTCTCCGCCACCCACGATGGCCCGGATCTTATCCGCCACAGCCGCGCCGCCTACGGGACAGGCATTTACGGGAGCCTTGCCCTCCGCAATGGCCTTTGCCAGGCCATCACAACCGGGATACCCGCAGCCTCCGCAGTTATTCCCCGGAAGAGCCTCCCGCACCGCACGCTCCTTCTCATTCTCTTCAACCCGGAAGATCTTTCCCGCTTTTCCAAGCAGAAGACCCACCAGGACACCGATCCCGCCGATGATTCCGGCCGTGATCAGAATACCCGTAATATCCATACGCTAACCTCTTATCAAAGTAATCCCGAAAAACCTCCGAAAGCCATGGCCATGAGTCCCGCTGCGATCAGCAGAATCGGCCCGCCCTGAAAGGCCTTGGGAATATTGTTTCTCTCCATTTTTTCCCGGATGCTGGCCAGAATGGTGATGGCCACCGCAAAACCGACTGCGGAGAAAAATCCGTTCAGAATGCACATGCCCACAGACAGCTCATCCTGCACACTGCTGATCGCGATCCCCAACACTGCGCAGTTGGTAGTGATCAGGGGCAGATAAACGCCCAGGGCCCGATAAAGGGAAGGCACCTTCTTCTTCAGGAACATTTCCACAAACTGTACCAGACCGGCTATGACCAGAATAAAGGCGATGGTATTCAGGTAGGTGATTCCCAGCGGAGTCAGAACGTAATAATAGATCAGGCTGGTCACCGTATTCGCCAGGGTCATGACGAAGATGACCGCGCCGCCCATTCCCGCTGCTGTCTTGGTGTTCCGGGATACCCCCAGGAAGGGGCAGAGTCCCTGGAACTGTACCAGTACCACGTTATTTACCAGTGCCGCAGATATGGCAAAAAGAAAAATGTTCATTTCTTCGCCTCCTCTCCGGTTCTCTTAACCTCGGCTTCCGCTGCATTTCCTTCTTCCGCGATCTTTTCGCAGGCCATCACTCGTCCGGCACAGCTTGTATTCGTGCATCCTGCGCAGGTATCGATCCGCCGAAGCTTCGGCTTCTCTCCCTTTTTCCTTGCCTTACGGATGGCAAAGGCATTGATGCCTGCAATGAGGAAAGCAAGCACGAAAAAGGCTCCCGGATTGGAGGAGAAGATGGCGATGGGATCCCACAGCTCCTTCGTTACCGTAAATCCGAACACGGTTCCCGCTCCCAGAAATTCCCGCAGGATACCGATCAGTGTCAATCCCAGGGTAAATCCAAGGCCCATGCCCAGACCATCGAAGATCGAGGGCAATACCGGGTGAGATGAGGCGTACGCTTCCGCCCGCCCCAGAATGATGCAGTTCACGACGATCAGGGAAATGAATACTCCCAGACTGTCATATAGTTCCGGTGTATATGCCTGCATCAGAAAGCTTACGATGGTGACAAAGGAAGCGATGATCGTAATAAAGGCAGGGATCCTCACCTTATCCGGGATCACCTTCCGAAGGGCCGAAACCAGCAGATTGCTCATAACCAGCACGGCAGTTGTGGCAAGTCCCATGCCGAGGCCGTTGATGGCCGTGGATGTTACCGCCAGAGTGGGGCACATGCCAAGCATCTGGACAAATGTGGGATTCTCCTTCACCACACCGTTATAGAGGCGTTCAACGCATTTGTTCATTTTGCGTGCCTCCTTCCCTGATCACGATCTCTTCCGCAGCGATAACGGCATTTACCGCATTGGTTACTGCTTTGGATGTAATGGTTGCGCCGGTGATGGCCTGGATCTCCTCATCCTTCTCCGGAGCGTTCTTCACCACCGTAAAGCTATCCACCTGTTTGTTCGTATACTGCGCCGTAAAGGACGGATCATCCCGTGCTTCCATACCGAGTCCGTTGGTCTCACCTATGGACAGCATGCGGATCCCGGTTATCTCAGTTCCCCGGATACCGATGGCCATTTTAATATCCCCTGCATACCCTTCATGTGAGGTAATGATCCAGATATCGCCAACCCACGTATCACCGGACAGAGCCCTCGCACGGTAGTCAACGGTAACCTTTGTGAAGCCTGCTTTTTCCAGCTTTTCATTGACTTTATCCATATCAGCAGTTCCGTCCGGAAGGATGTACTCCTCACGGGTTTCCTCTCCCGCTTCTCCTGTATAACTGTCCCCGTCCGGCATGACCGCGCGGTAAGCTTCCTGCTGCTTTTTCTCTGCCGTCTTTGCGATCGGATCCTTTGTGACCGCATAAACCGTTCCCAGCAGTCCGCCCGCCAGAAGAGCGATGGCACAGATCGTAAAGGTGATGCGGAAGATACCCACTTCCTTCTTCCTAACCGGGCGCCCTTCTTCATCCAGGGCCACCGGTTCAAGAAAGCCGCGGTTCTCCGAAATGCTCTTTTTCTCATAGCCTTTGCCGAAGGCCTTCGGCTTCGTGATCATTTCTATGATGGGTACCAGAAGATTACCGATGATGATGGCATAGGAAACGCCCTCTGTGCTGCTGCCATAGATCCGGAAGCAGAAGGTAAGAAGCCCCAGCAAACATCCGTACAGCATCCTGCCCTTCCCGGTAATGGGTGAGGTTACGTAATCCGTCGCCATGAAACAGGCTCCCAGCATAAGACCGCCGCCGCAGAGATGGGCGGAAATAAACCGGAGCGTATTCCAGGCCGTCATCTCCTGCACAAGGCAGTAAATGGCAAGGCAAATGGCGAAGCTTCCGATGTAGAATACCGGAATGGTAAGCCGGATCACCCGACGGATCAGCAGATATGCGGCGCCCGCCAAAAGGGCTGCGGCGGAGCATTCTCCGATGGTTCCCGCTTCCGTTCCGAGAAACATATCCCATACACTGACGGCGCCCAGTCCCTCCGTTCGCAGCACGGACAGATTTGTTGCCGTCGTCACCGCATCCAGAGTAAACCGTGTCATGTGTCCGGCAAAGGAAAGCATCAGAAAACAACGTCCCGCCAGAGCCGGATTCATAAAATTCTGACCGATACCTCCAAAGAGCTGCTTAACGACTACGATTGCGAAAAGGCAGCCCAAAACGGCCATCCAGTACGGCAGCTCAACAGGAAGATTCATGGCCAGGAGCAGTCCCGTTACCACAGCGGACAGATCCCGCACGGTATTCCTGCGCTTCATCAGAAGCTCCGAAAGATATTCAAATGTCATACAAGCGACAACGCAGATCAGGATCATCAGTGCCGCACGGACTCCAAACTGCCAGACTCCCATCACCGATGCGGGGATCAGGGCAATGATCACATCCAGCATGATACCGGTTGTTGTTGATCCGCTGCGGATATGGGGCGACGCTGAGATATTCATCTGCGCTTCCGTATTTCCTTCAGCCATGCGCTACCCCCTCTTCTTCTTTGCCAGCAGCTGTTTGCGCGTGCCTGCGATGGTCTGCGTCAGATGACGCCGGGCAGGGCATACATAGGAGCAACAGCCGCATTCACAGCATTCCATACCACTGTTTTTCAGGAATGCTTCTTCATCATGCGCCTCGGACAGATCCGCCAGAAGCCAGGGCTGGATCTTTCCCGGGCAGACGGTTACACATCGCCCGCACTTAATACAGGCTGTAGGAGACTTCTCAGCCACTACATCCTTGCTGAGTGCGAGGATCGCCGACGTTCCCTTAACCACCGGAACATCCAGATTATACAGAGCCTTTCCCATCATCGGGCCTCCGGAGATCACCTTCGCGGGATCCTTTGCAAAACCGCCGGCAGCCTCCACCAGTTCACGGTAAGATGTGCCCAGAGGCACAATAAAATTACAGGGATTGGCGATGCAGTCTCCCGTAACGGTCACCACCCGGGAGATCATCGGTCTGCCCAGCACCACGGCCTCATAAATGGAAATGACCGTATCCACATTATGCACGATACAGCCCGCATCCGCAGGCAGCATGGAGGAATTCACATAGCGCCCCGTATTCGCATAGATCAGCTGACGCTCCGCTCCCTGGGGATACTTTGTCTTCAGCTTATTCACACGGATCAGCGGTTCGTCCTTTGCCTTTTCTCTCAGCAGCTTTACCGCCTGCGGCTTATTATCCTCAATGGCGATGATGCCCTGGGCCCCCGGAAAAAGACTCAGGACGATCTTCAGTCCTCCGATCAGTTTTTCCGGTTCCTCCAGCATCCGTCGATAGTCCGAGGTAAGATAGGGCTCACACTCCGCTCCATTAACGATGATGCAGTCTATATCCTCTTCATTCTTCGGAGAAAGCTTCACATCCGTGGGAAAGCCTGCGCCGCCCATTCCCACAACACCTGCCTCGCGGATCACAGTGATCAGCTCGGCACGGCTCAGCTCTTCCCAGGGCCGAAGCCCTGCCTGATAATCAATCTCCTCAAATAACCCGTCATTTTCGATCACGATGCAGTCTGCTTTTCCCGTCCCGGGAACTTCTCTTTTTTCCAGTGCCTTCACGGTTCCGGAGACAGCAGAATGAATATTGGCCGAGACAAATCCAGCTGCCTCGGCGATCTTCTGTCCGGCCACCACCCGATCCCCTTTCTTCACGACAGGACGGGCAGGTGCCCCAATATGCTGGCTGAGAGGATAGACCGCTTCTCCGAGGGTCATATAGGCGCTGATCTCCTTATCCTGCGTCAGCCTTTTTCCGTCATCCGGGTGAACTCCTCCCCGGAAGGAAAACCTTGCCATACGATATGCCTTTCCGATATTATGTTAACACTAAATATCTGATCCATAAGTGCCTTCATGCTCAATATATGGGTATTTTATACGATTTAGAGGGCGGGTGCAACCTTATTTTATCCAAATGTAATCTTGCCTCCTCAGACAGCTTTTTTTGCTTGCGCTATCTCCTCTTTCCATGTATAGTATGAAGTGTAGATAGTGTTTTTTCTTTTCTTCAGGAAATTGCCTATGTATGAGAATTATCCCATCATCGGTCTCTGCATGGTCAGAGCAGACGATGAACGAAATTTCAACATGATCGAGGCCCTGGCCCGGAAGATCCATTCCATCGGCGCGCGCCTTATGATCTACCAGTCCACCACGAATATGTTCTGGCAATACAAACCGGAAGGCGGCGAACGGATTGTTTACAATCTGGTAGATTACAGCTATGTGGACCTGATGATCGTTTTCTCCGAGATCATCAACGATGACGAGCTGATCGACTCCATCGTTCAAAGAGCAAAGGCGCACGGTAAGCCGGTATTCTCCATCGGCAAACCCTGGCCGGGCTGCACGAACTTCGGTTTTCTTTATGTGGACGGTATAGAAAAAGCGATCCGGCATGTGGTGGAGAAGCACGGCTGCCACGAGCTTTGTTTTGTTGCGGGTCCGGAGGGAGAAGCCACTTCGGAATTGCGGCTGAAGAAATACCGGGAGATCGTTACCGAATACGGGCTGTCCTCTTCCCTTAACCGGGTCTACTACGGCGGCTACTGGTCACAGCCCGCTATCGTTGCCGCTCATGAGATCCTGAAGCTGGATCCCCTTCCCGAGGCTATCATCTGTGCGAATGACATAATGGCCATCACCATAACGGACGTATTCCGGGAGAAGGGAATCCGTGTTCCCGAGGACGTGATCCTGACCGGTCTCGATGCCACGATCGAAAGCCAGGCAAATGTGCCCTCCATTACCACCAGTGGCTGTGACATGAATGAAATGGCGGATATGATCGTATCCGCATTTCAGAAGCTACAGAACGGGGAAACTCTGGACACGGAATACATGAGTCATTTCAGTCTGGTAGAAGGGCAATCCTGCGGATGTCGGGAAAGCATGGACAGCAAGCCCCTCTCCGAATATCTGAAATACAATATCACCAAACAGAACGAGAAGCTTTTTGTGGAGCAGTCCTTCCATGCGATCTACGAGAAGATCCTGGACGCTCCGAACGAAAAAAAGCTTCCTGCCGTTCTGGATTCCATGGGTTTTGATTCTCTGGAGATCATGGTCAACCATGACAGTCTGCGGAGCAACATCAACCCTCTGACGGAGGGATACCGGCAGGGCTTTGATTCCCGGCAGCGGGTGATCTATCAGAGCGGGCGGGACATTTCCGAACTTCCCGTCACGATCCGTCTGCATGAGCTTTCTCCGGATCTGGATCGTCTGATCCGTCAGGAACGGCCCGTCATTCTGTCTCCGCTCAGCTTTTTCTCCCGGGCTATCGGCTATCTTGTCTATGCCCCGGAGGTGACCAACCTGAATTATCATATGGTCATGCCTTACACCAACTCCCTGAGTGAGATCCTTGGTTGTTACAGCATGGTCCGTCATCTGAAGTTTAACGCAGAGCAGATGGACCGCATGGCACGTCACGATTACCTGACGGAGCTATATAACCGCACCGGTTTTTTCTCCCGGCTGCTGAAGTTCTACAAGCAGTTTGACACGCCCTACTATGCGGTTACCACCGTGGACATGGACGGCCTGAAGCAGTTGAACGACCGTTACGGTCATGAAACCGGGGATATTGCGATCCGCTTTCTGTCCCGCGCCGTTGCCTCCGCCAGCGAAGAGAGCTCCATCTGCGGACGTTTCGGCGGTGATGAATTCGTGATCTGTACCGCTCTCATGCGGGAAGAGGATGCCGTTCTTATCCGGGAAAGGATCCAGAGTTATCTGATTGAAAATAGGGCGACTACCAGTCTTCCCTGCGAAATCATCGTCAGCATCGGTACCTGCGTCATGAAAAAAGGCTTCAATTTCGATGAAGCCCTGCGGGAATCCGACGAGCGGATGTATTCGGAAAAAAACAGCAAGAAAAAACAGCGGTCCTGAACAGCCGCTGTTTTTTTATGTCAAAGCCATTTCTTTTTTCGGAAGAAGATGAGACTCGTTATTGCGATCGCAAGACAGATGGCGATCACGATGGGATATCCCCACCTGGATTCCAGCTCCGGCATGTAACGAAAGTTCATTCCGTACCAGCCCACGATCAGCGTAAGGGGCATAAATATGGTGGTTACTACGGTAAGCACCGTCATGATCCGGTTCTGCTTGATATCCAGCTGTGCCTGATAGAGATCCCTCACCTGCATGGTATAGTCCCTAAGGGACGAGGCGGAATCATACAGCCGGGACATCCGGTTATTAAACAGATGAAAATACCGGACATTTTCCGGCTTGAAGAAGCCGTTTTCATTTTCCTCCAGTTCCTGTCCGAGATCGATCAGCTGGTCATAATGGATCCGCAAGTCACGGAGGTTGCCGCGGATCTCATTGACACGCATCAGCGATTCCTCGGCCTCTCCCTCCTGTATTGCTGTTTCAATCTTGTCAAGCTCCCTCTCATAACTCTCCAGGATAGACTGATCCCGATAAATGATCTGTTCCAGAAAATCATACAGAAAGCGTTCCAGACTGGGGATATGCCATTTCTTTGCCCGCTTCACCCGACGGATCAGGTGCCCGGCCATACCGCTGTCATCGATAAATACAATGCCCTTCTCATCCAGCGCGAAGGCAAACTTTCTCTCCTCCTGGTCAAAATCCCTCCTGTTCGGAATGGAAAAAGTTCCCGTCAGGGAATCGTAATTCACCTCGGCTTTCGTGTTGTGGATATTCTTCGCATCCGGCTCCAGATCAATACCCATATCAAAATCCGAACGTTCCGCCTGCCACTCTTCCGTAGTCAGCACCGCTACATACGGAGCCTCCCGCTTCCTGCAGTCCTCCAGCGTACATTCCTCCAGTGTATCCCGAATCAGATAATACATATCTGCCTCCTTATCTCCCATAATGTCCAAAAGATCCTTCGCTTCGCTCAGGATGACGTATCGGTTACATCAGGCTACATTTGCCCATTGCTTCCGGTAGGCCCGCGGCGAGCTGTCGAAGAACTTTTTGAAGGTTTCCGACATATAGCTCACCCCATTGAAGCCGGTCAATGCCGCAATCTCCGTCAGTGTCATAGGACTGGATCTTAAGTACTCAGCCACCTTCCTGCAACGGAAATGCATCAGATAATTAATCGGTGATTCTCCTACATACTGGTTAAAGAGCGTGTTGCAGAGAGATTTGCTGATGTTCGCACTGGCGGCGATCTCCGCCAGCGACACATTTCCCTTATATGACTGGGCAATGTAGTTCATCATGGTCTTGAAGATCTGCATCCGGGGATCCGACACCGTTTCCTCTTCACCCGAAAGGTAGTGGCTTGCCTGCTTTCGGATGATCTCCCACAGCTGAAAGAAATGAATCGTTACCTGAAAGGCATCGTGACGGAGATCCGGCATCTCCATCATCATTCTGTATATTTCTTCCCCATATTCATTGAGTCTGTGAAAACGGATGTAGGGAATGTCCTGATTATCAATGATGGGGCGGACCGCCTGCATCTCCACTGCCACCGAGGACATGAGAACACCCGGATGAATGATGAAGATCACGTACTTGGCCGTTTCCCCGTCCACACACATACTATAGTGGATCTGGTTTGAATTGACAACGATGGTATCGCCCTCATTGAGATAAACGGTCCGTCCGTTAACGGAATAAGCCATCCTCCCGGATTTCACGGAAACGATCTCGATATCCTCATGAAAATGCGGCACCCTCTCCCAGGTAACATGCGGCTTCACCCAGCCGTCATAAATATAGGACGGAAAAGACGGATTATCATAATTGACGATTTCCGATCCGTCATCCCGCTTTACAATGAGTCCCATTGCTTCCCTTTTCATCTTAACTCTCCTGTCGCTTCCTTCTCAGATTCCGTTTCAGTCAATTCCCCTGCCGGTCATTGTCCCTGCAGATATTGCTGCCGGCCCTTACCCTCTGCCGGTGGTCAGATCAGCCATACCCTCTGTATCTTCTTTGGAATTATAACATTCTTCCACGTTCGAAGAATATTGTTATAAAAATGAGGCAAAACACATGTGGTATTTCCCATTAATATAAAATATACTTGTGTTCAATACGAAAAGCAAGTGTTTTTTTAGAGATGGGAGGTAGACCATGGCAGAAAAAGTGATCATCATGAAGGATGTCTGCAAGGACTTTAAGGTTCTGAACCGGCACGAGGGTCTGAAGGGAAGCCTGAAGGATCTTTTCTCCAGAGATTACAAGATCGTGTCCGCAGTCAGTCACGTATCGCTCTCCATCGAGAAGGGTGAGATCGTCGGATATCTCGGCCCCAATGGTGCGGGGAAGTCGACCACCATTAAAATGATGACAGGCGTTCTCGAACCGACCTCGGGTCAGATTCTGGTGGACGGAACCATTCCTTACCAGAACCGCACGAAAAATGCAGAGAAGATCGGCGTTGTCTTCGGACAACGTTCCCAGCTCTGGTGGGCCCTGCCTCTGATCGAATCCCTGAAGCTCCTGAAGGACATTTACATGATACCGGATCAGGACTATAAAAATATGCTGGAGCTCTATCGGTCTCTGGTGGATATCGAGGATCTGCTGCACAAACCGGTACGTCAGATGTCTCTCGGCCAGAGAACACTGAGCGATATTCTGGCCGCCTTTCTGCATAATCCGAAGATCGTCTATCTGGATGAGCCCACCATCGGTCTGGATGTCTCCATGAAGTCAAAAATCCGCACTCTGATCCACGCACTGAATCAGGAAAAGGGAACCACGGTCATCCTCACCACCCATGATATGGGAGATGTGGATGCTCTCTGCCGCAGGATCGTCATTATCGATCATGGCAAAATGCTGTATGACAACGACATCGAGCATCTGAAGAAATTCTTCGGTTCTTACCGGACCCTGAAGCTTCGCCTTTCCGGCGATATGAAGAAGGAGATGGAGCAGATCACCCAGGAGCTTCCCATGTGCTCCGTCGGAATGACGGAGGATGAAGCCTGGATCACAATTCTCGTGGATGAAGAAAAGCGGAAGGTGATGGATGTTCTGGGACAGATCCAGAATTCCTACAAGGTCCGGGACCTGCAGCTCGAAGAGATCTCCACCGAGGACGTCATTCGGAAGATCTATGAGGATTCTGCTGCCGAGCGGGAGAAAGAGAAAAATGCACCGGGAAATGAAAAATCCGCGAAGGATCAGGAAGGAGGCGGTGCCGAGTGAGACTGCGTAAATATCTGACCTTTCTTCGTGCAGGCATGATCGAGATGGTACAGTACCGCCTTTCTCTTTTTATCATGGTGATAGGCAACCTGCTGTACCTGATCCTGATCTACTTCCTGTGGAAGGCAATCTATGCTTCGGCCGGAACAGATCTGGTAAACGGAATGACCTTCTCGGACACCCTGATCTATCTGGTACTGGCTACGGCCATGTTCACCTTTATGGAAATGTATTCCGTATGGGAGATCGGCCGGGATATCCAGAGCGGCAAAATGGTGCTGAACCTGCTGAAGCCCATGAAATACCGGACATATCTCTTCTGGTCCTACTCGGGGACGCTGGTGTCACATTTTATAGTGACCTTCCTGCCGACCCTGATCATCGTACGCATCGTAACGGGAGATACGATCCCTCTTGGCTGGAACCTGCTGCTTTTCCTTTGCTCGGCACTGATGGCGGTGGTGATCAATTACAGCATTGACTTTATCGTAGGCACCATCTGTATCTTTACGGAATCGATCTGGGGAATCAACATCATGAAGCAGGTGATCGTGCTGCTCTTATCGGGAGCGACGATCCCCGTGGCTTTCTTCCCGGAGGGTCTGAAAACGGCTGTTTACTTTCTTCCTTTCCAGTCGATCTACAATACGCCGCTGACTATCCTGCTGGGTAAGGAGCCTCCGGAAAATGTTCTCTGGATGATGGGGCTTCAGCTCTTCTGGTGTCTTTTTCTCGGTGCGGCAAGCCGGCTTTTCTGGAACCATTCCATACGGCGTATCACGGTAAACGGGGGGTGATCATTTGAGCGAATCAAGAACCGAACTGTCTGAGGCGACCCGGACACCGAAGCGGGGACTCGGCTTTTATCTCAGGATCTATCGCAAGATCCTGGTACAGGACTTAAAGAGCAAGATGAGCTACCGTTCCGACTTCATCATTTCCACCATCGGAATGATCGCAACAAATGTGACCGGCTTCATCAGCTTCTGGATTCTTTTCCGAAACTTTCCGTCCATCAATGGCTGGGATTATTATGAAATGCTGTTCCTGTACGGGTTTTCTCTGGTGTCACTGACGCCGGTACAGTGCCTCTTTGATAATAACTGGAGTCTCCGGATGAATGTGTACTCGGGTGACTTCATCAAATACTGCTTCCGTCCGATCAATCTCTTCTTCTATTACCAGTCGGAGGTCTTTGACATCAAGGGACTGGGGCAGCTGGCTTTCGGTATCGGAACCATTGCCTATGCCTGGGCACATATGTCGCTGCCCTTTACATTCTGGGCACTCTGCCAGCTGATCGTATTTCTGATTACGGCGTCTCTCATCATGATCGCCATGCAGAATGCTGCAGCGGCAACCTGCTTCTGGCTGACGAACTCCTTCTTCATCCTGGACCTGGCTCTGAAAATGAAGGACTTTGCGAAGTATCCGATTACCATTTTCAGCCCGATATTCCGGTTTATCTTCACATTTATCCTTCCGATTGCTTTCATCGCCTACTATCCGAGCCTTGTTATCCTGCGGCCGGATGAGATCCCGGTTCTTACCTGGCTTTCACCGGTGATCGGAGTGATCTTCTTTTTGCTCAGTGTTAAGTTCTGGATGTACGGAGCAAAAAAGTATAACGGAACCGGTTCATAAAAGAGAACCGGGTGTGCTGCCCTCCCGCAGTCACACCCGGTTTTCTTTTTTTGATCCTTTTTAATCATTTTCTTATCGTTTTTTAATGATTCATTAATCATTTGCAAAAGATGAATTCATCATTTCACGATAAAGTATGCACTGTCACCAAAACAAATCAGGATTATCTCAGGGAGGGAAAAAATGAAGATATTTCTGAAGTACATTTCCAGAAACATGTTTGAGAAGAAGGGAAGGTTCTTCCTGCTCCTCTTCTCCATCGCCATAAGCACGGCTCTCTTGGTCGCCAGCGCCGGCGTGGTGGACATCGTTGTAGACAGCATCAATGACCAGAACGCATCACAGGGTTTATCGGACGTCCGGATCGTATCGAATACGGATAACCCGTATCTGGCGCCGGAAGACGTGCCGACGGACAGCCTGAAGGACATGGTCCCGGAGCTGATGGTAACCGGGATCAAAAATGACGGTGAAAAAAACCGTTACGTCAGCCTGCGGGGCAGGCTTAACTACGAAGGACGGATGACCGAAGGAAATGCGGATTTCATTCGTGAGGGGGCTTCGGGTGAGCCCTCCTGTATCATTTCTCAAAGAGTTGCGGAGCACGATGGTCTGAAGACCGGCGACAGCATCACACTCTTCCTGTCCGGCGAGGAGATCAGCTTCCGGATCGCTGCCATCAGCGCGAACGAAGAGCTCTTCTACGCGGACAAGCCCGAAGCCTTCAATCTCATCATTCCTTATGGGTATCTGAATGAGAAGCTGCACGCCGGAGGAAAATACAACTGCATTTATGCAAATGTAACCTCCGGCACCGTGGATGATTTCATCTCGGCATTCAATGGTGCAAACACAGAGCTGAATGCCATGAGCATGAAGAGTGAGATCTTTACAGACTCCTCCATCTCCATAGGGCTCTATGCAATGATGGCCATCGTCGTGATCGTCAGCGCAATCATTATCTATGGAGTCTTCAAGCTGATCCTGGCTGAAAGGATGACCGTGATCGGTACCTTCATGAGCCAGGGGGCAACCAGGAAAAAGATAGAACGGATCATCCGGATGGAGGGTCTCCTCTACGGACTGATCGGAGGTGCCATCGGTTGTGCACTGGGTGAGACCCTTCTTTTCTTCATCAACCGGATGACCTCACCTCTTGCAGAATATGAGATCTATACTCCCTTCAGCATTAATGTAACCTGGATCCTGATCGGTATGGCCTTCTCGGTAGTCCTCTCCGTAGCCTCCGCTTACTTCCCTGTACGAGCGGTAAGAAAGCTGGAAGCAAAGGATGTGATCCTGAACCGTGTTGAAGCAAAGCCGGGACGGGTAATGGGAAAGAGAATCGCAGGCTGCGTCCTGATCGCTCTCTCCATGACAGTCTTCTTCCTTCAGGGTGATGCCAAAAGCAGCATGGCACCCATCGGTTTTGCTGCTGCCTACGCCGGGATCGTTCTGATCACGCCATCCATCGTGAAAGGCATCACTTATCTGCTCAGCAAGGCTTTTCGAAATAACACTACCGTATATCTTGCCATGAATAATATCCACAGCTCCAAGCTGCTGCGGAACAATATCGTCCTGATCGTCATTTCCCTTTCATCCGTTCTGATGATCGCATCCTTCGGAAAGAGTATGACGAAGCTGGTAACCGACGCGTATAATAACGCGGAGTATGATTACAGCATCTCCGGAATCCTGGAAAGCGATCCTGCTCACTCCACAACGGATCAGATCGTGGATAACCTGGAAACCATCAACGGTGTAAAAGAAGGATCCGTCAATGCGGTGTACTTTGTCCCCGCAAAGGTTGACACGGATATGGCAGTTTCCCTGACCGGTATCAAGCCGGAAGCCTTCGGAAAAACCTATGATGAATACTTTGAAGTAAGCAGGAAATATTCTTCGGAATTTGCAGCATTGGAAGCTTCGGAGGGGCGCAAGGTCCTCCTTCCGACAAAGGTGCAGAAGCAGATCAAAAAAGAAATTGGCGATACCATTGAGATCACCGTCAACTCCATCAGAGTCCCGTTCGAGATCATCGGAATCTACGACGGAAAGGTCTTCAATGCAGGCCTCTCAGTCATGGTAAAATCGGAAGTTCTCCGGAAAGAATTCCACATCAACGAGGCATCCGTTATTTACCTCAGCACAAACGGTGACAGACAGGCAGTTGAATCGGAAATGAAGCCGTATCTCAAGTCCCTCGGCGCCACCTGGACCACCAAGGCGGAGGATATGAAGCAGAACGATGATCAGAATCAGCAGATCGTCATGATCATGTCAGTCTTCTCTTATCTGGCCATGATCATTGCCTCCATAGGCGTCTTCAACAACATCACCATCTGCTTCTTCCAGAGAAAGCGGGAACTGGCCGTGATGGCCTCCGTCGGAATGGACAAAAAGCACAGAATGGGGCTTATCCTGACAGAAAGCCTGGTATCGGTAGCCTTCAGTATTCTGATCTCCATACCCTTCACAATCCTTCTTGCGGATTTGATGACCGGCTTCTGCAGCTTCATCGGACTTCCGATGTTGGTTACCTTCAACTGGAGTGAACTACCGAAATACGCACTGATCATTGCCGGAATCATCCTTGTGGCATCTCTGTCAACCATGAACCGGAGCCGAAAACTCTCCGTAATCCACGAACTGAAGTATGAGTAAAAAAAGTATGTCATCCTGAGGCCATAGGCCGAAGGATCTGAAAAAAACATGTCATCCTGAGGCCAAAGGCCGAAGGATCTAAAAAACATGTCATCCTGAGGCCAGAGGCCGAAGGATCTAAAAAAACATGTCATCCTGAGGCCAAAGGCCGAAGGATCTGAAAAAAATCCGGGAGGAATAGAAAATGAACGTTATCGAAGTACAGAATCTGAACAAGTCTTTTATCAACGGCAAGCAGGAAACAAAGGTACTGAAGAATATCAATCTTACAGTTGAGCAGGGAGAATTCGTCTCCATCATGGGACCATCCGGAAGCGGAAAGTCCACTCTGCTTTACCTGCTTGGCGGACTTGACCAGCCCACAAGCGGAAAAGTCTCCATCAACGGAAGAGACCTTTCCACCCTTTCCGACAAGAAGCTCTGCAATATGCGAAACGAAGAGATCGGCTTTGTCTTTCAATTCTACAACCTGGTTCCGAATCTGAATGTCGAAGATAATATCTCTCTCCCCCTGATGCTCGCCGGAAAAAGAAAAGCCTCCTACCAGGACAAGATTGACGAATGCCTGGAGCTTATCGGCATGCAGGACAAGCGTAAGCTCACCCCCCGTGAGCTTTCCGGTGGTCAGCAGCAGCGAGTTGCCATTGCACGTTCTCTGGTCTTCGATCCGGACATCCTTTACCTGGATGAGCCCATCGGCAACCTGGACACCAAAACCGGTATGAAGATCATGGACCTCTTCCGCCGGATCAACCGGAAATACGGTAAGACCATCGTTCAGGTAACTCACTCCGAGGAATCCGCCCGCTACGGTACCCGCCTGGTAAAGGTTGTGGACGGCGAGATCACCTCAACCAGAAGCGTTCACGCAGATACCCGAACGGCATAACCGAACCGCATATCCGGATAGAATATCGAATTGCGTACCGAATCGTATACCGAAGTTAGCAGCCCCCATTTCATATGGGGGTTTAATTTTCCGTCTATACTTCGGAATAAAAACAATATGGTACGTGCAATTCCACCGTGTATGTTGTATACTTTGATTGTCCATATGGATACCTCCTGTGTTAATTGTGGCTGCGAACCCACAATAGTATAACACCGGAGGTTTT
>JAFXZW010000119.1 GCA_017541035.1 Eubacterium sp. | reverse complement strand
GGGGCGTGGGAGAGAACCCCGGAGAGAGGATGGGCGTTGAACCGGAGGAAGAAAAGAAAAAGACGGAACCGGCAGAAAAACGTTCCCGAAAAAGAAAACAGCAGAAGATGGAACAGATCGATTTTAAACTGCTGGACGCGTTGCTGGAAGCGGCCCAAAAGAAGGATGTTGACGGAATGGAGAAGCAGCTTGCGGAGATTTCCTCCTGCACCTACGGCGGAGAGGATACAGAGTTCCTGCAGGTTCTTTCCTCTGAAGTGGAGAAGAACAATACAGACAGTGTTACAGATCTGATCGAAACCTATAAGGAGTTAAAGCAATGATTGATGAAAGAGCGATTGAAGAGCATATCCGCGGAATCCTCGTGGCTCTGGGAGATGACCCGGACCGTGAGGGACTGAAGGATACACCTTACCGTGTAGCCAGAATGTATTCTGAGGTATTTGAAGGGATGAACTATACCAATCATGAGATTGCGGAAATGTTCAACCGGACTTTTTCCGAAGATCTGGACGATACGGAGGAACGTCCGGGACATGTGGTTGTGATGAAGGATATCGAATTCTTCTCTTATTGTGAACATCATATGGCGCTCATGTATGACATGAAGGCAAATGTGGCTTATATCCCCCGGGGAAAGGTGATCGGCCTTTCCAAGATCGCCAGAGTCTGTGACATGGTGGGAAAGCGGCTGCAGCTGCAGGAGAGGATCGGACGTGATATTGCGGATATCATTTCCGAGATTACCGGAAGCCCGGATGTGGCCGTTACCATCGAAGGGTATCACAGCTGTGTGTCCGCACGTGGAATTAAGAAGCCCCATACAAAAACCTTTACGGCAGAGCTGCGAGGCCGCTTCCGTGAAGATCCTAGCATGCAGGTATACCTGTAAAAAAAGACCTTTTTTAGACATCGTTGCCGACTTCATGACTTTCCCGGAAGGAGGATTTATCATTCCTCATTAGGCCATAGAGCTTGGCATTCCGAGCCCTCAGGGCAGGAAATCCCGTAGTTATCTGTAAACAGGATTGGAGGTTTCCATGATTGAAGTAATGAATGTGTCCAAGACCTTTGGTAAGAAGGCACCGGCAGTGGACGATCTGTCCTTCACGGTAAATGACGGAGAGATCGTCGGTTTTATCGGCCCCAATGGAGCAGGAAAAACAACCACGATCCGTATGATGACGGGAATCCTCCGTCCGGATAAGGGAGAGATCCGCGTGAATGGTCTTACCATGACTCCGGAGGCCGTGGAGACGAAGCGGATCATCGGCTATATATCCGATAATCCGGATATGTATATCAAGCTCACCGGCTATGAATTCATCGGTTTTCTTTCGGACATTTACGGTGTCCCCGAGAAGGAGAGGATTGAGAGGACAAAGATTTTCGCGGAACAATTCGGCATGACGGAGGTCCTGGGAGACCGGATGCAGAGCTATTCCCACGGCATGCGGCAGAAAACCATGGTCATCGCGGCACTGGTGCATGACCCGGCAGTCTGGATCCTGGATGAACCCATGATCGGTCTGGACCCTGAAGCGGCTTACAATCTGAAGCAGATGATGCGGAGCCATGCCGATAAAGGCAACAGTGTGCTTTTTTCCACCCATGTACTGGAGGTAGCGGAGAAGCTGTGCGACAGAGTGATCATCATCTCAGGGGGGAAGAAGCGTTTTTACGGAACCCTGGAGGAACTGCGCGGCGAGGGAAAGGATGAGGACCTGGAGCAGGTATTCATCGAACTGATGAGGGGAGATGAAGAATGAAAAATGTACTCCGTCTGATCCGGGTTTTTAACCGGGATATATCCTATGAACCGCCGAAGGATAAGATCCGCCGCAGGCAGCTGAAGTTTCTGGCGGCCTTTGCCGTTATCTTTATTATGATCCCCGTAGCAGTGGGGAGCGGCCTTTTTACCTATCTTATGACGAGATCCCTGATCCGGGTGGGGCACGGGGATTTCGGCCTTCTTCTGATGTATCATCTCATCTCGATCTTCACCATGGTCTTCGGCATGAATGTGGTGATGAACGAGCTTTATTTCTCTGCGGATATTGACCGGCTTTTGCCGCTTCCCCTGAAGGGGCGGGAGATCGCCATGGCAAAATTCGCCGCGGCCTACAGGAATGAAAATGTGATCCAGTTCATCCTGATCCTTTCCTGTACCATAGGGTACGGGATCGCGGCTGAAATGCCACTCTGGCGCTGGCCCGTAGCCTTGCTTTTCGGTCTTTCCCTGTCTCTGATTCCCATGCTGATCTGCGGGATCATCGGAATCCTTCTGATGTCTTTCACCCGTGTACTGAAATCAAAGGATGCTGTGCGCAGGATATCCGTATTCTTTCTGCTCGTGGTCTTTGCCCTGGCAGCTGTAGCTCTTGCAACACTGAAGAAAACGGATGTGGATGGCTGGCTGGTGAGTGCGGCTCAGCAGGACATCCTTTTTGTGCGGATCATGAATTATGTTTTCTCGGAGAATTCCTTCCTGCTTATGGTTATGCATGACGGGAATCCGCTGGGTATTCTTTTCTTCCTGCTGGTGAATGCCGCATTTCTTCTGGTCTTTCTTCTGGCAGCGGACAGATTCTACCTGGCATCCGTTTCCAGACTGGGAGAGGGAGAGCATCGGACAAAGGGACATAAGGCGGCTGCAGAAGCGGTTCTGAAAAAGCGCACTCCGCTCAGGGCCTGCATGACGAAGGAATGGAAGATCCTGCGGAGAACGCCGGTTTTCTTCACCAACTGTATCCTGGTTACCGGAATCTGGGTGGTTTTTGTCCTGATCGCCGGAAGCATGACGGGAGTGGATATGAGCCCGGACGGCCTGCATACGCTCTACGATGGAGGCAGCTCCGGCTTTGCTCTCGGAGTCATGCTTTTCTCCGCAGCCATCACCATGCTGATGGGCTCCATGAATTGCCTCGGTTCCAATGCCTTTTCCCGGGAGGGGAGACACTTTGAAGCGATCCATTCCTTCCCGATTCCGTTATCCGTGCAATGGAATGCAAAAGGGTATCTTGGAACCATCGTAACGGCTGCGGGAACGGCACCATTCTTCCTCTTTTTCGGGATTTATGCGGGCCTGCCGTTACATCATATCCTTCTTCAGGTGCTGCTTTCCCTCGCCGCTTCCTTCGGTGTTACGTACATGGGAATGTTCCTTGATTCCATTAACCCGAAGCTCGCCTGGGAGGATGCCCTGACAGCCCTCCGCGAGAATTACAATACCTTTTTCTGCATGGCCATTGCTCTCGGGATCGCGGCCGGGATCGCAGGGATCGGCGTATTGCTGTATGCGGTTCTTTCCGTTTCGGTTGCAGCGATCGGCCTGATTCTCCTTGCGGCTATCCTCTGCTTTGACTTCCTGATCTATCGGAAATGTATGGGCAGGGGACTTGAGAATATCCGGCGCGGACCGGTGGATTCCGCAGAGACTAATGAATAGTCCGGAAGAATTCTCAGGAATGGTATACAGTTGACGAATATGACAGATGACGAAATACAACTTAAAGGCAGATAGTAGATCATGGAAACAACCGTTATTTTAAAAAAGGGAGAAGGGCGCACCATCAAAGCCGGAGGCGCCTGGATCTATGACAATGAAATAGACAGGATCGAAGGGGAGTATGTTCCGGGGGATATCATAGCCGTGCAGGATTTTGACGGATATCCCATGGGAAAGGGCTTTATCAATCCCAAATCGAAGATCATGATCCGCATGATGACAAGGGATCCAGAGGTCATCATAGACGCTGAATTCCTGCGCGATCGTGTACGTGCCGCATGGGAATACAGGAAGGCTGTGATCGACATTTCCTCCTGCCGTGTAATCTTCGGGGAAGCGGATTTTCTTCCGGGCCTTGTGGTAGATAAGTATGAGGATGTTCTTGTGGTGGAGTCTCTGGCTCTTGGGATCGACCGGATGAAACCGCAAATCCTGCAGTATTTGACGGAGGCGATGAGCGAGGACGGGATAAGGATTCGTGCGATCTTTGAGCGAAGCGATGCGAAGATAAGGGAAAAGGAAGGCCTTCGTCGAAGGAAGGGGCTGATCTGGATGGCGAAGGACTGGTCGGACAGATATTCCGCGGACGGAGAATATTCCTTTGATGAGGGGGCTTTTGATCCGCGCCTTCAGATTGTTGAAAACGGCGTAAAGTATACGGTGGATGTGGAGAATGGCCAGAAGACCGGATTCTTCCTGGATCAGAAAGGAAACCGTATGGCCATGCAGTCTCTGATACGCCGGATGAAGGCGGCAGGAGAGACAGTAAGGGTGTTGGACTGCTTCACCCATACCGGATCCTTTGCCCTGAACTGCGGATTGGGTGGTGCGGATTCTGTGCTGGGTCTCGACATATCCGAACTGGCCGTGTCACAGGCTACGGAAAATGCTGTGCTGAATGGGCTCTCGGATCGTGTGACCTTTCAGGAAGCGGATGTTCTGGATCTTCTTCCGCAGCTGATCGAAAGAGGAGAGAAGTATGATGTGGTGATCCTGGATCCGCCGGCGTTCACGAAGACCCGTGACAAGATAAAGCAGGCCATGAAGGGGTACCGTGAGATCAACATCCGCGGCATGAAGCTCACCAGGCATGAAGGTTACTTTGCCACCTGCTCCTGCTCCCATTTCATGGATTATGAAACCTTTACCACCGTGATCGCCCAGGCCGCCCGGGCGGCCCATGTGCGTCTCCGCCAGATCGAATACCGCACGCAGGCTCCCGACCATCCAATTCTGTGGTCCGGAGATGAAGCAAGCTACTATCTCAAATTCTATATCTTCCAGGTACGGGAGGAGAGATAACACATGGAATCATCAGCTGGGGTCAAAAGGTATTTTGCCCCCAGCTGATAAAGACGATGGATGAACGGTTGGCAGTGATTTCCGCAATCTGACGAGAGAGACGTGAGCGGGATCATAAGATTGTGCAGATGGATAGGAAAAAAGTAAAATAGATAGTAAAACAGACAGTAAAATAGACAGTACGAAAGGATCACCAAATGAACAGATTCTGTGAAAAAAAATTTGCTTCTATGTTTATCTCAGGAACATTCACAAAGGCTGTTATGTATCTCATGCTTCTGAGTGACAGTATCATCGCAGGTTATTTTATTGGGGAATCGGGTGTTGCGGCAATCAATGCGATCACTCCTGTTACGGGTATCGTAACCTTCTTCGGAGATCTGGTATCCACGGGCGTCGGAATCGTTTTTTCAAGAGAAGTGGGAGCGATGCGAAAGCAAAGGGCGGATGAGATTTACGGACAGGGTCTGATCATAAGCATCGCCA
The DNA here is from genome assembly GCA_017541035.1 of Eubacterium sp. Taxonomy (GTDB): domain Bacteria; phylum Bacillota; class Clostridia; order Lachnospirales; family Lachnospiraceae; genus Eubacterium_Q. The sequence continues at coordinate 22,538 of JAFXZW010000119.1, read as the reverse complement.
TCGGACTCCTATCGGCACTCACCATCTTCTCTATTCAAAGCGTTTATTTCAGTGCAAATGGGATTACAGGTGAGATTCTGGATAATGCGCTGAAATATTATCGTTTTCTTCCCATCAATGCCTTCCTGACCATCGTGATCTTCTATCTGGAGCAGATGGTTTACAGTGACGGAGATGAACTGTGCAATAATCTCTGTTATGTATTCCAGATCGGTGGAAATGTGGTCCTTTCCATCGTTCTTGCCAAATTCTACGGGATGACAGGTATCATCCTCGGATCCGTGATCGGAAACGGACTCGGTATCCTGGTATGCTGCTGGCATTATTTTCGAAAAGGAAATACACTCCATTTTGTATGGCATCTCTCTTTCAAGGACTTTTTGCTTACATCGCGTTACAGTATTGTGGATTCCTCAGTATATCTTTGCTGGGCATTGATGGATTATGTAATGATTGGATTTGTCTCCAGCCGTTATGGCGATCCGGGGCTTGTTACCCTGTCCGTAGTGGTTAGTCTGATTGAATTCAGTGTCGTTATGGACGGTGTCGGTATGGCGATGCAGCCCCTTATGGGTACTTATTTCGGGGAGAAGAATCATCCCCTCATTAAGAGAGTCATGAAGGCCGGAATAAAGGCTGCCCTTATCGAAGGGGTGATCGCGACCATCCTGATCTGGGTCTTCTCAAAACAGTTCTGCGGTCTTTTCGGGATCACAGGAGGAGCGTCCCTTGAACCGTCTATCACAGCAATCCGGATCGTATCTCTCGGATTTACCTTCTGCAGCGCGGTTTCCCTGATGACATCCTACTATATGCTGATCGACCGCATAGGCATGTCGACATGCTTCGCATGTCTGCAAAACGGTTTCCTCTATATCCTTCTTCCGATGCTGGGATCTGCATTCTTCGGCATTAACGGCATGTGGACCGGTTTTGCCATAGCACCGATTCTGACACTTGGATTGTCTTTGCTGTTCGTATATCTGAGGTTCGGGAAAGACAATTTCCCGTTCCTTCTGAAGGACATGGATTCAGAGATCGAGGTTATGGACGATACCCTGTCTGCTGCTTCTTCCGCGAGCCTGTCAAGCAGGGTGGTGGACAGTCTGATGGCTCATGATTTTTCGAAAAAGGAAGCCAACCATGCCGGCCTTTTTGTCGAGGAGATCGGACTTACGATTCTTGAGAAGAATAAACAGGCGAAGAAACCGATCCTGATCGAGCTGTCTCTCTTCTATGAAGAGGATTCTGTTCTGATCGTGGAACGTGATTCGGGACAACTGTTTGATCTTACCAATTCCGATAATCAGGTTAAAGGGCTCAGCAGTTTTGTCTTAAGCGGTCTGATGAAGGCGCATGACGAGAAAAAATATCTTGTAACCACGGGCTATAACCGGAATATGATCCGGTTTGCCAGGAATCAGAATGGTCTTGTGCAGGCATAAGCGAAAAAGGAACTTCTTCCTTTTTCCGGGTGAGTGAATTGTATATACAAATATCATTTCATGTGACAGTTGTGTGACATATAGTGTGCTACACTCTAATCACGAAAAGAAAAAAGAACGAGGAGGAAAAGCTTATGGAAAAGAAGATCAACAAAACCGGAAGACGCCTCGGAATCGCATCCATGGCCGTTATTATGACTCTCGCTGTTCCCTTCGCCAGCCCTGTATTTGCAGCTCCCGCTAATGAAAAAACATCTGTAGCCGGAGAGAATAAGGATAATAAAAATAATTCCCAGGAGAATGAAAAAAAGAGCACCAGCATATTTGAAGATAAAGCCAAAATGAAGAAGATCTTTACTGCAGTTGAAAGTGCAGCGGAAGCAATCGGCAAGAAGTATCCCACAGCCAACTATATCACGACCCCCCTGCTGATGATCGTCAAGGCACTATATAACAATGAGCATCCGGAAGTAACCCTCGATACAATTTCCGCTCAATTAGTAGAGATAAAAGGCCAGATCGAAAACGCAAAGCAGGAGATGATCTCGGCAATGTCCACCATAACGGAAATGCATTCCTTTGTCGAAGCTTATAATGAATTCGAGAGAGCTTACAGAGAGATGAGTGCTCAGATCTCCCAGATCTCCGGATACAAGGATATGGATCATTCCGTTAAGGATGCCAAGCTGTCCGGCCTGATCGGAACAAGAAATGATTGGGTAAAGCGCGACAACGTGATTTCAGCCTATACGATACTCGGTGATTATCTCAGTGCAAGCCGGAAGCTTTCCTCCGGAAATAAGAGCATTTACGATACGATGATCTCACACTACTCCAGGCAGGTATTATTCGGAAAAGAAGCCATGGATAAGACAGACAATTTTGTAAAGAATGCTGTTGCGATCTACATGGAAGGCACGGCTCAGCTGATCAACTGCCTCCTGGCAGAGAAGAACCATCTGATCCGCCTTAATACACCATCCTCCAAGTGTGATGCGGAATATTGTGAGTATAAGATGAAAAGCATTCTGGAACAGGTGGTCAAGGTAAATGAAGCACTGGATAAATATCAATCCTACAATCCGCGCACATTCTACGACCGCTCCGGTGGCACTCAGAAGGATATCACATTATCGAAAGACATTGGTAAAGTAGACTTCTCAAATAAGAAGCAGCTGAAGGACATCATAGGAGGAAAGGCACTCAGCAAGACGCAGATGGAATACATTGTAAAATATGTAAAGAATACATACCCGAACAAAACCTTCCAGGAGTTCCTGCAGTATATCGGCTACGGTTCATTAAACGCCAGAGATTATCTGATGGTTGATAAGGGCGGTGTCCGCAGCGCAAACATGAACATAGGTGTTCATAATTCCTATTACTTCTACGGCATCAGACTGAACGAAAAGAACAAGGATTCACGCGAAGTCGGATATCTGTCGAGGACGGTATGCATCACGTCAAAGCTTGAGAATCTGGCAGATGGAAATATGGTATACCTGACGGCGTAATATTCAGGAATGTGAAACTTCTGACAACAGAATAATGAATCAATAAACAGAGAAGAGAAAGCCGGAGATAAGCTCCGGTTTTCTCTTTTTTTTGCATCAATCCCGATGCCGGACTTAGCTTCACGGAAGATCATTTTTTCTTTTTTCATCGTAATGAAATTGGCGGATGCCAGATATCCTGAGTCATGGAAAGCTGCGTCATTTTTTGTGCCCGGGAACACGAAAAAACTGGATTATTGAAAGAAAAATTGGTAACATGAAATTATGTTGATACTTGGGACATTTGATCGACTCAATGAGCGGGGAGGAAGATATGGTACTTTATTATTCAGCTACAGGAAATACGAAATTTATGGCACAGCAGATCGCAAAGAGGCTTGGGGACGAGACCTTGGATCTACTGGAAAGGATCCGGACAAAAGACTATTCCGAGATATACTCCGAAAAACCTTTTGTGATCTGTTCTCCCGTATATGTTTGTGAGCCACCGGTCTTTCTTGTGAAATATCTGAAGAGGGTAAGACTCGCCGGAAACCGGCAGGTTTACTTCGTCTTTTCCAGCGGAGGGTATGCGGGAATCAGTTCTACGATCATGAAGAGACTGACCCGCAGGAAAAAAATGATCTATATGGGACGGGCAGAGGTGAAGATGCCCAGAAACTATATCGCCGGAAGACTCTATGATATGAATCCTCCGGAAGAGGCAAGACGGCGGCTTAAGGAAGCTGTAAAGGAGATTCCCCGGATCGCTCATGTGATCCGGAGGGGCGGGATCCTGCGGGCACGTTATATCTTCCAGTTTGAGAAGATCGTGACGTATCCCTTTGTTCCCGTATGGACCAGGTTGATGCAAAGTTCCCGGCCTTTTTATACCACGGAGAAATGCATCGGATGCGGAAAATGTGCCCGGTTGTGCCCGCTGAATAATATTGAAATGGTGGACCGGCATCCGGTGTGGAAGAAACCCTGTTCCCACTGTATGGCATGTATCGGGAACTGCCCCTTTGAAGCCATCGAATATGGAAATATCACACAGGACAGAGAGAAATATAATATCAGCCATTATATGAAGAAAAAATAACTTCGCTACGGACAAACCGGTAAACAATTTCTTTTTACGGGAGAACAGATATGAGTGAGACAGAAGGGATAGTAAAAAAGGAGAAGGAGCTTCGAAGGATCAGTATTGAGGCCTGTCCTGAGATTGGCAGAGGAGCGCATGGGATCGTTTACCGGATCGCACCGGATATGCTGGTGAAGGTTTATCATCCGGATATATCCCTGGACAGGATCAAAAAGGAGCGGGAGCTGGCCAGATGGGCATTCGTTAAAGGGGTACCAACCGCGATCCCATTTGACATCGTCCGTGTGGGTGAGCAGTATGGCACGGTATTTGAATTGCTGGATGCAACCTCATCCGTGGATTATATCGGGGAAGCACATGAGAATCTGGAGGACTTCATCCGACAGTCGGTGGAGCTGATGAAGCGGGTCCACGCGGTGGAAGCCGGAAAGGGTGAACTTCCGGATATGAAACAGCAGACCCTGGGATGGCTTGAGAAGGTAAAGGGGGAGCTACCGGATGAGTTATTCAGCCGGCTGCAAAGACTTGTAAATGATGTGCCGGACCGGATGACGATCCTTCATGCGGACTTTCATTTGAAGAATATCATGGTCGCCGGGGAAGGACTGATGCTCATTGATATGGATACGCTATGTACAGGAGATCCGATCTTTGAGCTGTCTACCGTCTATGTGTCCTACCGTCAGTTCCCTTCCATTGATCCGGTGGCAGCGGAGATCCTCGGGATCGATGTTGACACGGCGGCCTATATATCAGACCGGACATTTGAACTGTATCTCGATGAGATTGACCGGAAGACGATGGAGGATACAGTGAGAAAGGCACGTATCCTTGGCTGTGTCCGGATCATTGATTATATGGACAGGCATCGGGAGCACCCTGCAACAGAAATGTGTGTCAGCCGTTGTCTGCAGGATCTGAAGCGGGATCTGGAGGAATTGAGAGGGTCGTGAAAGAAATCGGGTGTGATATTTCTGTGACAGATGTTTTGATAGAATGCGTTTGATGATCTGAAGCAGCAGTCAAATTGATTACAGGAAAATCGCGATTATGTTATTGAAGGACTGAAGCAGGCAAAACAGCGAAAAGATTCGGATAAGATACGTCTGCAGGAGAAGCTCCAGGTCCGCCAGCCACAGGGTGGCCCCATGATAATCGGATAGTTCCGCTGTAGAAAGTGTTAAAAAAAAACATATTTTCAGAATAGGAGGGGTATCAGAAATGGAATACAGAGTGACACTCAGTTCTTTCCCAACAAGCTATGACGAAATGGCAGCGCTGCCCGAAGCGGCGCTGACGCAGCCGGAGGCGGTTGTGGCCATGACGGTGGCTGCACTGCTTGCTTATGAAAAAAGTCCGGAGGAGTGCTATCGGATGATGGATTTCCTGCGTGGACCGCGTCCGTTGTCAGCCTTTGAAAAGCAGTTTCTGAAGGAAAGACTGGGCGGTGGTAAGCTTTACATCGCCAGGTCCTATCTTGAAGAGGCGGTTCCGACGAATGATTATACACCATCTTCGCCTTTTACAGTGAGATGCCAGGATTCCTTTTCCCAGATGGCAGATCCCGGATACAGGAAGTTTGATGTGTTCAGTGGGGGAGCGGATTCTCCGCGACCTGTGACCCTTAGAAATAAGCCCTCCACGGGACAGTGGTTCCTGTGGGAACAGATCCTGATGGTGGATATCCGTATCCCTGTCAGTGCTGATCCCTGGGCATAGCATTCGCCCTTACACTGAGAGGTTCATATCCGGCGGTGTGTCAGACTGAAAAACCGGCTGCAGATTGCAGCCGGTTTTTTCCGGATACGGATGTCCCCAGACTAACCGTTAATAACGGCATTGATCGCATCACAGATTTTCTGCGCACATTCCGCAGCGGAGGTTTTATCATAGAGATAATCGTCCGCAGTGGACTTAAAGGCATCGATGATGCTTTCCTTTTCCATGTTCGGAATGATCAGGTGAAGATCCTCCTGATGTTCGTTCATTTCCTGAATGGCTTTATATTCATTGGTTTCGGAAAGGCCTTCCTCGTTCAGCGCGGTTACGGCAGCGTTGCTGACAGGAACGCCTTTTTCCGTTTTCTGCAGCCTGGCCATCTCCGGATCATTAAGGAGATAGTTCAGAAGTTTCGCCGCCTCCTGCGGGTGTTCCGTATCTTTGCTGATGGCCCACATGGTAGCAGGCTTGATATACCAGCCGGAGAGAGTGGCACCCTCCAGCTTCGGATAGCTCCCGCGGGTGACGTTGACGCCGGTTTCGGCCAGTCCGTCACAGTAGAGCTTTGTATCGCTGATCCAGCACATGGTTCCCACATATTCGCCCGACATGTATTTTGCCCGGTCAAAGGAATCTTCAATGGGACAGATCACATGGGAATCCCGGAGTTTTTTATAAAATGTGAGAATGAATTCCATTCCTTTCGCATCTGCCGCAAGAGTTCCGTCCTGATTGAAGAAAGGCTTTCCGAAGCTTTGCTCATAGTAGGCGATCATCAGCAGGAAGAGATGCTTCTTCGCAATCCCCCAGACATATTTTCCGTCAGGTGCCAGCTTCTCTGCCATGGTGAACAGGTCGTCCCAGGTCTTCGGCACGGAGAGACCGTACTGATCCAGTATGTCCTGATTGTAATAGAAGGTGTGTGTGTTCATGGCAATGGGCAGTGCATTGAGCTTTCCGTTCTTTGTGCCATAGGAGAGTTCTTCTTCCGTGAAATTGGTCAGATCCAGTATATCGGAAAGGGTGCTCAGATCATAGAAACCCGTTCCGTCAGGGGAATAAACATTCAGCCATGCGTAATTGATCTGCATGACATCCGCCTCATTGTGGGATTCCATCCATACCTTGGTACGCTTTTCGTAGCCGTTCCATTCTCCGTAACGGTAGGATACATCAATCTCCGGATTCTTTTCCTGAAAGAGATCCACACCCTCCATGGTGTACATATGGCGTCCGTCATTTCCCCACCAGGACATTTGGATATGTGTCTTCGCCTGGTTGATCTCGGCGGTTTTCCTGTTTTTCCGAAGGATAAAGAATACCGCCGCGAAAATGATACCGGCTATAGCAAGAATGATAAAAGCGAAGCGGATGACATGTGCCCGGTTATTCTGATTCATGATCAACCCTCCTTTGCTTCCGTCAATGTATACTGTGCCTTACCGGACTGTTTTGAAGTGTAGAGGGCGGCATCCGCATGCTCATAAAGCTCCCGGAAACTGATCCCTGAGCCGTCAGCAACATAGACACCGGCAGAGAGGGAGATGCCGCAACTTTCCTTCTCTTTTTCAAATTCATTTTCAAATGCCGAAAGCACCTGATCCATCTGTTCCCGCACGGCCTGAATCACGTCCTTGTGACTGACACCGATGCAGTCGGTATACAGGGCAAATTCATCACCGCCCAGGCGCCCGATGAGGGTTTCCCTGTCGGAGTTATCCTTCCGATATAGCTTTCGGATAAGACGTCCGAAACGGGCAATCACCTGGTCACCGTAGATGTGGCCTTTCTTGTCATTGACCTGTTTGAAATTATCCACATCCAGCATGACAAAAATGTGAACATGGTCATCGGAGGCCTGCGAGAGGATAGTTTCTGCCATTTCCTGAAAAGCTCCTTTATTCATGGCTCCGGACAGACGGTCAAACTCGGCCATATTCTGCAGGGAAGTAACCATGCCGTCCATGGGGCGGGAAAGCCGGGTGATCAGGAAGAGGCCAGCAATCAGTATCAGGACAGCCATACCCAGAGAGATCAGCAGGGTAATGGTACGGAGTCTGTGATTTTCACGCAGGATGAAGTCTGTGGGAACGGAGCAGATAACACGCCACCCGTTGCTGCAGACATTGGAATTAATGATGTAATCGGAATCGGAGGACGCGAAAGAGATCTCCTTCGGAAGTGTCTTTCCGATCTCACTGGTTTCGGAGGAATAGATAATGGTGTCATCGTTGTTTGCGAGACGGATGGTCATTTCCTCCAGTTCCTCCGGGAAAACAAAGACAGAGGAGAGCTCACGGGTATAGAGCGCAGTCACAAGGATTGCATTGGGATTCAGACGTTTTACATAGTAGATACGGTCCGCACTGCCGTTGATCCCGAAGCACCATCCGTCCTGTTTTCGGGAATTGACGGTATAAACGGAAAAGGCTTCATACATACCTCCGTTGGGGAAGAGATCCTCGGTTCCGTGGGAGATCCATCCTACCTTATGATCATCGGAATAGATGATACCGAAATCGGAATAATTCTCCATCAGTCCGATATCCACGATACGGTTTTTGAGAAATTCTTCACTTTTGATCTTGTCATAATCGGAAAGACCGGGATCCGTTTCGTCATAGAGATAGTAGGCTTCGTCCGAGAAGAGCAGTGTGGACAGGGTTTCCGCCCGTTCGAGATAAGAATTGATATTCAGCTCCAGCTGGCGGCTATTGGCGGCAATCAGATTGGAGGCATTTTTTTCCATGGCATTTCCGGAAAGCTCCAGCACAACAAAATCCAGGATCGCCGTAACGAGCAGGATGAGACCGGCGAAAAGGATCAGGATCTTGATCAGAAAGTACTTAAAGCGATCACCGGAATTTTCAGTTTTGAGGATTTTTTTTGCCATGAACCGGATTTCCTTCCCTGTTGTGGAGAAATGCAGCTTTGGAATGAAAACTGTTATGTTAACGATTTCAGCAAGTTAAGTTTATCACATTTTTCGGCATGAAACAAGGAGATCACCCGATTTATGCGCCCTCAGATTCAGCTCCGGAGTAACGGGATCACCGCGGAAACGTACACGGTAATAATCCCTGAACAGCTCCTCCAGCTTTCCGCGGGAGCTCTCATCCGTTATGTGAGGCAAATAGTCAAAAAAGGATTCCTCCGCAGGATAAAGCTTCTCCAGTTTTTCTCTGAGACTCTTCATATCCGTCAGAAGCTTATCCTTCGGTGAAAGCCGGTGATAATGCAGGCGGCGGAGGAACAGGAAGATCAGGATGAGAAGAAGGACGGATCCGACAATGGCTCCGACATAAAGGGCGATGGTGAGAATGATCCCCTTCAGAGTCTTTCCATCCTTTTCTTCCCTCCGGTTGATAACCGGATCGGGAAGGCTCGGTGGTTGGATGACCTCCGACTCCTCCGGAAGCGGTAGTTCTTCCTCCTTCGATTTGTCGGCAACCATAAGTCCCCATCCATTATCTTCGGAGCCGGGCATAACGGCAGTAGGTTCGAATCTCAGCCAGCCGTAGCCCGTAAGATAGCCTTCCACCCAGGCGTGGGCACTGCTTGCAGATACGCTTCCCGTTTCATCAGGATCACACAGAAAGCCCTGTACATAACGGGCGGGAATACCGCTTAGCCGGAGCAGAAGCACCATGGCGGAGGCATAGTGCATACAGTAACCGCGTTGCTCATCGAAAAGGAAGGATTGGATATAGTTTTCTCTTCCCCGGAGATCCGTGGAGGTGTCATATGTATACTGTCGGAGGAAGGCTTCGATCTTCAGGGCCTTTTCCAGTTCTGTACCGCAGCCGGCCGTGATCTCTTCCGAAAGTCGGAGAATGTCCTCCGTTGCCATGGAGATATCCAGATAGCGTGGGTCAGAAGCATCCTTCCTGCTTTGCTCCAGAGCGGCATAGTATTCCGATTCCGTAAGATACTCAGAAAGACGGAAATTATACAGTCTCCATGCAGTCTCCGATGCTTCGGAATAATCTGCCGTTCCTTTCATAAGCGCAGCTTTTTCCACAAACCTGCGGAAATAGGGACTGGCCTTATCCAGTTCCAGATAGTTGAGATCATAGGTAAAGCCCTTATTCTCCGTATCCGTGAGACCGTATTTCAGGCTGTTTGTGATTCGGAAGGTGGTGGAGGGGATCAGAAGATCCGAAGTACGGATATAGGTGTAGCTGATGTCTGCTCTTTCCGAACGGGAAAAACAGGAGACTTCGTCCCGGGAGGTATGTGTCTCGGAAAGGGCCGAAAGATACATGGCAAGCCAGGAATTAACAGGTTTGTCAGACCCCAGACGCTCCGGAAAACCATCGGGTGTCATCAGGGCGTAGGTGGCACCGGAGAGATAGACGGTTGTTTTCCGGCCTGTGATCAGCTGCAGAGCTTCCCGGTCTTCTCCTGTGATGGAACCTGCCAGTCCTCCGGTTTCGGAATACCCCATATAGGCCGTGTTTTCCTTCTCAGCGAAGCCCTCAAAAAAGTAGGAAATGTTATTCCAGGCCGTACTCATCATTTCTCCTGCGCGGCTGATCATCCTTCGCAGTCCTTCCCAGCGTATGGGGTCCTCCGATGAAGGAAGCAGAAAAGCCAGGGAGGCAGTAAGGCCAAGGAGGAGCAGCCAGCTTTTCTTTTCATTTCCGATGAATTCGGAAAGAAGTCCGAAGAAGAGCAGGATAAGAGAACCCGCCACATATCCGGGCATATCTTCCTTCGGGATCCACAGGATGAGGAGGACAGCCAGTATGGGAAGCAGGATCCATTTCCGGAAGGAAAGGGAAAGGAGAAGATGAAGGACAGCAAAAAGAAGCAGAGCAAAAAGACAGTTCAGGAAAAGGGGCAAATCCCGGGAGATCAGCCCGATGGCCACGGGAAAGGCAGGGAGAAGCCGAAGGGTCAGTCCGGAACGGCCGAAGGCTTCCAGAAGAAGGGCGGTGAGGAAGAAGGCGGCAAAATAGCACAGGAAGAAAACCCTCTGGAGCATGAGACCGGGTATCAGGTACAGAAGCTCCGATAAGGGAAGGGCAAGCGCCAGAAGCAGGGCACCGTCCAGCAGATATTGCCAGATTTTCGTTCCTTTGCTATTCAACGGCCGTTTCGTCCTCCTTCAGTGTCAGTGTGGGCCAGGGATATCTTCCGGCTTCCTTTGTGATGCCGGCTTCTGCGGCAATGGTATTATCCCGCAGGATCAGTTCCTTGGAGATCTCCCGGGAGAAGTGTTGCATGCTTTCGTAATCCTCAACAAGGATCTTCTTTACCCCGGCATTGTAATAAAAAAACTGTACCGGACGTTTCTTCTCGGCAAAGAAGGCGGCCACGGATACGGCAAGCTCCAGAAACCGGTCGCGGCGGCTAAGATCCTCCGGTGAGTCATATCCTTTTTTGGAAAAAAGAAGTACGGAAATGATCTGCAGCTCCTTCTCCTCCGGCAGCCGGACAAAAAGCTCTCCGCTGCGGGCGTAGTTTTTCCAGTGAATCTGCTTCAGCGGGTCACCGGGCATGTAGCTACGGAGATCATTTCCCAGAGTCATATCACGCTCTGTCTGACGGCTTCCCGCGGCTCCCTGTATCATCTGCAGCACGATCCGTGCAACGGTGTCGTTCAGATCGCTGCGGACACCGGGAAGTACCTGTACGGATAAAGGAGAGGGAATCTTCAGGCTAAGACGGATCAGATGAAAGGGGTCCCGGAAGGTGATCAGGGAAATGCCGGCGGGATAGCTTCCTGAATAAAGACAACGAAGAGTAGTTGTAAACTCCTTTACCTCATGGGGGAAAAGCGTCAGCTCCTGACCGGTCATATCTTCCCCGAATGAGGATCTTCCTTCATAGGTATAGAGCCGGATGCCGGCAGCGGGAAGCACGCCCGCATTTTCCAGAGTCAGCTGGTAGGAAGCAGCTGCTTTCTTTTTCAGTTCGTGCGTGGAGATCTCCTGATGGATCCGCAGACCGGCCCGGAGAAAAAGAAGATAGAAAAAAGCAAGAACAGGATAGCTGAGAACGGTATAGAAAAGAGTATAGGAAAAAGCACCGCCCCGGTTACTGACAAGGATAATGGCGGCAATGAGTGTAAGCAGATAGAATAAATGCGGAAGTCCGAGTCTTCTTTTGCGCTTTTTCAGAGATTCCATCCGTTTTGACCCCGTGTAGATCGAAGAGTTGGTCAACTTTACTGCGGGCGTTTCACGCGGTTCAGCACATTCAGAACCACCTGATAACCGGAATAGTGATCAATCTTAGCCTCGGTGGTCAGCATGATACGGTGAGGCAGTACCAGCTTTGCCATCTCGATCACATCCTCCGGAATGACATAGTCTCTGCCGCTGATATATGCCCAGGCCTGGGAGGCACGGAGCAGGTCCAGTCCACCCCGGGGGCTGACGCCGCAGCTCACCTCCTTTTCCTTACGGGTGGCTTCAACGATGTCAAGAGTGTAGGCGATGAGTTCGTCACTGTAGATCACCTGCTTTACGGCATTGATCATTTCAACAAGTTCTTCCGTATTGATAACGGGCTTCACAGGCTCCCGCAGGGCACCGGACAGAAAACGTTTTGCCAGCAGCGTCTGTTCTTCCTTTCCGGGATAACCGAGGGAGAGCTTCATCAGGAAACGGTCCAGCTCTGCCTCCGGAAGAGGGTAGGTTCCCAGCTGCTCCACGGGATTCTGGGTGGCAACAACGAGAAAGGGATCCGGAAGCGGGTACGTGGTTCCGTCAATGGTCACCTGATGCTCCTCCATCGCCTCCAGAAGAGCAGACTGGGTCTTCGGTGAGGTACGGTTGATCTCATCCGCCAGGAGAAAACTGTGGAAGACAGGCCCGCGGATCACGCGGAAGCTCTGTTCCTTAACATCAAAAACAGTGGTGCCCAGGATATCCGAAGGCAGTGTATCCGGCGTAAACTGGACACGGGCAAAGTCCATGGTCAGGGAATCGGCCAGTGCCCTGGCAAGGGTTGTCTTGCCGATCCCGGGAACATCCTCGATCAGGATGTGTCCGCCGGAAAGAAGCGCAGTCAGAAGCTGGTCGATCACCTGCCGGCTTCCGGCGTAAACCTTTGCGATATTTTCTCTCAGACGATTGATTCTTTCATCAGACATTTTGATCTCCTCTGCTACCGATGATCTTATGCTTTCCCCGCAAGGAACAGAAATATTATATCGAAAAATGCTTTTCCCCGCAAGGATCAGATTGATTCCGTGTGAGGCGGCAGGTATAATAGGGTGCGATACAGAAGGCAGGAAATCCGGAAGAAAGGAGCGTTCTATGAACGACAGACGTTTGCATGCCGGCGACATCGTAAAGCATTTTAAAAGAGAAATGATTACGGAAGAGGAAGCGAAGACAAATATGTATCTCTACAAGATCGTAGGTCTTGCGGAGCATTCGGAAACCAGAGAAACGATGGTAGTCTATCAGGCTTTGTACGGTGATTTCAAGATGTATGTGCGTCCGTACAATATGTTTATGAGTCATGTGGAAAAAGACAAGTATCCTGATGTGAAGCAGGAGTACCGGTTCGAAAAGGTTTAGGAAAAAGAGAGGACCCTTTCACCGTAAGGGCAGGTATCGTGCCTGCCCTTACGGTATTCTTCCTGTTAAAGCGTTGTGTTCTTACATGAAGCCTGTGATCAGCGCGATGACGCGCAGGACGAAAAGGAGGAAGAGGATCAGCATGAAGGGAGTGATCTGTCTGTACTTTCCCGTACATACCTTCAGGATGACCCAGGAAAGAACACCATACATAATGCCGTTGGCAATGGAGTACGTAAGGAGCATGATGATGATTGTTACGTATGCGCTGACGGTATCGGCAATATCCTTTTCAAAGTCGAGCTTTTTGCAGCTGGAGAACATGAGCATGCCGACATAAACCAAAGCCGGGGCCGTAGCAAAGGTGGGAACAGCCACGAAAAGGGGGCTCAGAAAGATGGATACAAGGAACAGAAGTCCCGTGGTGCAGGCAGTAAGACCCGTCCGTCCTCCGGCACCCACACCCGTACTGGATTCCACAAAGCTGGTGACGGTGGAGGTCCCCAGACAGGCTCCCAAAGTTGTTCCGATGGCATCGGCCATAAAAACTCTTCCGGCCTTCGGAAGCTTTCCTTCCTTATCCAGCAGGTTTGCTTTATCGGCAACCCCGACAACCGTTCCGACGGTATCGAAGAGATCCATGAACAGAAAACTGAATACGATGGCCAGAAACTGTACAAAATGATCAACAGCCCAGCTGAAGTTGAATTGAAAGGCAGTATCTCCGAGGGCGGAGAAATTGAAAGCATTGGTGAAAGAGGGAAACAGCGAATATAGTTTCTGCTCCGGAACCACCTGATACCAGCCGGTCAGCTCAGCCACCATTCCCAGACCCCACGTGATCAGAATACCGAAAAGTACGGCACCTTTTACCTTGTAATGGGAAAGGATCACAATGATCAGAAAACCGACGGAAGCAAGCACAACGGAGGGGGACCTCAGATTCCCCAGGGCTATGGTTGTGGATGGATCCGAAACAACGATTCCGGCACCCACCAGACCGATCAGGGCGATGAAAAGTCCGATTCCGGTGGTGATGGCATATTTCAGATTCATGGGAATGGCGTTGATCATCGCCTCCCGGAATTTGAACATCGTCAGAAAGATGAAAATCACGCCCTCAACCAGAACGGCGGTCAGTGCAATGCGGAACGGATCTTCCACACCCTTCAGATCCACCATACAGACGGTGAAGGCAAAGTACGCATTCAGTCCCATGCCGGCGGACAGACCGATGGGATAGTTTGCATAGATACCCATGATCACAGTGGCAACGGCAGAAGTGATGGCTGTGGCAAGAAAAACACCGTCGGCATTCATGACGGTTCCTAGGATGTTCGGATTGACGGCCAGGATATAGGCCATGGAGAGGAAGGTGGTGAGTCCGGCAAGAATCTCGGTTTTAACGGTAGTACCATGCTCCTTCAGGTGAAAAATCTTTTCTAACACGGTTGTGTACTCCTTTTTGAGAAAGACACATTAATGCAACGTATTTATTTTAAACCATCATGCATGAAATAACAACGAACTGTTGATATGACTGAGCTGACCGGATGATACGTGCCGCAGAAAGCGGTCCGGGGCCGGGATAAAGACGAGAGAAACGAAAAAAGAAACGTGTAGAAAGCGGACATATATGTTAAGATAGATTTGCACTGCGGCATTCCGTTACGAAAGGAAGAAAAAAATGTCAATCAAGCACGAAGTCGATGTTACCTGTCCGAATTGCAGGACCCCCCATCCCTTTGGCGTCTGGGAGAGTATCAATACCTCGGAGAATCCGGAGATGAGATCAGCTGTCCGGGATAAATCTGCTTTTTTATTTGTCTGCCCGACCTGCGGGGAAAAATCCATGATCGATTACGGGTTCCTGTACCACCAGATGGAGGATAAGATCATCATTTATTATGCGGATTCCGATGCGAGGGCCGAAGAGATAAAGACAATGCTGGCAGCGGAAGACGCTTCCGATATGGTTGGGGATCTGCGGAAGGGAAAGTATCTTGTCAGAGTCGTCCGCTCGCTGAATGAGCTGCGGGAAAAGCTGGCTATCTTTGATGCGGGGCTGGATGACCGTATTATTGAGATCTATAAGATTTATGTTCTTTCCGTTTACCGGAAGGAGCATCCGGATGATCATGACATCCAGACACTGTATGTCAGAGATCCGAATGGCAAAAGGAATCTGATCCAGATCATCGCGGGAGGAAAGACCGGAGGCGTGTCTGAGATCCCGGAGGGATTCTATAAGGAGCTCTGCCTGCAGCATCTGGGAAGCCTTCCGGATCTGCGGGAGGATGAGCCTTTCATCGATCGCAGATGGGCTTTGGAAAAAATGGGCCTTTCGGATCAGCTGTAAGAGGTTGACAGTTCCACATCAATCAGTCTTTTGCGGATCGGGACAGTGTAGTGATGTGTTACCTTCCCGGCTCCGAAGGGTATGTGAACAGGTATGACATTGTATAAAATTTAATACATGCGAAAAATAGATTGCAAAAGGGTGCAGCTTTCGGATATACTTCCCTGTGGATGGTATTCGAAAGAAACTGTACCCTTTTCAATTTCATATGAATCAGCACATCGCCCCTTAATGCAAAGGAGGTGATCAGTGTGAAAAGCAGGAATGAGACCGGATCATTACAGAAAATGCGGATCGGCTTCTACGGAGCGGGCCGCGTGGGCTGTACTCTTGGAACATACTTTCTTCGGCACGGATTAAAGGTTACCGGGTTTTACAACAGGACACCGGAACGGGCGGAGGAAGCAGCAGAGTGGACAGGTACTTTGCACTACGAAACACCGGAAAGATTGGTCATGGAAAATGATGTGCTGTTCCTTACGGTAAGTGATCAGGCGATTTCTTCGGTCCTCAATGACCTTCGCCGGAATGATCTTCTTGCCGAAGCGCTGAAAGGCAGGCTTCTTGTCCATACCAGCGGAGCCCTTTCCTCGGAAGTATTCGTGGGAACGGGGGCTTACGGGTATTCCATCCATCCCCTATATGCAGTATCAGATCGAAAAAATACATATCAGACATTAGGACAGGCCTTTTTCACTGTGGAAGGTGATCCGGTTTTTCTTGATGAGTGGATTACATTGCTTCACGGAATGGGACTTCGTGCGAGGAGCATTTCCGCAAAGGAAAAGGTGAGGTATCACGCATCGGCTGTCATGGCCAGCAATCTTGTCTGCGGCCTGTATCAGGCAGCTGCGGAAGAACTGATCCTCTGTGGCTTCACGGAGGAAGAGGCGGAAGGCGCACTTGCGGGACTGTTCCTGGACAATGCGAAAGGCATTGCCGAAAAGGGAGTTGCACGGCAGCTCACCGGACCTCTGGAACGGGGCGACACAGAAACGGTACGGAAGCATCTGGCAATTCTGGAAGGAAATGCCGAAGAGGTCTACATGACACTCTCACGGGAAGTGCTCCGAGTAGCAAAAGAGAAGAATCCGGAGAGAGATTACGGAGAGATCTGCCAGATACTTGACAGGAAATGATACCAAATCATTCTGTGGAGGAAGATGACAGCAGACTGTGACATTCTGAGGTTGAAGGCCGGGAAATCTACGGGAGGAAGACGACAGCAGACTGAGACATCCCGAGGTGAAAGACCGGGGAGTCCTGCAGAAGAGGACTGTGGTTTGGACGTACATATGGAAAGGAGGCAGCATATGAAAAACACGGTTGTAACATTTCAGCAGATGAAGGATAAGGGTGAGAAGATCACCATGCTCACGGCCTATGATTATTCCACGGCGAAGCTGGTGGACGGTGCCGGGATCAACAGTATCCTGGTAGGCGATTCTCTGGGAAATGTGGTTCTTGGTTATCCGGATACGGTATCGGTTACGATGGAGGATATGATCCATCACGGAGCAGCAGTGGCCCGGGGGGCGGAAAATGCGCTGGTGGTGATCGATATGCCTTTCATGTCCTATCAGGCCAGCGTCTATGATGCGGTGGTCAATGCGGGACGTCTTATGAAGGAAGGTAGAGCAGGAGCGGTAAAGCTGGAGGGCGGCGAGGAAATGTGCCCTCAGATCGAGGCCATTACAAAGGCCAGCATCCCGGTGGTGGCACATCTGGGACTGACACCCCAGTCCATCAATGTATTCGGCGGTTATAAATCCCAGGGGAGGGATCTTGCATCGGCAAGAAAGCTGATCCGGGATGCACAGCTTGTACAGGAGGCCGGAGCCTTTGCTGTAGTACTGGAATGTGTTCCGGAGAGACTGGCAACTTATATCTCAAAGA
Source organism: Eubacterium sp. (assembly GCA_017541035.1). GTDB lineage: Bacteria > Bacillota > Clostridia > Lachnospirales > Lachnospiraceae > Eubacterium_Q. The sequence continues at coordinate 4,986 of JAFXZW010000119.1, read as the reverse complement.
GGCTTCGCATCCCCACCATCGGTATCGGCGCCGGAGCGGGCTGCGACGGCCAGGTTCTTGTATATGCGGATATGCTGGCCATGTTCAGCGATTTCCGCCCCAAATTCGTCAAGGCCTTTGCCAATGTGGGTGAAGCGATGAAAGCAGGCTTCCGGGCATATGATGAAGAAGTGAAGGCCGGAACCTATCCTGCGGAAGAACATAATTACACGATCGATGATGAGATCTTTGAAGAGGTTACTAAGGGATTGTAAGACCGGATGATATCCTGACCGGTGCGTCGTGCATTGCGATGGATCCTATGCGGGTAGAAATAAGACGGAAAAAGGAGAAAACCATGAAAATCGTAAAGACAGTAGCAGAGGTGAGAGAAGCAGTTGCGGCATGGCGGAAGGAGGGCCTCACGGTAGGCCTTGTACCTACCATGGGTTATCTTCACGCAGGACACCAGAGTCTGGTGAAGAAGAGTGTGGAGGAAAATGACCGGACTGTGGTCAGTGTCTTCGTTAATCCCACCCAGTTTGGACCGAATGAGGATCTGGAGAGCTATCCCCGGGATCTGCAGAGAGATGCGGCCCTTTGCGAGGAAACTGGTGCGAGTCTCATTTTCAATCCGGAGCCTTCGGAAATGTACCCCGATGGTTTTGTCTCCTTCGTGGATATGAATGGTCTCACCAATCATCTGTGCGGTCTCTCCCGGCCGGTTCATTTCCGGGGAGTATGCACGGTAGTTTCCAAGCTTTTCCACATCGTTACGCCGGACAGGGCTTATTTCGGACAGAAGGACGCTCAGCAGCTGGCAGTGATCAGGAGAATGGTTAAGGACCTAAACTTCCCTCTGACCGTGGTGGGCTGCCCCATCGTACGGGAAGCGGACGGACTTGCCATGAGCTCCCGCAATACTTACATGAATGCGGAAGAGAGGAAGGCGGCGCTGGTGCTGTCACAGGCCATCCGTCTGGGGGAGCAGCTTGTAAAGGACGGAGAGAGAGACGCGGCTAAGGTGACAGGAGCCATGCGGGAGCTGATCCAGTCGGAGCCCATGGCACGGATCGATTACGTGGAACTGGTAGACGGACTTACCATGGAAAGCATTCCCGAGATCAGGGGCGAGATCCTCTGCGCGATCGCGGTATGGATCAACGAGAAGGTAAGACTGATCGATAATTTCATGACGGAAGTGTAAGCATAAAGTGCTGAACGACTCAGGCGGTTCGCTGTACAATATTTCAGGATGGAAAAGCATCCTGACAGCCGGGAGAAAGAATCGAGGCAAGGGGAGCCAAAAAAGAAAGAGGGAATCATATGCAGATTACAGCTTTGAAAAGTAAGATCCATCGCGCGACGGTTACACAGGCGGAGCTCAATTATGTTGGAAGCATCACCATCGACAGCAGTCTTATGGAGGCGTCGGGACTGGTTGAGTATGAGCGTGTACAGATTGCGGATGTGGATAACGGTATCCGCCTGGAGACCTATGTTATCGCCGGAGAACCCGGTTCGGGGATTATTTGTCTGAACGGTGCAGCGGCCCGCTGTGTCTCCATGGGCGATCGCGTTATCATCATGAGCTATGCTCAGATGACACCGGAAGAACTGGCTGAGAATCCGCCGAAGGTGGTTTTTGTGGATATGGAAAATCGCATCACCCGCATCACCCGTTACGAGAAACACGGAAGGCTTGAGGATCTGTAAATATCCTGTGGAAAGGAGGCTGAAGATGCTTCAGGGTAAAAATGTCCTGCTGGGGGTATCCGGTGGGATCGCAGCCTATAAAATGGCCAACGTGGCAAGCATGCTGATGAAGCTTCATGCGGATGTACATGTGGTGATGACACGGAACGCAGCAAAGTTCATCACACCGGAGACCTTTGAAGTTCTGACTAAAAATAAAGTATATCTGGACACCTTTGATGAGCAGCCGGACGACGCCGTGCATGTGCCCCACATTTCTCTTGGAACAGGGGCGGATGTGATCCTTATCGCACCGGCTACGGCGGATATCATCGGAAAGATCGCGGGAGGGATTGCGGACGATATGCTTTCGACTGTGGTTCTGCCGGCGCGCTGCCCGATCCTGATCTGCCCATCCATGAATGTCTACATGTTGGAAAACCCCATCGTGCAGGATAACATTTCCAAACTGAAAAGATTTGGTTATGAGATCGTGGAACCGGCGGAAGGATATCTTGCCTGCGGATATGAAGGAAAGGGAAAGCTCCCCGAGGAATCGTATCTGGTGGAAAGGATTCTTCATGCCGTTGCCCGGGAGAAGGATATGGCAGGGAAGAAGGTGGTGGTGTCGGCAGGCCCCACTCAGGAGTCGCTGGATCCCGTGCGGTTTATCACCAATCATTCCTCAGGGAAAATGGGCTATGCCCTGGCGGAAGCGGCAGCACTCCGGGGAGCAAAGGTGACGCTGGTATCCGGTCCTACGGCCCTTAAGACTCCTTACGGAGTAGAGAGGGTTGATGTTCTTTCGGCTGAAGATATGTATCGTGAGGTGACCGGGGCCGCAGCGGATGCGGATATCGTTGTGATGGCCGCTGCTGTGGCGGACTATACCCCCCGGACTGTCGCCGACCGGAAGATCAAGAAAAATGACGGAGACCTCTCCATCCCCCTTGCACGCACGAAGGACATCCTGAAAACACTGGGAGAAAAGAAGAGACCGGGGCAGTTCATCTGTGGCTTCTCCATGGAAACCGAGAATCTTCTGCAGAACTCCGCCGAGAAGCTGAGAAAGAAAAATGCAGACATGATCTGTGCCAATTCCCTGACACAGGAGGGAGCAGGATATCAGGTGGACACCAACATTCTGACGCTCATTACAAAGGATGGAAATGAGCAGCTTCCTCTGATGTCAAAACTCGATGCGGCACATGCCATTTTCGATAAGATCCTTGCTCTGTAAAAAAGAAGATTGCGCGGCCGCTGAAGGTATTGCGACCGCGCTCTTTTTATGCTAAAATCTTTTTTCGGTCACAGCCCCTGCATGATGGTTCATGTGAGGAATCGATCCTCAGGGTGATACGGAGACCGGGTACCGTGACCGGGTAAATTTGTAATCTTGATAATATATGCATGAATAAAGTGAGCAGTAATGGAAGCCCTTTCAACTCCTGAAAAGATAGTATTTGTAAAGAAAAAAAGCAAGGTCAAATGGATCCTCCTCGGGCTGGTACTGTTGCTACTGATAGCCGGCGGTGTCTTCGGCTGGCTGGTTTATCGTTTCTTTCATTGTGTCCGCCCCGAAGTGGTGGTTGAAGCTGGTGATCCCATGCCGGAGTCTTCGGCCTTCCTGGATAATCCGGTGGGCGGTATAGCCTGTGAAACGGATCTTTCTCAATGGACCAGCACCATGCTGGGAGAGTATAAGGTGACCTTTTCCTGGCTTTGGTTTACACAGGAATCAAAGCTGCGGATCCGCGATTCCATTCCTCCGGAAGGGGAAACACGGGATCTTACCATGACGGTGAAGGATCATGTTAATGCGGAGGATTTCATCGTCAGCTATCGGGATGCAACGGAGGTGAATATCCGTTTTGTTATCGATCCGGATATGCAGCAGGAGGGAAAGCAGACCGTGAATATCCTGCTGGAGGATCAGGGAAATAATCATACGATCCTGAAGGCAACGCTGACTTTATACGATGAAGAGCATCCGCCGGTGATTCAGGGAGCACAGAATAAAACGGTTTTTGTGGGTGATACCATTTCCTACCGGGCGGGTATTCAGGTGAAGACGGATACGGATGAGACTCCGGAGCTTTCCATCGACAGCAGTAAGGTGGATCTGGATACGCCGGGGATCTATCCGGTGACCTATACCGCAACGGATGTCTTCGGCCGGTCCAGCAGCGTGACGGTTCGTGTAACGGTAGAGGAAAAACCGGCTAACTATGAGAGCATGATCCTGCTGGAAAAGCAGGTGGATGAGAAACTGGCTGAGCTTCTGAAACCGGGTATGTCGGAGATCGAAAAGCTCTTTGCCATTTTCCGTTATGTGCGTCTGGTAAGCCCCTGGAACCGGGGGAGAACCGAGCATGATGCGGTGGATCAGGCCTTGAAGGCCATGGCCGGAAATCCCGGTGACTGCTTCACGCATGCGGCACTTTATCAGGCCATGCTGGAACGGGCAGGCTTTCTCTGCACACTGGTGGAGAAGGATAACGAGACCGGTATGCATTTCTGGCTGATGGTCTGCATTGACGGCAACTGGTATCATTCGGATCCCTCGCCGATCTACGTCAGGGGATTTGTGACATTTTTAAGTACCGACGCCCAGCTGAAGGATAATGTGGATAAATACCGCCCTCATCTGTATGATCTGGGGTACAGTGCACTTCCGGCCACGCCTCTCACCAGTCCGGCTGAAGTGGTTTTTAATGACGGAGATTATTACCTCACGATCCTGCAGTGAGGATACAGGGAGTAAGAGCAGTGAATCATCTTTTGGAGTATTTGGAAGGCACAGTGGATGAGGTGCCTTTAAAAACAGCCTTCACAGACGGTACGGACAGTATCAGCTTTCGGGAGCTGTCCAACCGTGCAAGAGCTGTGGGAAGTGCCCTTTCCCGAAGAGGATGTTACCGGGAACCGGTTGTTGTCTATATGCAGAAGCATCCGGATATGGTCAATGCATTCTTTGGCGTTCTGTACGGCGGATGCTGGTACGTGCCGCTGGATGAGGATGTGCCGGAATACCGGGTCAGAATGATCTTTGAGAATCTTTCCCCCCGTTTTGTGATCTGCGATGAGAAGACTCTGGGCAGGGCAAAGGAAATGGGCGGGGAAAGCGAATTTCTTCTTTTCCGGGAGATCCGGGATGAAGAGGTGGATGAGCAGGCCCTGAGGGAAATCAGAAAAAAGAGTCTGGATATCGACCCTGCCTATATTGTCTTTACATCGGGTTCCACGGGTGTTCCCAAGGGCGTATGTGCCTGCCACCGTTCGGTGATCGATTACATCGAAACGCTGTCGGAG
>JAFXZW010000118.1 GCA_017541035.1 Eubacterium sp. | reverse complement strand
GATCGATTTGATCAGGACCTGGACCGGCTTGCAAAGGGTGATTTCTTCTTTGATATTCCAACATTGATCTTCCTCAGGAAGGGGCAATCAAACAGAAGAAGGAAGGTATATCGTTTCACACCTGAAAACAAGGCGATCCTTAAGTATCTGACTTATATGATGATGGAAAAAAATGATGCCCGTTTTCCGGACAGTCTTTATTCCTTTCGGCGAAACCGCTCTATCCGGCAGCTTTACTCACAGATCCGGGAAACAGATCCGGATCGGGAAATGTATGTTGTCAAGGCCGACATCCACAGCTTCGGCGAATCCATAGATCCGGCGTTGCTTGATGAGATGCTCCAAAAATGGCTTTCAGACGAGCCGGAGCTATATTCCTTTATCATGTGGTTGATCACAAGAAACCGGTATATCCGGAACGGAAAAGAGGAAGAGGGATTTACCTCCGTGCTTCCAGGAAATCCTCTGGTGACATTTCTTCAGAATATCTTTCTTCAGGATGTGGATCGTTTTATGCAGGAGAACTCCGTTATTTGCAGCAGATATTCAGATGACATCTGCATGATCTGCAAAGACAGGGAGACTGCGGAAAGAAATATGGCGAAGCTTATGGAACTGATCCATAGTCTCAGACTGGAAGCAAATGAAGAAAAGACGGAGATCATTCCCCCCGGGAAGGACTTTGATCTTCTTGGGATAAAATACGCCCCCGGATTCCAGGATATTTCAGATAACACCTATATCAAAGCATCCACAAGGATCAAACACCGGGCGGACCGGCTCCTTCGCAAAACCAGGGAAGGCGTTCTTTCCAAAGATGAAGCCGTGAGCAGGATGGCGTTTTTTGTGAACAGATATTTTTATGGAATACCGGAGGAGCATGGACTAAGCTTCAGCGAACATTTTTTCTCCTATATTACATCTGTGGAAAGATTGAAAAAACTGGATCATCTGTCACAGGATTGCTTTCGTGTACTGGCAACCGGAAGGCATACCAACGCCAAGTATCGCTTCCGTTATTCGGATATCCGTAAGCTGGGGTATGTTCCGCTTGTTCATGCATACTATTCAAGATTTTCGCCGGCATGATCTATCCAGCCACCCTGCTCCGGATGCAGCGCATCCGGAGCAGGAAGATGGCCAGAGAGGCATCGTATCTTGGCCATTCCATGAAAAAGCATAAAAATCAGGCTGGAAGGCAAGCTTTCATCCATGATTTTTATGCTTTTCACGGGGTGCTAAATAGTTGCAAATATGATATACTGATTTCGGATCGGGGGTGCATCCTTTGGGATGCGTCCGTAAGAAAATGATCCCGCCCTCATTATATTGGCTTTACGGACAGCCGGGGGTGAGGATCATTTTTGAACACTGTGGTTTTCAAGACTTTCCCCCGATCTTTTTTTATGGTAAGCGGCAAATAATCGGCGTCTTATATATTTCAGAGCTTTTCGATATAATCAATCATAGCACCTTTATTCATGCGAATGACCTGGCTTCGATTTAAGGCTTTGCGGTTATCAAAGAGTTTCATAAGTCTCAACCGATAGATTTCATGATTACTTCAGCGTGAAGCTGAGATCACCATTTTCACATTTCCCGTCTGTTTCTACGATCAAATATAGATTCTCGCTCTTCAATGATGTAAGAGAAGAATCTACTGTTTCACCGGAATGAAGAGTAAAGAGCTCCTTTTTTTCATCCTCATTATCGTAGTACACCTTTAGAGTTCCGGAACCGAGCTTTGCGGTATAGGAAAGCGTATTTGATGAATCAGGCTTCATCTTGAACACATAAGTTCCGGTCAGTGAACCAAACTGCAGGGATCCGGAATCTGAACTATTTGAGTGGATGCATACGGTTGCGCTGAAACTGGAGACATATTTACAACCATTCGCAAAAAAGCTGATGAGTATAAACATAGCTGTAAGAAGCAGACGGGATTTCATTTTCATCGGTTTTGTCCTTTCGTCATATTTGAGCGTATCATAGCATATGAATAAAATGTAAGGTAGTGACTGCGGTAATGTTTTGACAGAAAAAGGTAAATGGGACGTGCATGAGCGAAAAGCCAGTGCAAGCGGTTTTTAAGGGGGGAGAGTCACAATATGGGCGATAGAAAAACACCTCTGCTATGATGTTATGAGATTGGAGAAAAAGAATGGTTAGAGAAGCTGAGCAAAGCGATCTGGATGCAATACTTGAACTGTATCTGTTTCTGCATGAGGAATGCATCCCCGAAAAAGATACGCATTTGAGAGATACTTGGATGCAGATCATACAGGATCCGAATCATCATTTGATTGTCAATGATGTGGATGGCAGGATCATATCTTCGTGTGTTTGCGTGATCATCCCGAATCTGACAAGAAATATCCGGCCGTATGCTTTTATTGAGAATGTGGTGACATGTGAGGATTATCGGGGAAAGGGGTATGCTGGTGAGTGTCTGGAGTATGCCAGGCAGATAGCTGAAAAAGAAAACTGCTATAAGATGATGCTCCTGACTGGTTCAAAAAAGCCGGAAACTCTTCGGTTTTATGAGAAAGCCGGATACAACAGCAGCGACAAGACGGCCTTTATACAGTGGCTGGGAATGGAGAAATAAAGAACACATAACAAGTTGGCAGAGAGAATTATGACAAACATAGAACTAAGGTTAGTGGAACGATGTCTTAATCTGATAGCCAATGAAATTACAAATGATAGCGCCGATTCAACGATAGAAATCCCCGTCCACGATATCGAAAAGTGGAAGGGGATTTTTTTAAAAACTATATTGACACAGTGTCAGAAATGCACTATAATTCAAATTGACACGATGTCAGAACGGGAGAGCAGGAGGCAGACAATGAAATATACGAAGCTTGGAAATACAGATCTTAATGTATCACGAATCTGCATGGGCTGCATGGGATTTGGGGATGCGGAAAAAGGACAGCACAGCTGGACCATCGATGAGGATCATACCAGGGAGATCATAAAAAGAGGACTTGACCTGGGAGTGAATTTCTATGATACCGCCATCGCTTATCAAAGCGGAACCAGTGAGCAGTATGTGGGCAGAGCACTCCGGGACTTTGCAAAGAGAGAGGATGTTGTGGTTGCAACAAAATTCCTTCCGAGGACACCGGAGGAGATTGAAAGAGGGATTACCGGACAGCAGCATATCGAGAACATGATCAACACAAGCCTTCAAAACCTCGGCATGGACTATGTGGATCTCTATATCTATCATATGTGGGACTGGAATACGGAGATCTACGATATCATGGACGGATTAAACCACATTGTGAAAGCTGGTAAGGCAAGATACATCGGCATTTCCAACTGCTTCGCATGGCAGATCGCAAAGGCAAATGCACTGGCGGAAAAGGAAGGCTTTGCAGGGTTTGTCTCGATCCAGGGGCATTACAATCTGATCTTCAGAGAAGAAGAGCGGGAGATGGTGCCGTACTGTGAAGAAGAAAATATCGCCCTCACGCCCTACAGTGCACTGGCAAGCGGGAGACTCTCCAGAAAGCCCGGTGAGGCGGATACCAGGAGAGCAGCCGAGGATACTTACGCAAAGTTTAAATATGATGCGACAAAAGAGCAGGACAGTGTGATCATCGACCGGGTGGCAGAGCTTGCGGAAAAGCACGGAGTGACCATGACGGAGGTATCCCTGGCGTGGCTCCTTACGAAGGTGACATCTCCTGTGGTTGGAGCGACCAGGCTTCACCATATCGAAGGTGCTGCCAAAGCGGTGGATCTTATGCTCACGGATGAAGAACTGAAATACCTTGAAGAGCCATATGTCCCGCATCCGCTTGCAGGGGTTATGGCACAGAATAAGAGAGCTGACGCATCCAAGAAGCACGTATGGACAACCGGAGTCATAGGAGGAGAGGAATAAATGGCAGAGAAAATCGTACAGACAGCAGGAAGAAATCAACTGGGTGAGTTTTGCACCGATGTTTGCACATTTAAATGACGATGTGCTCTTTGGCGAGGTATGGAATGAAGAGAAGGATATCGATACTGGCGTTTATCCTGCTTGTTTTTGGACTGACTGCCTGTGGGAAAAACGAAGGACAGGCAACGACAGGCGCGGCAGTGACCGTTCAGACGGAGAGCACACAATCGAAGAAAACCGAGAATAACAGCGGTAAGGAAAAGGATCAGACCGCATCCGCTGCTACGGAAGCGCTTCGGAGCCGGTGCGTCGGAGGATGAGATCAGATCCTGGATCGATGATCTGCAGTAAGATATGATATCATAATTAAGAAACAATTAAGAATTACACAGGGGACAGATAAAGACTTCCGCATTCGGTTGATGTAAAGTAAGATCAGAAACCGGATACGGAAGTTTTTTCGTATCATCGTAAGAAGATAAGGAGATAAGAAAATGAGTGCAAAGGAAGCTATCTTAACGGCAAAGGATCTGTCCAAGACCTTTTCAAATGAATCGGTACAGCAGCACGTACTGAAGAACCTGAACCTCTCCATTTACAAGGGGGATTTCACGGTTATCATGGGAAACTCCGGTTCCGGAAAGAGTACGCTTCTTTATGCGCTTTCGGGAATGGACAGGCCGAGCCTCGGAACCATCACCTATCATGCCGCGGATCCGGAAGAGAAGCTGAAGAGTAAGAACGGTGGAATCGAGATCTCAAAGTACAGCAATGATCAGCTGGCCCTGTTCCGCAGAAACCATTGTGGCTTTGTCTTCCAGCAAAACTACCTGAATGATTCCATGAGCGCTCTGGACAATGTTATGGCGAGCGGATTGCTGAAGTCCAAGGACAGGAAAGCCCTGGCGCAAAAGGCTAAGGAGCTTCTTATGAGAGTTGAGATCGGAGAACAGGACTGGAATAAGTTCCCTACGCAGCTTTCCGGCGGACAACAGCAGAGAGTCGCAGTAGTCCGCGGGGTGATCAACAGCCCCGAGGTACTCTTCGCAGACGAACCCACCGGAGCACTGAATTCACAGAATACCACAAATGTTCTGGACATTCTGTCTGATCTGAATCGGGAAGGGCAGAGCATCGTGATGGTAACTCATACCGTAAGAGCGGCGGAAAGAGCCAACCGTGTCATCTATCTGGCGGACGGGGTGATCACGGACGAGGTGGACCTGGGACCGTTCCGTGGAGACTATAAGGATGAGGCGAATCCGGATAAAGAGAAGGCGGTTGAGAGGCACAGGAGATTAAAAGATTTCCTTGCGGAGATGGGATGGTAATGATATCCGGACGCTAAGAATTGTCGGAATGACAGTATAGAGAATAGAGGATAAGCAAATGTATAAACTGTTTTTCATTGCGAAGAATAATATGAAACGTCAGAAAGGAGACATGATAACCTTCTTCATCCTGACACTGATCGCAGCTCTCCTGGTCTTCGACTGCGTATCCGCAATATTTGGGATGGGCAAGGTTATGGATGGCTGTTTCACGGAAGTAAACGGTGCGGATGTCCTGCTGTTCATTTCCGACAAGGAACAGCTTCGTGAAGCAGGAGATGCAGCCTTTGCCGGGAATCCGAATCTCCGGGATCATGAAGTCTCGGAGATTCTGAATGTGACGACGAAGTACCGGAATACAAAGAATGATGATTATGAGGAATATCAGTTCTTCGGTGAAGCCTTTGAGGATGAACGAAAGTATATGGATCTTAAGATTCGTGATGATGCCGGAAAGGATATTCCGAAAGAAGGATTAAAGGAAGACGATGTGATCATGCCTTATTACATCCGCGACAGATTCCCCATCGGCGACACTTTTGAAATGAAATTTGATGACAAAGCCTATACCTTCCGGGTTGCCGGCTACTGTGAGGATCCCTACATGGCATCCGCATTGAACATCAGTATCTTCCATATCTTCATCTCGGAGAAAAGACTGGATCAGATCATAAGTGAAGAAGAGGGTACCGCCGGAAGATTCCTGATGTATACGGGAAAGGCGAAGGACGGCATTCTGACAGAAGAGTTCGACACAAAAGATCTGGAGAAGGAGATCGGGAACAGTTACAAGGAGAAAACCGCCTCCATCGCTAAGGAGCATCCTGAGCTGAATGTGACTAATTACATGATCCTCAACTGGAAGCATATGAAGAGCGGAGGGCAGATCCTTCCCATGGTTGTGATGGCGGTGCTTCTTCTCTTTGCCGTGATCATCCTGATCGTCGCATTCCTGATCATTTCCTTCAGCATGAAGAATTTCATCCGGAGAAATATGAAGAATACCGGTATCCTTGAGGCATCAGGTTACACGGTGAAGGAACTCAGGCGTGCGATCGCTGTGGAGGTGCTTCTTGTAGCCGGACTGGGCAGCATCGTCGGTGTTCTGGCCGGTATCCTTAGCTTCGGGGGATTCGGCAATATCGTCAGCAGTACACTGGGACTTACCTGGAAGCAGCCTGTAAATGTCCTCGTTGCGGTCTGCACAGTTGCAGGAATTCTGCTGCTCGTGGGACTCCTCTCTGTCCGCATCAGCAGGACCTATAAGAAGATCACGGTCCTGGAGGCGCTTCGCGGAGGGCTCGGAACCCACAACTATAAGAAAAACCGTTTCTCCTTTGAAAAGACTTCGCTTCCTGTGCCCCTTACCCTGTCGCTGAAGGAAACCTTCGGAAATGCAGGACGGAACATCGCCATGGTGCTGATCATGACAATCCTCACCATAGCCATGCTGTGCGGCTTTGGTCTTCTGGAGAATTTCGGTACGGATCCGGATGCACTGATCATACTCACCGGAACAGCAAATTCCAAGATGCAGCTGTATGCTGAGGAAGGCCTTTCGGAGGATCTGGAGAAGGTAGAAGGCGTAACACATGTTGAGACCATGTTTACTTTGGAGCCTACCGTATTCTTCGGGGACGAGTCACAGGCCATTTTCACAAGAGCGGTCCGGGAGCCGGAGAAGTATTTGAACGGAGTCGTTATCCTGGAAGGCCGTCTGCCGCGTCAGGCCAATGAGGTTATGATGACTGCAGCAGCAGCGGATGATCTGGGAGCGAAGGTCGGGGATGTCATTAAGCTTCAGTTTGGTGATGTGGAAGAGGAGTATCTTCTGACAGGTCTTAACCAGATGATGCAGCAAATGGGAAGGACCATGATCCTCACGGAAGAAGGCGGACGAAAGCTGCTTTCGGCGAAACCCAAATATACCTACGAGATTTATGCGGATAAGGAGCTGGCCTTTGATACCCTGAAGGAGAGGATTGAAGCTGCTACAGCAGGAAAAGGTGGAAATCATGTGTATACGGATATCGAAAAGCTGGTGGATGAATCGATGGAGAGTCTGATGGGCGCCATGAGTTCCATCTGTCTTATCTTCACCGTGATCACACTGCTGATTGTGGTTTTCGTGGAATCTCTTGTGATCCGCGCGAAAATTGTCCGCGAATGGAGAGGCATGGGGATCAGCAAGGCCATGGGAATGACCTCCGGAGGCCTGATCACCCAGGTGATGCTTTCAAATATCCCGGCCATCGTATGCGGTGTTCTGATCGGAATCCTTCTTGCGCAGCCGGCCGGAACCTGGGGCTGCAGGGCTATCTTCACCATGTTTGGGATCAAAAAGATGGATTTCGACATTTCACTTGTCGCTATCCTGATCACGTCAATAAGCATCATCGTAGTGGCTCTTATCACCTCAGGTCTGTTCGGACTGAAGGTAAGGCGTCTCAACCCGGTGGAGATGATCACCGAGGAATGAGTTATAAAGTCCCTGTTCCGTTACCTGCGGAACAGGGGCTTTTTCCCTCCTGCCCGATTGGAAATAATCAACGAGTAATTGTGAATCGGATAAAAGTATAGTAAAATACTCTATGTGATGATGAACATACGAAAAATGGGAGGCACGATATGCATTATCATTGTCTGATCGTAGATGACGAGACGGAACTTGCGAAAATGACAGCTGAATATTTTCGAATGTTCGATGTAAGTACTGCATATGTCTGCAGTGCGGAGGAGTGCTATACCTTTCTGGAGCGGAACACAGTGGATCTGCTCCTTCTGGATATCAATCTGGGGGACGGCTCCGGCTTTGAAGTCTGCAGGAGGGTCCGTGAGGAAATGCAGCTGCCTATCCTTTTCATCAGTGCACGGCAGAGCGATGACGACGTGCTGGTTGCCCTCAGTATCGGCGGAGATGATTATATCAAGAAGCCCTACAGCCTGTCCGTTCTTCTGGCTAAGGTCCGTATCAACCTGAAGCGTATCGAACAGATGGAGAAGCTGAAGAACGATGCGGAAAAACAGGAAGAGACACCGGAGGAGGAAGGACATCTACGCCTGGAAGCCTCGACCATGTCCGTCTGTCTGAACGGGAATCAGATCCCTCTGAAGGCAAAAGAATTTGCTCTTTTGTCCTGTCTCTATGAGCATAAGAATACCATAGTCACCAAGGAGACCCTCTTCGACGAGGTCTGGGGAGATACTTTCTACAGTGACGGTACGCTGAATGTACATATACGGAAGCTTCGGGAGAAGCTGGAAAGAGATCCCAACAACCCTGAACGGATCAGGACCGTATGGGGTACGGGCTATATACTTGAGGAGAAGTAGGGGGAATGAAGAAGCTCCGTGGAATCACAATTGCATTTGTGCTGCTTATGGCGGCAGTTCTGACGGTCCTTCTGATCCTGGCGGGAGATATGAGGTTTGAGAAAAGAAATATCTCCGAATATAATGACCGGATCATCCGGATCTCGGAAGAGTATGAAGCGGGGCAGTCCGTGGAGGAACTGGAACAGCGGTACGGCTGCCAGATCATTTTCTCGAAGGAACTTCTGAATGCGGAACTGGCGAAGTATTACGGCCGAAAAGCCATGATACTCGATTTTATGCCCGGCGGGAAATATCTGGGTAAGGTGGTTTGGGATGATTCGGCCGGAGATTATGAGGTGTACCGAAGCAGATTCCTTCGGACAGCACTGATCCTCTGGGGACTTCTCCTTCTTGCGGGCATTTTACTGATCATCTACATTTATCTGCGGATGGTGAAGCCGGTGAAGGAGCTCAGTGCCTATTCAACGGAGATCGCGAGAGGGAATCTGGATGTCCCGCTGCCAATTCGTAAGAACGGACTGTCGGATTCCTTTACGGAGAGCTTTGATCTCATGCGGGAGGAGCTGAAGGCGGCCAGGGAGAGAGAGGCAGCTGCGGAGAAGGCCAAGAAGGAACTGGTGGCGGAGCTGAGCCACGACATCAAAACGCCGGTGGCCACCATTCAGGCTACTTGCGAGGTCCTGGAAATGAAGAACCGGCGTAAGCTGGAAAGCGCAGTTCCCGGACAGTCTTTAGAGGTCACGGAAGAAGAACTGAAGGATATGACGGAAAAGGTGAAAACCATTTCCGTAAAGACAGAGACCATCAATCAGATCATGGGAAATGTATTCCAGGCAACGATGAACGAACTGGAGCAGATCCGGGTGAATCCCAGGGAGGAAAGCTCGGTATGGATCGAGACCTTCTTCATGAACCTGAAGAATTACGGGAAGATCATTCAGGATAACCGGATCCCGCAGTGCCTTGTTCTGATGGACAAGCTGCGTATGGAACAGGTGATCGACAATGTGGTAGGCAATTCCCACAAATATGCGGGGACGGACATCCATGTGTCCTTTGATGAAACCGGAGATGCGTCAAATACATTTATCCGCATCCGGATCAGCGACAGCGGCCCGGGAGTGGACGAGGATGAGCTGCCGCTGATCACAGAGAAGTACTACCGTGGAACAGCCGCAAAGGATAAGAGCGGTTACGGCGTCGGCATGTATCTGGTGAAATCCTATATGGAGATGCAGGGCGGCGGCGTGGAGTATTATAACGATAACGGATTCGTTGTGGAACTGTATTTGAAGAAGGTGTAGCCTTACAGCATTAGATCGGAGGGGTTGAAATGGATATAAAAGCAATGATCAAAGAAAGACATAGCGTCAGACAGTTTACCGGTCAGATTATTTCAGATGAATTACGCGACAGGATACAGGAGCTGGTCATTCAATGTAACGCAGAAAGCGGTCTGTCTATTCAGGCGATCTATGATGATCCGGAATGTTTTCAGACTCTTCTGGCGCATTACGGAAAATTCAAAAATGCCGTCAATTATATTGCGCTTGTCGGTGATGCCTCGATGGATAGACTGAACGAACAATGCGGTTATTACGGGGAGAAAATCGTTTTAGGATTACAGGACATGGGACTTCGTTCCTGCTGGGTCGGCGGAACCTACGGGAAAGGAAAATGTAAAGCCGATACTTCGAAGAATGAGAAGATTGTCTGCGTGATTGTCTTCGGGTATGGTGAAAATGACGGCGTAAAGCATAGCACAAAACCAGCTTATAAACTCTGTAATGTGAAGGAGGAAGATATGCCCTCATGGTTCCGTAACGGAATGGTTGCTGCCATGATGGCACCGACAGCCATAAACCAGCAGAAGTTCTATATAACATTGGATGGAGAAAAAGTAAAAATAAAAGCAAAAGCCGGCCCGTTCTCTAAAGTTGATCTGGGAATTGTCAGGTACCATTTTGAGGCAGTAACCGGAAGAAAATGTGAGCTTGAGTGATATACTGATCACGTGGAAGCGGCCCGGAAATGGAAAGGAGAACATTTCCGGGTTTTCCTGTTTGGGAGGAAAAGCCCCCCTGCATCAATGGGAAATGCAGATAGATTTCTAAAACATATATATAAAATAGCGTTTGTGCGAATATAAAATATGCAATCTCGAAATGGAAAAAAATGTCTAAATATGGTATGCTCTTTTTAATAGCCCGGAGGGTAGTTCACATGGAACGCTTATCGTTATGAAAGCGGGCATAGATATATCTGATGTTTCATTTTGCGTTATAGATGAGGGGCGGAAATTAAACTGAATGAGGAAGGGTGAAGTGTATGAATACTGAGATCATTACGGAAGAGAGTATAGGAAAATACCTGAAACTCCTGAGGAACGAGGAGATATTCGGTATTCTGGACGGCAGAATTTCAGGAATCGGCGCCTGCGATGATGAAACCGATCTGCCCCAGGGTATCCTTACGGCGGAGATCCATATGGATTATATCCGGATACGAAGAATTCATGTCCTTCCGGAATACCGCGAGGGAGATACAGCCCATATTTTACTACATGTGGTTATGGATCTTCCGGAGGATCTGAAAATGCCGTTCATGTGTTACGGAACAGAGGATGAAATTGATACGGAGCTTCTGTCTGAATACGGCTTTAAGGAAATCTCCACGGATTATTCCTGGATTGAGGGCCTCCTTGCAAACTACAAGGAGATCAAGGCTCCTCCAAAAGCTTATGAAGTCGGAACGCTGGATAAGGCTCCGATGGATCGCGTGCAGAGATTTGTATTGGAATCGAATTATGACAAACTCCTGCAGATTCCGGATGGGTATCTGGAAGGTGACAGATTCTCGGATGCCAGTCTGGTTTGTATGGATCGAAATACCATCGTGAGTGTGATACTGATGGAAGAAACAGATGACACCATACGGATTCCGTATATACACACAAAGAATAATTTAGCTTTATTATATGCTCTGTTTGTTTTACGAAAATTACTTAATTCGGAATACGAGTCAAAGGCCAGGATACAGTTCCTGATGCATAAGGGGATCGGACGGGAGGCCATCAGAGCGTTGATCCACCCGGGATATGAAAAAAAGATTCGGGTGTTCAGGTATGAATGATCATCCTGGTTTCCGGGAATCCAACCGGTCTTTCTCTCAGTGAAATTGAAATATCATGAAAAAAAGCAGGAGGTTACCATATGTGTAATGACCGCACATTTAAACAAAAGGAACAGAGATTAAAAGAATATGAAATGGTGTCAAACCGAAATCTGCAGCAGGACGATACCGAGCTTGGATATCGGGATATGAATACCCGTTTTCTGAATGCGGAGATAGAACATCTCAGTTCCAAAGAAGATGTGGATATCAACAAAGTCAGGGAGGATCACATCAGGAAAAAGAACGCCATCGAAAGTGCCTGGCATAAGAATTCCGCAGCGTCTGTGATGAATCTGAAAAAGCGTGCACCAAAGAAGGGAAGCGAGAAAGAAGCAAGATACTATTCCGGATACGGACTGAAGGATCTGGAGGTTTTCCTGAAGAACAGTGACAGAGGCGGTAATTCTGACGAGTACAATGCGGTTGCCACGGATCTGGAGTTGTATAACCGCATTATGGACAGTTCCGATGCGGTTGAGGGGATGGGGCTTCTGAAACGTCTGAAGGAAAGCTGCGATCATTATCTCAGTACCCGGAAGAATCCCGTCACTTCGAAGGGAAAGATCCGGAAGGCCATCATTACCTCTCTTTCCGAAAAGGTAAATGTTGAACTGGTTCGTCAGAGGGAGGAATATCAGAATGCGCATAAGAATAACTTTGCTGCCATGAAGGATGAGAATACTTCCGAGAACGTAACGGCTGCTTTTAAATCCAATTACAATATGATTTTTCAGGTGCTTAACGGGAATATAGAGCTTTCCGATGAAGAAAGAATGAAACTGGATTCCGATTCTGAAGAAATCCTGTCGGAGTTGATCAAACTGGAAGTGGATCAAAACCAGAGTAAAGCTCTTTGCACGAAGTTCTTCAACGCTCTCGGATGGTCCAAAAATGATCCGAGAATCGTAAATTATGAAGAATTTGCGGGTAAGGAGATGAAGAATTCACCTCATAAGAAACTATGCTATCATTCCATAGCGCCGTTGGATAAACTGGATGAGAACGGAAAAGTGATCGGAAAGGAAAAGGATGCGATTCCACAGGCAAAACAGCTGGCAGGTTTTGCAAAGGAAGGAAAAGGCGTCTACTATGGTATCGGAAGGATCGGAAAGGGAGTATATACCGCTGCCAGAGATAATAATCCGGATGCAAAGGATGCTGAGGCAAAGCATAACAGCTGGAGGTATGGCAGGGAGAAGGGATCCGTGATGTTCACGATGCTTCTCAATGAACATGCCAGGATTACAACAGAGTCGGACATGATTGTTATTTCGGCTACGATTCGAAAGACATTTCCGAAGCTTTACAACTATATTGTTTCCCATGAGTCCGGAAAGTTCCTGGATTATCTGACAATGTTCGCGGCGTATATGGGATACAATACGATCATCGGTGCGGGAGCCGATCATGTGGAATATATAACCACATCAAATCGGAAAGCACTTACCATGCAGGACAATATAGAAGTTCGTACGAATGAAAATGATGAATATTTGACAGATGAGCTGAGCCTTACCGAACTGAAGAAACAGGAAATGCAAAAGGCAGATGCATAAGGAGGAACTGATATGTATAAACTTACTACAGGGGATCTGAGATCTGTAGCAGATGCGATTACAGGCTGGAAGATGTATATTGATCCGATCCTGGATCATATGACATCGGTTCCGGAGGAAGTACAGGAAAGAATCCGTAACCTGGAAGAAACCTACCGGAAGGATTTCTATGGATTCTTCCGTGATGCCATGGAAAAGGATAGCACATTGCTTGCAGGAAGAGTACAAAGAGATTTTGAGGCTGAATGGACGGTTAAACATCCGGATTTTTATGATATGGATCTTCTTTTATCCGGTTGCGGTGAGACAGATCTAAAAAATGCCGAGAAGCAGATCATGGAGGCAAAAGAGATGTTCCGGTAAGCATGATGGATGGCCGTGTCCATTATTATGAAGGATATATATGAATGTGAAGGTCCTTTCCTTTAGCTGTATCACTGACTACTGTCCGAACGTTGATAATGTCGGAACCACACATGAAGAGGTTCTGAAAAACGCCGAAAAGATCAGTGGTGAATTCGTGAAACTGGTAAAGGCAACCGTAAGGAAACTATGACATTTTTCCAAGACTTTAGCCTTGGGAGAGTCGGGATCCGATGACAAAACCGGCTTCTGAGAATGGGTACGAAACCGATTATGTGTAAGAGGGAATGAAAAATGGATGATTTTAGTACGTATCAAGGAGCGTTAGACATTTTCAGAAAAGCAAACTGGGTAAGTGAAAGAGAAAACTGTATCATCGGAGCTATCGTTGATTATTCAAAGAGTAACGAATTTACTGCTTCCATGATAGGATTGGGAACCTTAGGGATGGCAGGATATCTGGTTGGAGATGTCATAGGAAAGGAAAGAGATTTACGGATCAGCAGGCTGAATGAATTCTTATTCGTTTTGTTTAATTTTACGGAAACTGGTGTCGGAATAATGCCTTTACAGGGTGGAGGATTAAGGATCAATCCGGAAAATCTCAGTCCATGTTATGATGGATTTGTATATTACTATTATCAGGAATTATCGGATATTTCAGTCAAAAACTATTACAGGATAAGAAAAAGCGTAAAAACGATTACGATAACTTTACTTAATGGCAATAAATTACATTTTAACGTCAATATGGTTGAGAAAGCATTGCCTTATCAGAATAATGGCATGGTGAAATTCGTGGGGAGATATCAAAAATAAAAGGCTGTATTCCGTAAGCAGGCACTGTATTCATTCAGAGGGGACAGAGGAAAAAAACATGCGTCGTTTTCTGGCTGTAAACTGCATAAGCTTGATCATGTTCGTACTTAGTGTAGTGCTGCTCTTCGTTTCCGACGGGCTGTTGCCGGGGATCGTATTCTCGTCCCTCTGGCTGGTGTACACCATTGCTGCCAACGGATATCTTTTGACACAGCGGAAAAGGGAAGAGAAGAAGGAGCTTGACGCACCTTTGGAACGACTCAAAAAATGCGAGCGTAAAGGATGTTTCTCTACCGAGGTACACATGCTGCTTCAGCAGTATTACAGCATAGAATCCCGGGGAGAATTCATAAAGACTACAACCGACAGCATGCAGGACCTGTATGAGAGAATCCTGGAACAAGCCAGATCCAACATGGACAGCGCGGCAGCTTATATAGAATCCTATGATTACTATACGAAGCCTGAGCCGGTTTACCTCAGAAATCTCTGCAGGCAGGGCGACCAGCTGGTGCAGAAATTCAACCGACTGGTGGAACGACTGGTGGATATCGACACCAATCCCACGTCGTTGGATATGGATTACGTGGATGATGTGGTGAAGTGCATGCAGGAAATGCAGACATTGCAGTAGATTCATCACGAACGGAAGCACCGAAGGTACGACTGACGCACGAAGTACGGAAGGGCCATGATCGAATTGAAGAGTACATGAACAGGTACATTTCATTACAGGAGGCAGACATGGATAAAAAATCAAAAACCATGGTGATCATCGGTGTGATTCTTGTGATCGCCATGCTGGGAGTCCTGATCGGAGTAATCGCCGGAAAGGCGAAGAAAGAGGAATCCGGCAGCAGCAAAAGTGGCGACGGGAATTCCGCAAGGTCTCTGGAACAACTGGAAAAAAGTGTAAATGTGAATAAGGCAGTTCCTACCAAGGGCGTTGTGACCTTTGATAACAACAATCTGTACGATGAACTTCCGGAGATCAGCAAATATCCTCTGGCGGTGGAAGGACGTGCCGAGGTGAATATCGAGATCTTCACCTCCGGCGAAAAGGCCGGATCCGGCGATGATTCCTGGCTGGTGGATGTTGCCACGAAGTTCAATAAAGAAGGACACACGCTGCCGAACGGCAGGACCGTATCCTTCAGTGTTCGTTCTGTTCCGTCGGGAACGGCGGCGGACTATATCATTTCCAATAAATATGTGCCGGATCTCTACTCTCCGAGTAATACGCTTTTCGGCGAATATGCCATAGCATCCGGCGGACATTTGGAGCTTTATGAGTCCCGCATGGTAGGCAATACCGCCGGGATCCTTGTGAAGAAGGGAGCTTACTCCGATTTTGATTCCGTGATCAAGGCAGTGCAGGATGGTCAGATCAATGTGGGATATACGAATCCTCAGACAAGTGCCACGGGACTGAACCTGCTGCTGACTTTGCTGGAAGGCGGTACCGAGAATTTCACGAAATTCAACGCGAATATCCCTTATGTTGCATACACCACTCAGCAGATGCGGGACAGTGCTTCGAACGGCCGTCTGGATGGAATGCTGACGGAATATCAGGCATACATTCATGATAAGAACCTGACATCGATCTACGATTTTATCCCCTTCGGAGTTCGTCATGACAATCCGGCGTATATCTGCAACAAATCGTCCATGACACAGGATGAGCAGGATGCCACACGGATGATCGTGGATTACTGTCTCAGTCCCGAGATGCAGAAGATCGCTACGGAGAAGGGCTTTAATGCAAATGAAGATTATTCCACTTCATTGGATTTTTCCGGTGCGGAGGTGACTCAGGCATTGATCACCTACAAGAAGGAAAAGGATAACGGCAAGGACATCATCGCGGTCTTTGTGGCTGACTGCTCCGGTTCCATGAACGGTGAGCCCATGAACCAGCTGAAGAGTTCTCTTACCAATGGCATAGCTTATATTAACGACAATAATTATATCGGTTTTGTGAGCTATAACAGCAAGGTTACCATCGAACTGCCCATTGAGAAGTTTGATTTGACACAGAGGTCGTATTTCCAGGGCGCAGTGAATTCGCTCTATGCCAACGGCAACACCTATTCCTATGAGGCACTGGTGATCGCGGCCCGTATGATCGAGGATGCGAAGAAGGATCATCCGGATGCAAAATGCATGATCATCCTGCTGAGTGACGGACATGCCAACGGTATCTATAAGATCTCGGATATTGAAGGCGCGATCAAGGAATCTACCATTCCAATCTATACCATCAGCTACGGGGACGAAGCAGACAAGTCTGAGCTGCAGCAGGTGGCGAATATCAATGAAGCCGCAAGCATCAATGCGGATTCGGATGATATCATTTACAAACTGAAGAGTCTGTTCAACAGCCAGCTGTAATTTGGAGTGTACTCGCAGCACATTGCGCACGTAGTGTGCGTGCTGCGAATCATCAGCCGGGGGCAAAATACCTTTTGTCCCCGGCATCATAATATACGTGCAGAAAATCCGCATTGCTTCTTTATGGAGTAGTGCGGTTTTTCATTTGCACCTTATGAGGAAAAAAGAGTGCGTGAAAAAATATTCTCTGTTGCGCTTTTGTTATATGCACAGCAGAACAACCTTGCCGCCCAGAATCATAACGGAGCGCAAAATAACAATGCAGCCCGGAATAATGCCGGAGCACATCATGCGCCGGGACACGGACCGGGGCTTTCATGATCTGAAATCCGATTAAGGGAGACCGAAAAGGTCTCCCTTATGTTTAAGGTGTTGTTCGTGGGTGCACTCTGTCACAGAAGAACCTTTCTGCATTTGCGTAGCAGACATCCTCCACCAGCCTTCCCAATGTGGAGAGATCCGCAGGGTGAAGACCGTCTTCCACCATCCTTCCGAGCTTGCGGCACAGAATTCTGCGGAAGTACTCATGCCGCGGAAATGAGGTGAAGCTCCGGGAGTCGGTAAGCATTCCGACTGAGGCGGCCAGTGCGCCTGTTTCCATCAGCTCATCCAGCTGATCAGAGATTCCTCTGAACATATCGTTGAACCACCAGGCTGCGCCGTACTGCATCCTTGGAGCATAGTTCACTGCCATGGTGGCTAGCATCCGGTTGTCAGCGGGATTCAGGTTGTAAAGGATGGTCTTCGGAAGCTGCCCTTCGGCTTCCAGATCCCGGAAGAATGCACGCAATGCGGAGGGATCCGTGGTCATCCCCACGCTGTCTCCACCGGCGTCAGGTCCGAGGGATGCATAAAGTCCGGCAGAGTTGTTCCGTATCGCTCCGAGATGGAGCTGCATCACGATCCCGCGATCCGCATAGGCTTTGCCCAGAGTACGGAGCAATCCGGCACATTCCGGATCAGTAAGATAGGGAAATTCCGAGAAGCCATGATCCGATATGAGACACCCCTGCTGACAGAAGAAGTCCAGTGCGCGAACCAGAGCCTCCCCGAGGTTGACGGTCCCATACCGATCGCAGAGGGCGGCAGCAGCGGCTCCCCCTGGCTCTGTCAGATACCGGTCCGGCCGGAAGGAGGGACAGACCCGGAAGGGGATGGAGGCATCCTCACGGATCTTCCGGTGCCATTCCAGCGTATCTGCCGGATCATCCGTGGTACACAGATATCTGACATTCATTTTCTGCAGCAGAGATACGGTATCGAAACCGTCCTGCTGCAGTTTTTTTTCTGTCATGTCCCAGATGGTTTCTGCCGTATCCGGCCCCAGTAGCATATCGATACCAAAATACCGCTGAAGCTCCAGGTGGGTCCAGTAGTAGAGCGCATTTCCGACCAGACGCGGAAGGACTCCGGCCCAGGCAGCAAATTTCTCATAGGGTTCGGCGTCCCCGGTGATATAGCGCTCATCCACATTCAGGGCCCTCATGGCGCGCCATTTGTAATGGTCGGATTCCAGCCAGAGCTCCGTCAGGTTCCGGAAGCGGCGATGCTCCGCAATATCCTTCGGAGAAAGATGGTTGTGGTAATCGAAGATTGGCCGGTCACAGGCATGTTCATGATACAGCTTCCTTGCAAATTCCGTATCCAGGAGGAAATCCCGGTCCATAAAGCATGTCATCTCTTTTGTTCCTCTCTTTCCAAGACATCTACCTCAGACATCTACCTTAGACATCTACCTCAGACATCTATCTCAGACATTTTCCTCAGACATCTACCTCAGATCTCCCGTTCAAATCTCTCCCGGTCGATCCAGAGCCCCAGGGCGGGATTCGGGATATAGAAGATGGTTTCCCCATTTACCGTATTGAATCCGGGTTTCAGACGTTCTGGATCATAGCTCCGGACCAGTTCCTCATAGGGTAAAGATCGGAAGCCCACACCTTGTATCTCCTGCCCGGAGATCTCCCGGACCCCGTAGGTTACGGTGAAACGTCCGTCGGCTGAGCCGTGGATCAGATGGGCAGCAGCGCTCATATTTGCCCGGAGATCTTCATTCTCCGGGTTATGAAAGGCTTTCAGTATGGCATCGCGTCCCCGGTAGCCGTATTTCCGGATCAACCGGTCACATTCCGTATCCTCACCGAATTGCCGGATCCCGGGACCAAGGAGGATCAGCTCCCCGCCATCCGCCATCATCATTCGGGTTCTGTAAATCCCTTTATTTCCCAGCCAGGTGCTCTGGTATTCCGAAGGATCAAGGTAGACGACACATTTTTCTACCGCATGGTCCGTGAAGTTGATATTCTTCTCCTGCGCCAGCTTCACAGCTTTTGTAAGGCATTCCCGGCCTTCTCCGATGAACAGCCCGTGGGTCCGGGTTTTACCTTCGGCTACCGTAGTGACGGTCAGTATCCAGAGGATCGGCCGTTGCTTCAGGAAATGTTCCACAGCATAATCAAATATCTTTCGGACCGGAGTGTGATCTCTTCCCATCATTCGTTCCATTCCATAGACTGCACCGATCATATGGGAATGATTGATCATTTCCGCTCCTCCCACTCCAACGAAGATATTCTTTGCATGGTTCGACATGCCGATCACTTCGTGGGGAACCACCTGCCCCGGGGAGAGGATCAGGTCATATTCCGGATCCATGATGCGCCGGTTCACCTCTACTGTAACGCCGGTGTTCCAAAGGCCGTCGGTGATCCCGGATATAAAATCCGCCGGGATCTCACCGATCTTTACGACATCCTTCCGCCAGTCGTGGACATAAAAATGATCTGCCGGGATGTCTCCGAACATCATGGACCGCTGAGCTTCGGAAACCGGAATGTGGGTACCGAGGGCGGGAAGGATATCGACCTTCACGCCCTGTTCACTCAATATGTGATAATACATTTGGGTGATCAGACCAGCGTTGGAATGGATTCTGGTATAGTCCGGTGGTACGATCAGAACCTTCCGGAGCTGCCTGCCCGTAAGAGAGGCCAGAAGTGCCCCGCGGATCTCTTCGGAGGAGAGTCCCTGCTCTGTTTGACTGAGTAGCGTAATATCTTTCATTCTTTCTTATACCCCGGAATATGCATGGAATCCGCCGTCTACGGGAAGCACCACTCCGTTCACGAAGCCGGAGCAGCCCTCGTCTGCAAGAAAGAGCAGTGCCCCCACCAGTTCTTCGGGCTCGCCGAAACGTCCCATGGGAGTCGCTGCCAGGATCTTCCCGGTACGGGCTGTGGGTGTCCCGTCCGCCTGCAAAAGAAGTGATCTGTTCTGATCTGTGAGAAAGAAACCCGGGGCGATGGCATTGCAACGAATCCCGCTTTTTGCAAAATGCACCGCCAGCCATTCCGTCAGATTCGATACGCCGGATTTTGCCGCGGAATAGGCGGGGATCTTCGTCAGCGGGGTGAAGGCATTCATGGAAGAGATATTGATGATACACCCGGATCCCCGCTTCGCCATATCTGCCGCGAATACCTGTGTCGGAAGCAAAGTCCCCAGGATGTTGAGGGAGAAGACCCCCTCGAAGGCTTCCCGGGGCAGATCAAAGAAGCTTTTCTTCTCCGGATCCTGCATGGTATCCAGGGAGAAGAACTCATCGTCAGCGGTTGCATCGGGCCGGTTTCCACCGGCACCGTTGATCAGAAGATCACAGGGGCCGAACAAATTGCAGATCTCGTCATGCACACGCAGGAGCCCTTCCTTATCAAGTACGTCTACGGAAAAGCCCTTTGCAAGGCCTCCCTCCGCCCGGATCTCCTCCTCCAGAGTATTTGCCTTCTCCTGAGAACGTCCAAGGATCGCTACCATTGCTCCGCATGCGGCAAGAGCCCTGCAGAATTCACTGCAGAGGACGCCGGTTCCGCCGGTGACGACTGCAACTTTCCCCTTCATATCGATTTTTACCGGTAATTTCATCATGATGCTGTCCCTTCATATCCCTTTCCCGAGGTGTCCCATCGTATCCCTTTCCCGAGGTGCCCCTTCGTATTCGCCTTCTCTCTATGCGTTATAGGTGCCGGCAGAAACGTCTCCGCCGTGCCCCGTCCAGTTGGTATGGAAGAAGGTTCCCCGCTCCGCATCCACCCTTTCATAGGTGTGGGCTCCGAAGTAATCTCTTTGGGCCTGCAGGAGATTTGCAGGAAGCCGCTCTGTCGTATATCCGTCAAAATAGCTGAGAGCGGAGGTGAAGGCCGGGACCGGCACACCATGGGTCACAGCTACCGCACAGACTCTCCGGAAGGACGGGATCAGCTTCTCCATTTCTTCATGGAAATACGGGTCCGTAAGGAGGTTTGGAAGCTCCGGGTCCGCAGCATAAGCATCACGGATCTTCTCCAGGAAGGCGGATCGGATGATGCACCCGCCTCTCCACAACATGGCGATGCCGCCATAATTCAGGTTCCATCCGTAGGTTCCGGCAGCAGACCGCATCAGTGTAAATCCCTGTGTATAGGAAATGATCTTGCTGGCATAGAGTGCCTTGCGGATATCTTCAATCAGGGCAGTTCTGTCCCCTGTATATTCGGGGATATTTCTGTTATAAAGAGCGGAGGCTCTGACGCGTTCCTCCTTCATGGCAGAGAGACAGCGCGCGAATACGGCCTCACTGATCAGTGTCAGCGGGATCCCTTCGTTCAGGGCCGAGATACCGGTCCATTTTCCTGTTCCCTTCTGCCCGGCCGTATCCAGGATCTTCTCCACCAGAGGTTCCCCGTCCGTATCCTGAAAGCCCAGGATATCACCGGTGATCCGGATCAGGTAGGAATCCAGCTCGGTACGGTTCCAGGACCGGAAGATTTCGCTCATCTCATCGTGGGAGAGCCCCAGCAGTGAACGCATTAGCTGGTATGCTTCACAGATCAGCTCCATATCACCGTATTCGATGCCGTTGTGGACCATTTTGACAAAATGACCTGCTCCATTTTTCCCGACCCAGTCACAACAGGGTGTACCGTCCTCTGTCTTCGCTGCAATGGAACAAAATATCGGACGGACTCTGTCCCATGCCGCAGGGGATCCCCCCGGCATCATGGAGGGACCGAGAAGGGCCCCCTCTTCTCCGCCGGAGACGCCGGTGCCGATAAAAAGCTTTCCCTGTGACTCAACATAGGCGGTACGCCTTATGGTATCCTCATAATTCGAGTTCCCGCCGTCCACAAGGATATCGCCATCCTCCAACAGGGGAAGAAGTTCATCGATGACCATATCCACCGGTTTGCCGGCGCGGATCATCATAAAGACGACCCTTGGTTTCCGGATACTGTCAACAAGACTCTGATAATCGTAATTTGCGATAAAGTTTTTTCCGCTTTCCTTTGATATAAAGGCATCCGTCATCTCGGGTTCCTTGTTATAAACCGCTACGGTGAAGCCTTTTGATTCCATGTTTCTGGCAAGGTTTGATCCCATGACTGCAAGGCCTACCATACCGATATCCGCTTTCCTTTCCATATCCTTTCGCTCCCTGTCTTTCATTGTACCCTTCTTTGCATTTGAGTTCGCGCCTGCCGGCATTGTTCTGCATCTGTCTTTATCTGCCCGCGCCTGCATGTGTCTGCCTGCACCTGCCTGGGTCTTACTGTTCCGCTTATCGTTGTACGCGGGCATTGCCGGCGTAGATATCCCACACCTGTTTTTCATCTGCAGGTTCGCCATAATCGTTCAGGCTTGTCACGGCAAGCGCACCGCAGGCCCAGCCGAACGGAAGCCATTTTGCGGGCTCCATATTCCGTATTATCCCGTAAAGGAGACCGCCGGTGAAAGCATCCCCTCCGCCGATCCGGTCCAGGATATCAATCTCTCTGGGCTGTTCCACATACCAGTCATTTCCGGCCAGCATGATGGCTCCCCATAGGTTCCTGTTTGCGGAGATCACTTCCCGAAGGGTTGTGGCAAAAACCGAGGCGTTCGGATAGGCACTTTTCACCTCCGTGATCATGTGTTTGAAGTTCTCAATCTTTTTGTCAAGTGATCTCCCTCCGGCCTCCGGTCCCTGAAAACCGAGACAAAGCTGAAAATCTTCCTCATTCCCCACCAGGATATCCGCAAGTTCGGCAATCTCCCGAAAGGCGGAACGGAGCTCTGCCTCACGTCCCTGCCAGAAACTGGCCCGGTAATTCAGGTCAAAGGAGACCAGACTTCCGTAACGTTTTGCTTCCCTAGCCAGAGTAATGCAGCAGCGGGTAGTGGACTCGCTCATGGCGGCGATGAGACCGGAGATATGAAAGATACCGACTCCTTCCCTTCCGAAGATCCTTTCGGTGTCGAAATCCTCAGCTGACAGAGTTCTTCCAACCTCACCGGCCCGGTCATTGAATACCCGTGCGGCACGCAGGCCATAGCCGGAATCGGCTATATTAAACTGGTGCCGGTAACCCCAGGGACCGCCCTGAGGGACCGAGACACCTTCATAATCGATATTCCTTGCCCGAAGCTCCGAGCGAATGAAGGCGGCTATGGGACTGCCCTCAACGAATTTGGTCAGTGCTAACGTACGACAGCCCAGGGAGGAAGCGATGTTACACACGTTTGTTTCTGCAGAGGTTGCCTGCATGTAGAAATGATGGCTGTTCTGTACGCCCATCCTGTTCTCCGGTGTAATTCGTACCCCCATACTGGTAAGACACCCCACCGCATATTTTGCATTCTCTCTCAGTATCATCGGCCGTCCTTTCTCCTTTCATTCCATAGGGATCCTGCTTAGATCCTGTGCAGATCCTCAATCGTTCTTGTATAGATTCTACCGAAGAGGGGACCGGAATAACAGATTGTTTCTTGTTATGTATATTGCAAAAATTGCTGTTCCGTGTTTTAATTGACCATAAAGGAGTGGGTTGACAATGAGAGACAGACATTCAAGTCCATATATTTCCCGGCAGTATATGATCGAGGAAAACTTTGAATTATATTATTTTACGGATATGCATTTTAAAAATGTCGAGCTTCACAGCCATGATTACTATGAGTTTTATTTTTTTGAAGAGGGGGGCGTCGATATGGAGATCGACGGGGGAAGATACCCTCTGAATAAAGGGGATCTTCTGATCGTTCCCCCGGGAGTCTCACACAGGGCGGAGGTTCTGTCTCCGGAGCTTACTTACAGCCGTTTTGTATTCTGGATCAGTGTTCCCTTCATGAAGCATCTGTATGATCTGGCAGAAGAGTATCGGTATCTGCCCGATATAGCAGAGAGAGGAAGATATGCGTTTCATATGGACCCGCTTTCCTTTAATCAGGTCCGCGGAGCCCTCCTTGCTCTTCTGGAGGAAAAGCATACGGATCGCTTCGCCGGAACGGAAGGATTGAATCTCAGTATCCGAAGCCTTCTTTTGCTTCTTACCAGAATTGTGTACGAACAGGACAATTACGGACAGCCGGACCTTCAGTCGAGGTATGAGATCCTGGTCAGATATATAGATATGCATCTTGCTGAAACGATAACACTCGACCGGATCGCAGAAGAGCTGTATCTCAGTAAATACTATCTGGCACACCTTTTCCGGGCGGAGACCGGCATGACCATTCATCAGTATATCACTAAAAAAAGACTTAGCGCATGTTCCGAGGCTATTCTTGCGGGAGGTTCAATCCCTGAGGCATGTTTTTCCAATGGATTTCGGGATTATTCCGCATTTTACCGGGCATTTCGAAAGGAATACGGAATATCTCCGTCAGAATACCGTCGTCTTGCAAAAAAGCAGATCGGATCAGTGGGTAATTCGGCAGAATCGGATCTGCAGCGTAAAGTATGAGAAGTCCATTTATCCTCTCCCGACAAGAAGACCCCCTGTGGGGGAGGATGTCAACTGACGATGAAAAAAGTGATAAAGATGAACGAAATGATACATTTTAGATACAATTTGCTGGTAAGA
Source organism: Eubacterium sp. (assembly GCA_017541035.1). GTDB lineage: Bacteria > Bacillota > Clostridia > Lachnospirales > Lachnospiraceae > Eubacterium_Q. The sequence goes on along the minus strand of JAFXZW010000118.1, from coordinate 41,103 downwards.
TAAGGCCAATGGCGATTATTTATCATATAGGGAGGATGGGAAAGTGAAGAAGAAGATACGGGGTTTTGCGGTGATCATGGGGCTTGCCCTTTTTTGCTCGGCATGCGGTAAAAAGGAACCTGAGAAGATAACCTCCTATGGAATGAGCGGGTCGACAACGAATGACGCCGTTTCGGAGGAAGCAGAGGGTGATACATCCTCTAAGAAGGAGGGCGATACATCCTCCAGGAAGGAAATGGGTCCGCTTCCTGAAAGACAGCTCGGCGGAAATCCCGTCTGGGAAAGCAGTTTCATGGTAGACACAGTTCCGGTTGAAATAAGCATCAATCAGGTGATCAGAGATACAGATACATTGCATGTATTCAAAATGGTCAACATTTCCGAGGATCTGGTCAGAGAGGCTGAGATGGTAAAGAATATCTTCGGAGATACGGCGAAAGAGGTGAAAAGACCGATTTCCGGAGCGGGCGGAGATGCGCTTAGGCTGGTATGGGATGCGGGACAGTTCATTCTCTCCCATGAAGGATCCTCTCAATTCAATTTTTCGGAAGAATCCGAGACTGACAGTTGGAAGGATAGCAATGGTTTTTTCTGGCACACCTATGAAGGAAAATACATGAATACGGATTATCAGCTTGGAATCGGTTATGACGGGGAGGAGAAGTTTATATCCTTATATCCGAAAAATCCGGGCGAGCTGATCGGCGTACCGGCCTGTGATCATATTGAGGAAGTCTGGTTCTCGGATGACCTGGCAAATTCGTATTACTGGAACGGGGTGTATCTGAATAAGGTCATGGAGGGACGTCCGAACCGTACCCAGAGCACAGAAGACAGCCTTTGTGAAGCAACCCTGCAGTTTGCAAAGGATGTTCTCGGGTTTAATATGAGCAGGGATGATCTTCGCTGTGTTACCGGACAGGAATTAGGCAGTCCACGGACGAATGAGATATTTTACTATTCCAAAGAAGATGAAGAGAATCCGGAACTCCCGAATGCGGTGCGTGAGGGATATGTTTTTTCCTGGGATATGTTCCATGCAGGAGATCTGGGAGGCCTTTGGGGCAATGCGGGCAGAATCGGGGTTACGGATAAAGGAGTAGTCGGCGGAACATTTTTGATCGATTACGAAGTAAAGGAAGAGCTTACCGGAAATGCGGAGGTTCTGAAATTCGATGCCGTGATGGAGTCGCTATCGGATGTGATACGAAAGAATATCGACGTTAATAAGATTAACGGGCAGAAGCTTAAGATCAGTCAGGCTATGCTGATATATTATCCTGTGACAAATGAGGAGAATCCGAGGGAGAGCACACTTGTCCCTGCCTGGGATTTCAAGATGTTCAGCAACGGTCAGATCGGTGAGATCGTACTGAATGCGGTAGACGGAAGCATGCTGACCATCCTGTATATGAACTAGCTGCGCTGAGGATTTTTGAGGTGTGCTATCGGTGTGATATTCGGTCCAGTTATTTAAGAATCGTTGTACTAACACCGGTTAAAAATCTGCGGTATCTGCATATTCGCAACACGATCCGTGAGACAACGGGATCATCTGATGTTAATGAGAAAGCTGATCCCGTCACCGGTTCTTTCGGCCCGCAGCTTCCAGCCATGAAGATTGATGATTTCTTTTGAAAGGGAAAGACCGATCCCGGTGTTGCCGTTCCTGCCGGTGTAGAAACGGTCAAAAATGTGCGTTAATTCCTCGTCTGACAGAGGGTCGCAGTCATTTTGTATGATAAGTACCCTTTCGTTCATTGCCAGGGAAAGCTTCGTTTTGGCATATTTTACTGCATTGGTAAGAAGATTTGATATGGCATGTTCCAGCCTGTCCGGGTCAGCGGATACGGTTGCCGGTAAAAGATTAAGCTCCACCTGAAGACCACGGCTTAATATGGCGCCCTCCATGGGCATCAGGCATTCTTCAACCAGCTGGTTTAACTGGATGGTCTCGCGGTGAAGAGGCATGGCTCCGCTTTCCAGTCTTGCGGAAAGCAGGATTTCTTCGATAAGGTGGCTCATTTTCTCTGCCTCCTGGGCGATGACCTTACCGGTTTTTACATTATCGTTTATGACACCCTTCTCAATCCCTTCGGCATAGCCCCGGATGGCGGTGAGAGGGGTTTTTAATTCGTGGGAAGTGTTCTCGAAGAACTGCTTTTCCGCCTTGCTGCTGAGCTCCAGTCGACGGCCGATCAGATATCCCTCGATACTTCCCAGTACGCCGATCACAACGGCAGCGGCAAGGAAAAAGAAGCTCATGTTCCGGGTGGAGGAGAGCTCTGCGGTGACATCCACATATACGATAGTGGGAACGGGATCACTTGATTTAAAATATTGAAGCAGATCCAGCAGATCCAGCAGCTCCTCCAGTTCCTTTGCTTCTTCCCCGGCCAGAGCGTAGAGGGAGGAAAGCAGACCATCCGGTTTTTTACTTCCGATACCGACGTACAGGGTATGAGAGTCCAGAGTCAGCTTCTCGATATCCTGCGGGTCATTTTCTCTGCACCATTCGACGACCATCTGATCCTGGGTGGAGTAGTAATGATCCGGCATCGGATTTCCCTGAAGACCGTTTGGCATTTCAATGAGAGTGGGAGTATATTGCATGGCAGAGGTTTCTCCGAGAGTAACTTCGGAGTATGCCTGTATCGCTTCCTTGGCCAGTTCTTCGGTCCGCTTACTGGAAATGACCTGGAAAAGAACAAGAATGATAAGAAGTGTAAGAAGCACGGATCCTCCGACCAGAGCGGCTATCTTGAAACGGGCATTTTTCATCTTCAGACATCACCCTCCTCAAGCTTGTAGCCATATCCCCAAACCGCAATAATTTTAACCAGGCTTCCCGCGGAAGCCAGTTTTCTTCGGATACGGCGTATGGTTTCATCGGTTACTCTTGTTTCGACGGAGTCATTTTCGATACCCCAGACCCGGTCGAGAAGAGTGTTCCGGGCAACAGCATTTCCCGGATGTTCCAGGAGACACCCGATCAGCGAGAATTCGGTCATGGAAAGGCCGATCGGCTTGTCATGACAGAGGATGTCATGGTAGGAAGGCGAGTAGATGATATCCCCAAAGGGAATGTTACTCTCCGGGCTGATGGAGGTTCTTCTCAGAAGTGCTTTGATCTTCATCACAAGAAGAGAAGGAGAGAAGGGCTTTACCAGATAGTCATCGCCACCGAACATATAGCCGCGCATCTGATCGGACTCGCTTTCCTTTGCCGTAAGTATCACGATGGGGATATCCGAAAGTGTGCGAAGCTCTTTGCATATTGTGAGGCCATCGGTACCCGGCATCATAATGTCAAGAACAGCAAGATCACAGGGGATCTTGCGGAATTGCTCCAGCAACAGATCCCCTGTGGAAAAAGTCTTTACCTCGAAGCCTGCATTCGTCAGGAATTCTTTCAGGACATCAAGGATGTATGGTTCGTCGTCGGCAGCGTATATCAGTTTCCCCATTCGTCACCTCCGGAGAAAAGAACTTCGGGTTTTAGTATTCATCTATCAGAGACCCTGCCATATCGAGAATGAATCCTGCTGCATTTCTGAAATCATCGGATCTGACGATATTCTTCATCTCATTGAGTGTTTCATCGATCACATCGGAATCCAGTCCGGTAAAAATACTGCCAAGGTCATCGGCATCAATATTTTCAACGATACCACCGACAATATCTACCACCTGATCAGTGGTGACGTCCTCAAGGGTAAGATTGGGGTCGATGTTCAGACTCTTGGTGATCTTTTCAATGAAGCTGTCACAAGCTACTTCGTCAAATCCCAGATCCAGATCATTGAGTCCATTGAGGATATCGATTTTATCGGTAAAGTCGAGTCCTTCAAGACCGAGGTAGCCCTCCAGATCCATATCCCAACCTGCTTTTTTCATAAGCTCGGTAGCACGGCTGTCAAGCTTCTCAATCTCATCCTGATATTTCAGGAGCTTCTTCTCGATCTCTTCTTCGCTGACATCCTCATCGGTAAGAACTTCCGCAAAGATCTTCTCATAGCGGTCGAAGATCTGATGCAGTTCCTTGATCTCCTCATCGGTAAGGTCTCCGTAATCAAAGTCGATTCCGGCATCCTCCGGAACGAGGGCACCCTCAAAGACCTTGTTGGTTTCATCCTCCGGAACGAATGCGCCTTCAAAGATCTTGTCGCTTCCATCCTCCGGAAGAGCATCCTCGGTGTCGGAGAAACCGAAGTTCCCCAGTCCTTTTCCAAAGAGTGAAAAGAGCTTACCGAAATCATACTCCGATGTCGTTTCTTCGGTGGTACTTGCGATAGACGCAGACGGGAAGCTGCTGCGTTCAGTATTAGCGGAAACAGCTAAAGGGGTAAGACAGGTGGCTGTAAGACCAAGAACTACTCCTGCGGTAATGACTATGTTTTTTTTCATGATTCATGACCTCCTTTTCGATTCTTTGACGTTTTTTTGCTTGATCATAGGATATCATGGTTCCTGACCGGAAATCTTCGTAAAACTGTCAGAATAATGTCACAAAACTGTCATAAGAGGATAAGGAGTCAGTCATTTTACACTCCCTCGTATCGGTGATTTCATTGTATCGGAAGAGGGCCGGAAAAACAAGTTAAAACAGGTAAATGTTGCTCTTTTATGACAGTGAGAATCATCAGGATTATATCACGGAGCAAACCTTAAGCCATGAAAAGAGAGTGAAATTCCTCCTGGAAGAAGACATGAACCGGATACTGATGGCCGACGATCCCTCTAGTCTGAAGGACGCCCGGATAAAGCGCATCATCAATTACGGTTTCGGTATCTGCTCGATTTACGAACAGGTGAAACGGGATGCTTTAAACCGGGATCTGGATAAAGTGATCGATAATCTTAAGGTAACACTTTTGCCTTAGGAATGCAGAAAAAAGAGGACAACACATAACTCTGTAAAGTTGTCCTCTTTTCCTGTATAATCAAAAGAAAGATCATGGCATGAAGGGATTTGCCTGTCTTGTTCATAAATGCGGCAGCTCCGTATATTGTGGGGAAGAACTGATATGAAAATACATGAGCTAAGATATTCGAATACAAATACTTATCTGATCGAGGGAGCTTCAGGACTGCTGCTGTTTGATACCGGATGGGCAGGAACCTTCCCGGCTTTCTGCAGGGCTATGGGAGGATTGGCAATTCCTGTGCAGGAGATCCGATATATCCTGATATCACATTTTCATCCGGATCATATGGGGATCGCTCAGGAGATTGCGGATCAGGGTGCAGTGATCCTGGTACCCGAGCTTCAGAAACCCTATATTCATTCCGCAGACAGCATTTTTGAAAAAGAGAAAAGAACCGGGTTTGTTCCGATACGGGATGAAGAGGTACGGTTTTTTCCCATCGAAGAGGGACGGGGCATCCTGAAGGAGACAGGGATAGATGGACAGATCCTGCATACGCCGGGACATAGTGATGACAGCATTTCTCTCTGCCTGGATGAAGGAGCTTTTTTTGTGGGTGACCTTAATCCTCTGTACGAGCTGGAATTGCACAGAGGGACACAGATCGAAAAAAGCTGGAACCATCTGCTGGGATTGAGACCGAAAACCGTATACTACGGGCATGCGAAGAGCGCTGCCCCGGGTGGAGGCACTCCGCAAGCCGGGACAGACGGAAGTGTACCTCAAGCCGGGACAGACGGAAGTGTACCGCAAGCCGGGACAGACGGAAGTGTACCTCAAGCCGGAACAGATGGAAGCGCACTGCAGGCCGGGATGAATGGAGATACGCCGCAGGTTGCAGGAAAGGGAAATGCACAGCCCCACAACGATCCCGGCGGTGATACCTACGCACTGGTTTCGCAGATAATGAGGCTGGTGGACAGGGGATGTGGAGCGGAGAAGATAAGCAGGAAAACCGGAGCTGATGCGGAGTTCATCGGGGATGTGATGAGAATGTATCTGACGCACCGGAATGTCGGAGTACAGGGAATTCTTGACCGGATCGAGATAAAGAACAGATAAATCGATATCGGATCGAGATAAAGAACAGGCAAATCAATATCGGATCGAGATTCGGATCAGTTAATGATGGGTGAGGAATATGGCAGACTATATATTATTACTTATTCCGGCGGCGATCGTCACGATACTCGTGTTCGGGGCCGGCGTGAAGAAAAAGGGTGAGTTCAGCGAGAAAGCCTGGAGTCTGGGCCAGGCCAAGGCGATTCAGGCTTTTGCCGCGCTGATGATCATCCTTCATCATCTGGTTCAGACTATTTCAAGTTACGGCGCTGTGAATAAGGGACCGGTCACGGTATGGAATTCCTTCGGGATCCTGTTCACCAGCATCTTCTTTTTCTTCTCGGGTTTTGGTTTGTATAAGAGGTATAAGGCCGAAGAAAACTATCTGGATAGCTTCCTGAAGCGTCGTTTCCTGAAAATACTGATCCCGTTTTTGTTTACAAATGTTATCTATCTCTGCACTGTTTCAGGGGGGAAGATATCCGGCGTATGGCAGGGCATTACGGCAATATTCGGGATTCCTCTGTTGAATGTTAATGCATGGTATGTGATCGTATTGCTCCTGTTGTATCTCGCTTTTTATGTGTGCTTCCGGTTCATTCGATCTGAGCGGGCGGCAATGCTCTGCCTCACCGGGTTTACAATTCTGGTGATCATCGGATCGCTGATGCTCGGACATGATAGCAGGGCTGTAAACCGCCGCTGGTTTATGGGTGAGTGGTGGTATAATACAATGTTTCTCTTTATTGTCGGCATGGTTGTTGCCAGGAATGAGACGCGTATCAGGGCGTTGATGGAAAAACGCTATGCAATACTGCTTCCTCTGTCGGTGATCCTTTTCGGCGGATGGTCAGCGCTGACACTCTTTGTAGGAGATCATTTCGGTTATTATTCCGAATGGCCGGGGCATCCGGGATATTTCGAGAAGCTCATCACACTGCTGACACAGATCATACTCTGCATACTCTTCCTCTCCATTCTGCTGGTGGTTAATCTGAAGGTAGAGTTTCATAACCGGATACTTCGGTTTTTGGGGGGGATCAGCTACGAAATCTATCTGATCCATGAAGTGTTCCGGGAGGTGCTTCCCGGGGGACCGGGCGGAACGCTTCCGGATTTTCCTTACCTTGTTCTGGTATATATGCTGAGCATTGCGGCTGCGTGGCTGCTGGCGTTTGCGGATAGATGTATCACAGGTCAAAGCAGAAAAAGGTCTGAACATTGAGAAGCAGGTATCTCTGATCGGAAAAATAACGATACCGCATTCAGAAAGAATATAGGGGGAATACCATGGCTAAGGGCGTAAATCAGAAAATGAAACTTCTGTATCTGGCAAAGATTATGCAGGAAGAAACCGATGATGAGCATAGTCTTACCATGCCGGAGATTATCAATCATCTGAATGCTTACGGAATCGAAGCTAACAGGAAGAGCGTTTATAATGACATCGAGGACCTGAACTGCTTTGGTATCGAGATCCTGTCAGAACGGAGCGGTCCCAAAACTCTCTATCATTGCGGGGCCAGAACCTTTGAGGTCGCCGAGCTGAAATTCCTGGTGGATGCGATCCAGTCTTCCAAATTCATCACCGCACGAAAAACCAAAGAGCTGATCCGCAAGCTGGAAAAACTGACCAGCCGGCATGCGGCAAAACATCTGGAGAGGGAAGTTTTTGTAGCCGGCCGGATCAAAAATATGGACGAGAGTATTTATTATGCCATTGACGCGATCCACACGGCCCTGAATGAAGGGAAAATGCTGCAATTCCGATATTTCCGCTGGGATCTTTCAGCTCAAAAGGAATATCGGCATGAAGGCAGGAAATACAGGATCAGTCCATGGGGCCTTTGCTGGGATGACGAAAATTATTATATGATCGGGTATGATGGTGAAGCGGAGAAGATCAAGTATTACCGGGTGGATAAGATGACAGACATCCGGATTCTGGATGAAAAGCGCAAGGGAAATGCGGAGTTTAAGAAGCTGGACAAGGGTCTTTACACCAAAAAGAGATTTCGGATGTTTGACGGTGTGGAACGGACCGTTACGTTGAAATGCAGGAATAATCTGTCCAATGTCATTGTGGATCAGTTTGGCAGGGAAGTCCATATGCAGCCGGTAGATGAAGATCATTTTACGGTTAATGTGGATGTAGCCGTCAGCAACCAGTTCTACGGCTGGGTTATCGCACTCGGGGGAGATGCCGTTATCGTGAAGCCGAAGGAAGCAAAAGAAGAGATGGAAAAGCTGCTGAAAACCTACCTGGAGCAGTAGGGAGGAGAAGGTTATGATAACAAAAACGTCCGGACCTTTCTGTCCGGACGTTTTATCCATTTTGAAAAAAGGGTATCGGGTGGCAGGAATCCTCCCGGAAATGAGTGCTCAGAAACACTTTTTCAGGATTTGGATCATCCGGTCCACATGTTCCTTCTCGATGATGAGAGGAGGAATAAACCGAATCACATTACAGCCTGCGGAGATCAGAACAAGGCCGTTCTCATGTGCTTTCCTGACAACATCGGCAGCCTTCACATCCTCAGAAAGCTCGATTCCCTGAATCAGGCCCAAACCACGATGATCCACGATCACGGGAAGTTCCTGCTTCAGAGCATCAAGCGCTTCATAGAGGTAAGCGCCAACCTCCTTTACATGAGACAGAAGATCGAGTTCCTTATACTGTTCAAGGACATTCACACAGGCGGCGCTGGCAAGCGGATTCCCTCCGTAGGTTGAACCGTGGTCTCCCGGAACCAGAATCCCTTCCGTCTTATCATTGACCATAAATGCACCGAGAGGAATACCGCAGCCGACTGCTTTGGCCACAGTGACCACATCCGGCTTCACTCCATACTGTTCGTAGGCAAACATGGTTCCGGTCCTCCCCATGCCGCACTGAATCTCATCCAGGATCAGCAAAAGGTCATTTTCATCACAGATCCGCCGGATTTCCTGAAGAAATGCCGGGTCTGCCGGACGGATCCCTCCTTCCCCCTGAACGGTTTCCAGTATAATGGCGCTGGTCCGGTCATTCACCAGAGCCTTTACACTGTCGATATCATTGTAATCTGCAAAGCGGATTCCCGGGATCAAAGGACCAAAGGCTTCCCTGTAGTGTGCATTCCCGGTTACGGACAGAGCACCCATACTGCGGCCGTGAAAGCTATGTTCCATGGCGATCACTTCATGATCATTCCGACCATCCTTCAGATATCCGAATTTCTTTGCAATCTTCAACGCTCCTTCGATTGCTTCGGTTCCGCTGTTGGTGAAGAAGACCTTCTTCATGCCGGCAGCCTCCGTAAGAAGCTTTGCCGCTTTTGCCATAGGCTCCGTGTAGTAATAGTTGGAGGTGTGGATCAGCTTGTCGATCTGGGACTTCAGGGCATTATTGTACTTTTCATTTCCATAGCCCAGGGCAAATACTGCAATCCCCGCACAGAAGTCCAGGTATTCTCTTCCGTCATTATCGTACAGATACACTCCCTGCCCATGATCAAAGGCAATCGGATAGCGGTTGTAGGTATGGATCAGATGAGATTCGGCCGTGCTGATAATATCATTCGTTTTCATCATATGACATCACCCTCCTTTTTTCAGCATCATTTCTGCAGTGCGATCCCTTTTCAGGTTCGCTTTGAATAGGATTTTTCGATTGTACCACTCCGGAACAGTATTTACAACTGATTTCTGATTTTTTGGTTTGAATCATCTGAATCCTTCCCTGGCAACCCCGCTGTTTAGACTATACAGAATCCAATTGCTTTCATCAGGAATTATGTATAGAATGGTAACATCATCATCCGATTAGGGAGAGTAGAAAAAATGAATGATAATATGATTGCATGTTCCACAAATCCGAAAGCACAGACCTGTGTGAAAAAAGTAATGGAGTACCTTTCCCGCATTTCAGGAGATCGGATTATCACGGGGCAGCATACACAGACAATGGCGATGGAGGAGCTTTGCAAAATCCGAAAAATAACCGGGAGGGAGCCTGCATTGCTTGGTTTTGAGCTGCTTTCTTATTCACCGAATATCAATTACGAGGATACAGACGAAGAATGTCAGATCGAGGTGCGTGAAAACAGGGATACATTAAGACGTGCTGAGGAATGGGCAGAGAAGAAGGGACTTATAACCTTTACCTGGCACTGGTTCTCCCCCCTGGGAGGACGTTCCAAGTCTTTTTTTACGAGGAATACCGATTTTGACGCAAATAAGGCTGTTGTGCCCGGTACGCCGGAACACAATGCACTTATTTCGGATATGGATCATATGGCTGAGCTTCTGAGACCATTTTCGGAGGGCGGTATTCCTGTTTTGTGGAGACCATTTCATGAAATGGATGGAGACTGGTTCTGGTGGGGTGCGAAGGGTGCGGATACGGCAAAAGCACTGTGGCATATCATGTATGAGAGATTTACGGAATATTATGATCTGTCAAATCTGATATGGGTATGGAATGCCGAAAGGGCGGAGTATTACCCGGGAGATGATGTGGTAGATATTATTTCGAGAGATCTTTATCCTCCGGCCCACGAACATACAGCAAGAAAAAAAGAATATCTTGAACTCATGAAGATACCGGGAAAGCCAAAGCCGGCGCTGATCGGAGAGATCGGTGTTCTGCCGGATCCGGAGGAACTTCACCGGGAAAAGGTGAGATGGGCTTCTTATATGACCTGGTCAAAGGTTTTTTGCCTCACAGAAGAGTACAATACGGATCAGGAGTTAAAAAGGGTGTATGACAGCCCATATTCCATTACAAAAGAAGACCTTCCGGCATTATACTGAAGCATCAGGGACATTTCACTGGCTTTTCGTATTGTTTGTGTAGAAAGAAACCTTACCTCTTCCGCTCTCCTTGGACTCATAGAGTGCACTGTCTGCTCTCTTAAAAAGATCCTGAGCCTTTAAGCCCACTCGTCCGAAGGCACATCCGACGCTGCAGGAGATCGCCGGAATGCTCTCGTCCGCCGAATTATCATTAAGCTTTTTCAGGATCAGTTCGACCTTACGGCAAACCAGATCCTTCATGGATGAATCGGAACGTATCATTATGACCGCGAACTCATCACCGCCCAGCCGGCATACATAGTCCTGTGAGCGAAAGCTTGCAAGCAGTATGCCGGCCGCTTTTTTGATCACCTTGTCGCCCACATCATGACCATAATGATCATTTACTTCCTTGAAATGATCCAGATCGATGATAAGCAGTGCGGATGTCTCCATATCCACATTGTTGAGGAAGAAATCGTAGCCTCTTCGGTTGAAAAGGCCTGTCATTGGATCATGGTTTACATCATAGTTAAGCTTGTTCTCTGTTTCCTTTGCGGTGTAATACATCAGATTGTAATTCTTCGCAAGGAAACGTACTTCATAGGCTCCAGACAGAGGGATCTCCTCCTCCTTCCGGATAAGCTCCACACAATTGCGGAGCGGATTAAATACCAGGATACGGGTAAATAGTACGATGCCCATCATGATTCCGATCAGAAGGAAGGTCAGGATATGCTCGATAAAAACCTGCTGACTAAGCTTGGATGCCATTTCATTCTGCATAACATATACATCCTGCTCCAGCTTGTCCAGACAGTCGTTCATATCCTCATTGATTCGCTGCTTGGACGTAAGATAGGAATGATCAAAGAGAATCGATACTGCCTCATTTTTCTTATCGTTCGCAGAAAGGGAAAGATCCTTCTCGGAAAGGCTGACGCTTCTGATTTCTTCGGGGAAATCATTCACGTTCATTCCGTAGCCTTCTATGGTAAGTCTTGCGGAATAATACTCGATCTTCATGAGATTAAGCGATTCGGTCATACCCATTTCAAGCTTTCTTATCGCTGCAGAATCTCTGTGGAACCCCTTTAAACTGTCCAGCGCTTTTTCTCTTCTTTTCTTTTCCTTTGCTTCATCAAAGTAATTATCCAGATAATCTTTATTTCCGGTTACCGCAAAACAACGGATCTCCTCGGTAAGGTAATCCGATGCCAGCTTCATATTATAGGAATCCTGCCGCCATTGCAGAAGATCCTGAGTAATCGTATGTGTCTCCTTATACAGGTTGTTTGTTCTGTTCATGGCAAAGATCAGAGCTGCAGAAGTAACAACCGCTATTATCAGCATGATGATATTCAGTTTTCTCAGCGATATTCCTCTTTTACTGATTACCGATGAACCCTTCATTTTTGTCAGTCCCCTTTAGCGGAATTATGGTATGGCCGGTGGTTCAAAAAACAGGTTCATTATAACACATTAAAACCGTTAGCGGCATTATTATTTTCAAATATCTCAGGCCATTTACGGTCCGGGGAAATGTCCCTGAAACGCGGCGCTTTTGACAGCCCGGGGAAGAGTATCTGAACTGCAGCGTCTTCTGCAATTCAGAAAATGGAAAAGAGATTGATAAATGGTGGTAGTCAGCCTATAATGATTTGTACCACAGTAGTTTTGCTATACGGAAAAAAGCTATTTACATGCCCATAAAAGCGTTTATTTTATGGAGATTATACGGAAGGAAGAAAACCGAATTGATGGACGTTAGGATGGCTCCGAAGAAAAGATGCATATGGATTTTGCTGATACTGACTTCCCTTTTTCTGGCAGGCTGCGGAAAGAATTCCGGCGATCAGCAGGAGGATGAATCACAGAATAAGGAAGCGGTTCGGGATGCGGAGACTCCGGAGTATACAGAGTTCTCCGAACTGAACGGGAAGACCGTTTCCATGCTGACAGGGGCGCCCTTTGAGGAGCTTGTAAAAAGCAAGGCCCCTGATGTAGCGCTGTTTACCACCTTCAATAATAATCCGGATATGATACTGGCACTGAAATCCGGGAAGACTGATGCGGCGCTTTCGAATAATGCGGTGGGTACCCTTGCGGTGAACCGGAACAAGGGGATCATCCTGTTCCCGAAGAATCTGTCGGATGGAGTCTTCGGCTTTGCCTTCGCCAAGGGAAGCCCCATCAGAGACGAGTGGCAGGCAGCGTATGATACGATCTCAGAGGAGAAGAAGAAGGAGCTCTGGGAGAAGTGGACAGGTGCGGATGACAGTAAAAAGACCCTTCCGGAGCAGGACTGGCCGGGGACAAATGGGACAGTGCGGGTTGCCGCGTGCGACACCCTGGAGCCCATGAGCTACGCCGGAGAGGGCGGAAAGCTGATGGGCTTTGATGTGGAAATGATCCTGACCATGGCGGAGAAACTGGATGTTCATGTAGAGTTTACGGGAATGGAATTTGCCGCGATCCTCTCTTCTGTTCAGGCGGATAAAGCGGATATCGGTATCGGTTCCATCATTGCCACCGCTGAGAGAAGAGAGGCCGTGGATTTTGTGGATTACTATCCCGCAGCTTTTGTTCTCATGATCCGAACCATGGAAAAAGAGGAGGAAGTTGATAAGGACTTCTGGGCCTCCATCACAGACAGCTTCGAGAAAACCTTTATTCGTGATGATCGTTGGCAAATGTTTCTGGAGGGAATCGGAACAACGCTGCTGATAACGATCCTCTCAATTCTCTTCGGTACGGGACTCGGATTTATCGTTTTTATGCTATGCAGGAAGGGAAACCGGATTGCAAATGCCATCACCGGATTCTGTATCTGGCTCGTACAGGGAATGCCGGCAGTCGTTCTGCTTATGATCCTTTATTATATCATTTTCAGCGGCGTTTCCATTTCCGGGACGGCCATATCCATCGTTGGTTTTACGCTGGTATTCGGTGCCGGTGTATTCGGCATGCTGAAGATGGGTGTCGGTGCCATCGATAAGGGGCAGACGGAAGCCGCCTATGCCCTGGGATACACGGATCGGAGGGCCTTCTTCCGGGTAGTGCTTCCTCAGGCGCTGCCGCATTTCATGCCCGGCTTTAAGAGATCCATCACCGAACTTATTAAGGCAACGGCAATTGTCGGATATGTTGCGGTACAGGATCTGACAAAAGCGGGTGATCTCATCCGCAGCCGTACCTATGAAGCCTTTTTCCCGTTGATTGCTGTGGCAGTTATCTATTTCATTCTTGCGGCGGTTCTGACCTGGATTGTGAACCGGGCTGAGCGTTTCATCAATCCGAAGAACAGGAAAAGAAGCTCGTTGTTGAAGGGAGTGAAGACGAAATGATCGAACTGAAGCATTTAGAGAAAAGATATGAGAATTCGACACCCCTTAAGGATGTAAATGCCGTGATCAATGACGGGGATGTGATCTCCGTGATCGGTCCCTCCGGAGCCGGAAAATCCACGCTGATCCGGTGTATCAATATGCTGGAACGTCCCACGGGGGGACAGATTCTTCTGGATGGAGAGGATATCACGGCCCACGGGTATGATCTCACGCGGGCAAGACGTAAAATGGGAATGGTATTCCAGTCCTTTAATCTGTTTGGGCATCTGACAGTGATTGAAAATCTGATGCTGGCGCAGGTGGATATCCTGAAACGGTCAAATCAGGAGGCATACGATACGGGAATTGAGCTTCTGAAGAGGGTCGGACTCTCCGGCAGGGAGTCCCAGTATCCGGATGAACTTTCCGGTGGACAGAAGCAGAGGGTGGCGATCGCCAGGACCCTGGCCATGGATCCGGATGTGATCCTGCTGGATGAGCCCACAAGTGCTCTGGATCCTACCATGGTGGGAGAAGTACAGGCCGTAATCCGTGATCTGTCCCGTACCGGAAAAACCATGATGATCGTAACGCACGAAATGAGCTTTGCCCGTGCTATCTGCAACCGCGTTTTCTATGTGGATGAAGGTGGGATCTATGAAGATGGAACTCCAAAGCAGATATTTGATCATCCGGAAAAGGAGCTGACAAGGCGATTTATTCGGAGACTGAAGGTTCTGGAATTCAATATAGAAGGAGTAAAATTCGATTTCCCGAGGGCCACCGCGGAGATAGACACTTTTTGCTTCCGGAATGATGTCCCGCCCAGGATCAAACAGCGGATCCATCTTACCTTCGAAGAACTGCTTCAGCAGATCCTGCTACCGGTTCTTCCGGATCCGAAGCTTCGGCTTACCATCGAGTACGCCAAGTCGGAAAAGCGCGTGGAGATCAGGACTCTGTATAACGGAGATATCTTTGATCCTGCCAATACGGAAAATCAGCTGTCTTACACGGTTTTGCAGGGAGCGGCTGCTGAGCTGATCCATTCTGCGGAAAAGGAAGGGGACTTCACGAATACATTTATTTGCAGGATCACGGAATGACATCAAAGAGGGAGATCAGAATACACGAGATCATATTTCAGGTAAGCCTGAATCAAAACGGTATAGTGATTAACCCGGGGTTATGGTAAAATGAGTCGTGTGCCGCGTTAAGCGTGGCATGATCTGTTATGGATAAATACGGAGGTGACTGAATGATCAGGTTAAAAAAGAGTCTTTATGTGTTTCTGGCTGTAAGTTTTATGGCTTTCTCGTTCTTTGCAGAAAGTGGATGTCGAGCAGAGGCTGCAACCGGGACATGGAAATACAGCAGCGGCGGATGGTGGTACAGCTATGCGGACGGAAGCTATGCAAAGAGTGAGTGGCTGAAGATCCGGAGCAGGTGGTATTATTTCAACGCCAGCGGTTACATGGCAACAGGCTGGAAGAATCTTGACGGGAAATGGTACTATCTTTCAAAAAGCGGAGCGATGGCAAAGGGCTGGCAAAAGATCAGCGACAAATGGTATTATTTCAACAGCGACGGAGCTATGGTAACCGGGTGGAAGATTGCCGGTGGCAGGGATTATTATTTTTCCGCAGACGGTGTGATGGTAACAGACTGGAACAGGATAGACGATAAAGAGTACTACTTTGATCCGGATGGCGCTATGGTAATCGGTGGTGTGGTTGTCGGCGAGGATACAAAAATGCCGGAAACCGGTGCGAAGGTTTTCATGTATTCGCATGATCCGAAGGATAGCTTTTCAGCCATGAATGATGTCGTAGAAGATCCGGATGCGGTTTTCGGTTATTCACCTGATCCGGAATCTTCAAGGCTTAAGGATTATGTGGATGTCATTGACTGGACGGATCCGGTGCAGGTTGCCGAAGCAAGAAAAGAGCGCCAGGATTATTTTAACAGTATGTCCGAGCTTTATATCATGATCGCTGAAATGCAGGAAGAGGACAAAACCTCTGAGGAGATCGCAAGGGCGGTGAGCAGGAGACGTAATGAGCTTCGTCTTGAGGCATATGAAGATGATCCGGAAGGCCTTGCGGAGATTAAGAAAAACAATCTTGAAACCTATGGTCATGAGGACGGCCCCGATGCGGATGAGGTTTACCGGAAATACGGATCATGGCAGGTTGTTCTGGAGAAGGCGCTGAGCACAAATGTCGGAATGGACTTATGTCTCGGATTTTACGATGAGTTTTATTTTACCTACGGATTTACCGATTCCGGCGCAGGAAAATGATCAGCGGGTGAGAAAGGGGCGGCTCCTGATGTGTGTCAGGAACTGCCCCTTTCCGCTTTTTCCGATATGGTGTATACTGAAGACTGTAAAGCATCAACCGGGGTGAGTAGCGGAAAATGGATATATTTCCTGCAAAAAGCATTTGTTTTTTGTCAGATTGATTGGTTTTTCGTCTGAAATAAGATATAATCGAAGGAAAAAAGAAGACTACCGGATGGTTTAAAAGTACGGGAAATCAGAATATGAAAAAGATTTTAATTATCATTGTCAATGTGATCATCATGTCTGCCATATTAACCTTTGTTGTTATCTATTCCGGAGTTGCCAGCCGGGATGCTTACCAAAGGCAGATCGAACACTTTGAAAATCTTACGGTCACCATGGAACAGGTGACGCAGAATTATCTCGAAGACGAGCAGAGGATCTGTGATGTATGGGCACGCTATATCAACAATAGTAAAATGACGATGGAAGAAGCAACGGCGTATATCCGTGCTTTGCATGTGCTTGAAAATGCTTCGGCTCATCTGATCTTCACCGACACCCTCACAGGTCTTTCCACACGCCCGAAGCAGGGAACGACCGATGATTATGCTGTTTCCTATGAACGTGTGGGTATCCTGAATATTATGAATCCGGTGAATGAAATCGGAAAAACGATCAACATTACCCGAGCATACACGAACCCGATGAACGGTGAGCAGTCACTGGCTTTCTGCAATACAGTTACCCTATGCGAGCCGGACTGCGAGAAGACTGCAGTCCTTTTGAGGGTAATCCCCATTTCGGAGCTTGAGCAGAAATGGGTTTTTCCGCAGACAGAGTTTGAGAATGCCGAGCTGTCCATGATCGACTCCGAAGGAGATTATATACTTAAGGGATATAGTTTTAAAAACTCCAGTTTTTTTGAGTTCTATAAATCTTATAATTCAACAGACCCCAAATCTTCGCAGGAATTATTTGAAACGATTACCTCATCGACGGGCTCGGTATCGATGCTTGATTCCCACGGACAGGAGTGCATCCTTGCATATACTCCTATTTCCGATACCGCAGGATGGACGCTGCTGAGTTTCGTCCCGGCAGAGAATCTCCGGGTGGAAAAAGAAAACTGGCTGCTGTTTGGCGTTGTTTCAGTCGGCTTGCTGATTCTTTTCATGATTGATCTGTTCCATATGCGTTTTCTCAACAAGCGCCTTCGGGTTACGGCAAGGGAAGCGGAATCCGCAAATAGGGCAAAGACCGATTTCCTTTCCACCATGTCCCATGATATCCGGACCCCCATGAACGCCATTATCGGCCTTACGACGATAGCCGAGAAAAATCTGGGAGATGTGGAGTCAACGGGAGAAAGCCTACGAAAGATCAGTCTTGCCAGCAATCATCTGCTGACACTGATCAATGACATTCTGGATATTTCGAAGGTGGAAAGCGGAAAACTGAAGCTTTCGCCTCTGACTTTTTCCATTGTGGAAACGGTGGAGAATCTTGTGAATATATCTCAGCCGATGATCAAGGAAAAGAATCTTGAATTCAGTTTCCATATCAACAGGATAGAGAAAGAATATTTGTATACAGATCAGCTTCGCCTGAATCAGATCTACATCAACATTCTTTCCAACGCGATCAAGTACACGGAACCCGGCGGACGTGTCAGTGTAGACCTGCGGGAAGAAGAGAGCACTGTGCCCGGTTGCGTAAAAATGATCTATGTTGTTGCGGATACGGGCATTGGAATGAGTCCGGAATATTTGGCAACCATGTATCAGCCTTTCTCACGGCAGGTAGACAGCCGTGTCAACAGAATACAGGGAACAGGTCTTGGTCTGGCTATTACGAAGCAGATGGTGGAGCTGATGAGCGGAACTATCGAATGTCAAAGCGTGCAGGGCGAGGGTACAACCTTCACCGTCACGTTGGATATTCCCGCAGCGGATAAGCAACGGGAAGATATGAAGCTCGATCCTGTTGACGTACTGATCGTGGATGATGATGATATACTTCTTCAAACGGCGGTTGACACCCTTGCGTCTCTGGGAGCATCAACAGAACAGGCGCAAAGCGGATTGGAAGCCCTCGGTATGATCGAGCACAGGCATCTCTCCGGTCGGGATTACGATGTGATCATTATTGACTGGAAAATGCCTGAAACCGACGGCATTGAGACGGTCAAAAGGATCCGCTCGGAGATAGGGACAAATATCCCGATCCTGCTCATTTCCGCGTATGACTGGTCTGACATAGAGGATAAAGCAAAGGAGGCAGGCGCAAATGGCTTCGTCAGCAAGCCGCTTTTCCGTTCCACGCTTTATGATAAGATTAATGATCTTGTCGGGAAGGAATCCAAATCCTTAGAGCCGGAGGATGATTATTCTGATCTGCAGGGCCTGCACATCCTGGTAGCCGAGGATAATGATATCAACTGGGAGATCATTTCCGCCATGCTTGCCATGTTCGGGATCACTTCCGAACGGGCAGAGAATGGACGGGTATGCGTGGATATGATACGATCTGCGGAGAAAGGCAGGTATACACTGGTCTTCATGGATGTACAGATGCCGGAGATGAATGGCCTTGATGCGACCAGGGCGATCCGGAGCCTGAAGAATCCCGAGGCAGCATCCATACCAATCGTTGCCATGACGGCAGACGCTTTCTCTGAAAATATCACGGAATGCATGAATGCGGGAATGAATGGGCATATTGCAAAGCCCGTCGATATTAAATTAGTCATCAAGGAAATACGCAGAATAACGGAAGGAAGGTAACGATCATGAAAAAGAAGTTATGTATGGTTTTAGCGGGACTGATGGTTCTGGGACTGGCCGCATGCGGATCAAAGAAGCAGGAAGAGTCGTCTGAGCAGGTGGGTTTTAAGCCGGCTTTGGATACCTCCCTCAGCAGCCATATCAACGTTGCCGGAGGATACGACAACTTTGAGGCTCTGGAGGCTGAATTCGATCGATTCAAGGAATACTATCCTAACGTGGAAATGAAGTTCACGAAGGTCGATGATTATAGCAACATGATCGGTACGGTCCTGAACGGAAATGATGCTCCTGACATTTATGTCAATTACTCCTGGATGTACGGCCGTGATCAATATAAGGCTTCCATAGACCATGCCGAGAATCTGGCAGATCCCGCGCTGGGCCTCGACCTGGGCTGTATCCGCAGTAATATTATCCTGAATACTGATGACGGAAAACTCCCGATGGTTCCGGTTTTCGCAAACACCTACGGTATGCTTGTGAACAACAGTCTTTTTGAAAAAGAAGGCATAAGTGTCCCCAAAACCTATCAGGAGCTGGTGGAAGTGTGCAAGGCGTTTCGTGAAAAGGGTTATAAAAATCCGATGATGGGCTTTACCAAAGAGGAGATAACATCTCTTTTCACTTTGACGATGTATCCTTTCTTCTGCGGAACCGTAGCGCATGATGCGGAGGCTGTGAAAAAGCTAAATGCTCTGGATCCTTCAGCCGGTGAATATATGCGGCCGACCCTTGATAAGATCCTTCAGTTACTGAATGATGGCTGCGTGAATCTTGACGCCTGTGCAGAGATTGAAAATAACTACGATGCTGTGATCCTTCGCTTTTTTGAAGGAGATGTGCCTATGATGACCTGCTCCGGAGATACCGTTTCGGGAACGAAGAAACGTGAGAGCCGTTCCGAGGCATTTATCGCTGCTCCCTTTAAATACTCCTTTGTCCCGATTCCCATATCCGATGACGGCGCTTATTTCCTTGACATGCCGAATCTGCAGTTTTCCGTCAACAAAGACAGTGGAAATCTGGACATGGCAAACGAGTTTATGCGATTCCTGATCACATCGGAGGAACTGAGCAGGATGGCTCAGAAAAAGGGCCTTCTGGCACCGACCAAGGATCTGTCCTTTAACAGTATGTATGCTGCATTTGAGGCAGTCCCGGAATCCCGTATCCTGTCGCCTGAGGTGATCGGTCTGACAGATGATGCAGTCATACAGCTGAGACAGGCGGTTTACAGTGTGGGAACCGGCGTCATGACAACAGATAAGGCAGTCGCCGGTTATGGGGGTTTTTCCCAGTAAAGTAACTATTGCAGCTTCAGAGCCCTGTATCGATTCACCATAGCATAAAGCTCCTGCTTTCGGACCATAGCCAGATTTCCGGGGATGGTATCGCCATGGACAGAACGGAAGCCTTCCTTTTGCAGCGCCTCAGATAATCGTTCCACACAGGACGGGAGAGTGTTTTTTCCGTCAAAGTAGTCTTCCTCCAGGGTGCGAAGCAGAAGAGCAAGAAGATTCGCCTGTTCACTGTCGATTACCTGCTCAACGAATCGAAGTTCTACGGATTCATGATTGAGGGAAATGCTGTCTGTCCCGGAACCGCGGGTCTTTACCCGTCGGGTATCCAGAAGCTCATGATTCTTAATGGGAACGCGGTTGTCTTTCATTTCGGTGAATTTCTTTTCTCTATATGCATCCTTACGGCCGGAGATCTTATGATCCGGCCGTATTTCTGTATTCGGAGCGTCAGCTGCCGCTTTTTTTGCCAGGGACGTGATATCCAGTGGCCTGTATTCTTTCATCTGAAGGATACGGTCAGCCACATGGAAGAAAGCCCCGGAGCTGCCGGCAACCAGAATGGTGGAAATACCGCATTCCTCATACAGCTCCCTTATGCGGTTAATAAAAGGTACGATGGGTTCCTGCTCCGGATGGATCACCGATTGCATGAGGGCATCCCGCACCATAAAATTTGTGGCACTGGTATCTTCATCGATGAGTAAAGTGCGGCTCCCGGAAAGTACCGCTTCTATGGTATTGGATGCCTGGGACGTGCTTCCGCTGGCATCTTCCGTAGAGAAAGAAATTGTATCCTTTCCGCTGGGAAGTGTCCGAATGAATGTACTGATATCCAGCTTCTTAACACTTCTTCCGTCTTCCGACCGGATCTTCATGGCGGAATTTTCGGTCAGCACATATTCTCTCCCGTCTCCCGGAATATGATCATATACGCCTCGCTCAATGGCCCGCAGCAGGGTGGATTTCCCATGGTATCCCCCGCCTACGATAAGGGTGATGCCTTTTTTGATCCCCAATCCTGTAATCGTACGGTTTCCGGGAAGGTTTAAGGTGACGCGGTCCTCCTCAGGACTTTCAAAAGGAACCGCAGTGGTCATTGGCGTATCGTCAATCCCGCTTTTACGGGGGAGGATCGCTCCATCTGCGATAAAAGCCACAAGGCCCATTTTACCTAGCTGATCCCGGATCGCTTTCTGATCATCGGAAAGATCGATCCTCTTTTCCAGCCGTTCCTTTGGAATGGCACGGGAAAGCAGGCTTTTTTCCACTGCGTCAGGAACCAGGTCGAACAGCATTTTCTTCAGCTCCATGGCCAGGGTGGTTCGTCCTGCAGCAGGAAAACCTGCCGAGAAACGGACGGTGATGACTCCTGTCGAAGGGTCGATGGTAAGTGCGGAACGCTCCAGAACAGCCTGCCCGCATCGGCTTACCATAAGAGTACCGCTCTTACCGGAGCCTTTTGCCAGATGACTGTATTTTGAAAGCTCTCTTCCGAATCCGCGAAGCAGAAGGTCCTGAAGCATAATCCTCCTGTGTTTCTCTGTATAGTATTCTGCGGGGAATCCGTGCTTCGCCTTCCCGATCCGGATACTGAGCGAGGATGGGGCCGCAAAGGGATCACCCTGTACATGGTCGATGGTCAGTGTATAAAGAGGAAAACGATATTGTCCCTTCAGCGCCTTGTATGCGGGATAGGGTTTGTGGTCATTCTGATGTAAAAGACGGTCCAGATTCTGCATGTTACCTCCTGAAAATTTACAAAATATCTTTGATGCTTCATTATCTATCTCCAAAAGCACGCAAGCTCATCTTACCACCCCGTTTTCTTACCGGTCAAGCCGGTTATCTACTGTATCGGTATATTTTGTGTAAGGAAGGCCGCTATCAGAATGAAGCGATCAAGAGGAATTAACGGCTCCGTGTGACGTTCAGCGGTCTCTCGAGATATTCTCTTTACCGGGAATTGCTGTTCATGTTACAATACAAAGATAAGCAGGATTACTGACATAGAAGATAAGGAGGAAGACAAAATGACTGACTTAAGCCTGAAAATCACTCGAGGGGATGCGACATTGTTATACGCAGTCAGCAGGTCAAGCTACACGGTCCGGCTGTACCTTCGCCTGGATCACATGATCGATCCGGTTTTCATGAGAAAGGCGCTTGATCTGACAGCAAAGAGGTATCCGTATTTTTCCGTCAGACTGAAAAAGAACGAAAAAGAATTCTACTATGAAGAGAATCCGGCACCGATTGCCTTGATCAATACCGATGATAAAATCACTCTGGGTTCAGAGGAGACCAACGGCCAGGTGTGGGCAGTCTGCTACAATGAAGACAGGCTTTATATCGATTTTTATCACGGAAGATCAGATGGAGCGGGAATCTATCCGGTTCTCGCAACACTGCTGTATTACTATTTGTCCGATAAATATGGCGAAATGGACAGTACCGGAATCCGGACCTTGGATACCCAACCTACCGAAAGGGAAACCCGTGATCCGGTGGATGCTCTTCCGGTTATCGATCTGAATGCAGTCAAAATTCCGCCGAGTCCCAAGGCACTTAACCTGATTGAGACCTCCGGATTTAAGAAAATGGAGGGAAAGGGAAAAATCTTTAAGCTGATGATCCCGGAGGAGTCATTCCTCCCTTTTATCAAGGAGAATGATGCAAGTCCCGGTATCATGCTTTGCGTTCTTATGGCAAGAGCCATCGAACGGGTTCATCCTGATCATCAGGAACCACTTATGAATTCTTATGTTGTCAATGCAAGACCGATGCTGCACGCACCGGAAACCTTTCATAATTGTACAAACCGTGTGATATTGCATTATGATGAAAAAGTAAGATCCATGCCTCTTGACAGACAGTGCACGGTATATCGCGGGAAAACCATACTGCAGTCCGATGAGGAAACCATACAGAAGAAGATGGTGGTTTCAGGTACTGTAGCTCAGAATGTCCTTAATGCACCGGATCTTACCGCGAAGGTGCAGATGGCAGGCAAATGGATATTAAACTTTTTTTCCTCGTCGACTTACACGGTGAGCTATGTCGGAAAATGGAAAGCGGAGCAGATTGGAAAGCATGTAAGGGAATTCTGGACGGAAATACCTACAGGAGCATTTCCCGCGATCGAAGTTGCGTCAGCAAACGGAAAGATATTTGTTTCTATTCTGCAGAGCTTTGAAGAGAGGGTTTACTATGAAGCTCTTCTCCTGGAAATGAGATCAAAGGGAATCGAGTTTGTTGAGTGTGGAGATGAGCCTGTCAAAGTTGCGGATATTGTGAGCTGATCCCGGAATGGGATGCTTCTGTCGTGATGTTGATTATGGCGGCAATTCCTGTTGAGGGCAGTATAATCACCGGTGAGTTATCAGGATCATGTCCCTGGCAGCACCGTTTGCATCATCCATGACATGCTTTGCTGAAGAAGTAGACTGAATATCAGAGGCTCCGGAGGACGCTCAGCGGACTCCGGAGCTTTTACTTTGCCTTGACATAGTATGCGTGCTATAATAAAACGATATTGGGGAAAAAAGAGGACATTCCATATGAACAAGAAAGAAATCAATGAAATCAAGTCGCTGTATGATACAGTACAGGATTGCAGTATTCTGAAGCTTGCAGGCTGCTATGTGAATAGTGATAAGGAAAAGGTTAAGACCTTTCAGGAACCCTTCCATAACCTTCCGGAGGAAGAGATGTATAAGTATCTTGAAATCTTCAGGAAGACGCTTTCCGGTACCCCGGGCAGGAATCTTCACGATATGGCGTTTACAGATCAATATGGGCAGGATCCGGGCACCGGGAAAAGTCTTCTGGAAGAGATCAGGAAGACAGAACTTAATGACGAAGGCGTTCTGGACGGGTTCTATGACAGGGTGATCGAGAATTATCAGTATGCCGGTAATTATCTGATCCTGATGATCTTCCAGTCCTACGATGTGCCCGGTGTGACAACGGATGGGATTGAAATGGAGGATGCATCCGAGGAGGTGTTCAGCTACATTCTCTGCAGTATCTGTCCCATGAAGCTTACAAAGCCCGGGCTTGGATTTGATGACGATCTGGGGGAGATACATACCCTGAGACAGATTTTTGCTGTGGAGCTTCCGGAAACAGGATTCCTTTACCCGGCCTTTAACGGGCGGAGCGCAGATGATGGAGCGATTCTTTTTTCCAGTAAGCAGACGGATCATCTGCAGGACCTTTTTCTGAAGAATGTTCTCGGCGTTTCGGCAACGCTTCCCGCCAGACAGCAGAAAGAAGGCTTTACGGAATTCGTGGCGGATGTACTTGGAGAGGACTCCGGCTTTGAAACGGTACTTTCGGTTCAGGAGAATCTCAGTGAAGCTGTACGCTCAAAGAAAAATGAAGCTGCAGGAGAAACGGTATTCCTGGATAAGGACACGGTGAGGAACGTCTTTGAACAAAGCGGAGTATCCGAGGAAAAAATGCAGAGCTTCAGCCGGAAGTTTGATGAGCAGTTTGATCCGTCCAGGCTTCAGAAGAAGCAGATGGAAGCAGACTCTTCCGGGTCTGAAGAGCTTCCCTTCAAAGATGATCCTCCTCGACCGGAGATAAAGGTGGAAGAGAAGCTTTTTGCCGATAATGTGGTTCCGGTAAGGAATTTTGAAGTGAAGTCAAAGGATATGGTACTCCGGATCAACAGCAGGCATACGGATCTGATCGATATGCGCATTGTTGATGGGAAAAAATGTCTTGTAATCGAACTGACAGATGATTTGACGGTGAACGGAATCCCGGTGGGTAGTAACTGATCCGAAAAGGCGCTGGTTCTATGGCTGTGTTTCATCAAACTGAAAAACTGCGTACAGGAGCTTATGATCGGAGCATTCCGCTTCGGAAACTCCGCTGGAAAGCTCTGTAAAACCTTCGCTTACGATGATATTGTCAATCGCAAGATCACGCCGTCTGAAGGTCGTGTAAGGTCTGTCCGACCGGTTGACATAGTAAGCACCTCCCAAATAGCAGAAATCCTCGATATTAAAGCTGTTAAAGTCTCCCATCAGAACATAATGATCGAAATTCTCCAGCATGTCGGCAATGGCTTCCATCTGTTCGATCCGAAGCGATCGGCTGTCATAGGACAGATGGGTGACTAATGCATCCACCTTCAGACCGTTGATGTTGATGACCGCATGTCCCACGGAACGGTTTTCACCGCGGCCGGACTCCAGAGAGGTTACTTCAAAATCCTCGATGGGATAGCGGGAGAGTATCGCCGTACCGTACTCGCCGTCACCGAGCGGAATGGCCTTTGAAAAAGCATAGTAAGAATAACCTGCCAGCCGGGCCAGCTCGGCAGGCTCATCGATGTATCCCGATCGCTCGCAGTTCACATCCACCTCTTCAAGGCCGATGATATCCGGAGAAATGTCCCGGATGGCGTCGGCAACCTTATCCAACCCTTCTTCTCCGTGCTTGATATTCAGAGTGGCGAAAGTAAGCTGCATGCTGATGGCAGGCTGTTCACTGCTGACAGGCTCGGTGGGAGCCTCTTCCGTGGCGGTGGAAGATGATTCGCCCTTTACGGGCTCGGTGAGAGATTCCGTAATGCTCTGCGTGCCGGGGTCACCGGATTCGCTGCCTGCTTTTTCGGTAGAAGATTCCACATTAGCCAGGGTAGTCTTGTTTTCGCGCCGGGAAGCGGTTTCCGGGGTGGTTCCGCAGGCACTCAAAAGCATAAGAAAGGTAAGGAATACTGCAATTCGATATTTTTTCATGATGTTCTTCATTGGCCTACCTCGATAACCTGATGGGAAAAGTATAAATGAAATGCATCCGTTTCATGCAAATTCCTCCTTTTGAAATAGATTAATGACAGTTTCCATTTTACGTTATTTTGCCATGGATTGCCATATCATTTTACCTTTCTCCTCCGGAACCGGTAGAACCCGGGGATAAAATGCGTCCATCCCAAAGTATGGCTTTTTTTGGCAAAAAAAGAATGGTAAAATATGCTCAGCAGATTTTTTTGAAACCGCAAAACGGGTGATCAGTAAATGAGGAGAACAGATGAAAAAAGAAGAAAAGACAAATGTCATGCGGGTACTGGATGGGAAAAAGATTTCCTATAAGAGCCACTCTTATGAGCCGGATGCGACAATGAGCGGGGAAGAAATCGCCGGTATCCTGGGAGAGGATAAGGAGAAGGTCTTTAAGACGCTTGTCACTCAGGGTAAGTCCGGATCCTATTATGTATTTGTGGTACCGGTGGAAGCGGAGCTGGATCTGAAAAAGGCAGCGAAGGCTTCCGGAGAAAAGGCGGTCAGCATGATCAGGCAGAAGGAACTGCTTCCCCTGACGGGGTACGTACATGGCGGATGTTCACCGATCGGGATGAAGAAGCCCTTTCCGACATTTATCCATGAGACGGCAGAAGACTTTGATACCATATTTGTCAGTGCCGGAAAAGTCGGGTTCCAGATAGAAGTGGCACCGGAAGACCTGATCCGGGTTGCAGGCATCCGGGTTGCGGATATCGTGTAGAGAAAATATTTTTCAAAAACCTATTGACACGATAGGTGAATGGGTGTATACTCCGCTATGTCAATCAAACAAAAGGAAAGGAACACGGAAATGAAAACATCTTATTTCACAACTTTATATATGTGTATGATGATGTGCGGTTGCATGCTGCAAGGATCCCGATCTGATCGAGATAGCGGTAATGCGGCTTTTCGCCGTGCCTGATTGACGCTGTCAGATCATAATGCGACTTGAGCCGGGATCCAGAATGGATTCCGGTTATTTTATGCAAATGAATCAGACAACCATAATACGGAAAGGATGGCAGGACCATGAGAGAGTATTTGTACACAATGCGAATGCCGCTTGGGCGGCGATGTTGGAACCCTGATGAGGCGGGGGAAATCAGAAAGAAAAGGAAAAAGAAATACAGGCGAAAGCCAAAGTAAAGAAAGAAGGAAACAATCATGAAAAATAGAAAAATAAAGAAGAACATTTTCAGAAGAATAGCAGCAACCGGACTGACATTGGCAGCCTCTCTTGGTCTGCTGACAGCATGCGGTTCGAACAGCGGGTCTTCCGCAGCTGCGAAGGGAACGGATGCACCGGCTAAAGAAAAGGCCATCTACAGGACTCTGGACGAGATCAAGGAGTCCGGCAGTGTGAATATCGGGGTTTTCTCCGACAAGTCACCCTTCGGATATGTGGATGAAAACGGGACCTATCAGGGGTATGACGTTTATCTGGCGGAGCGCCTTGGAAAGGATCTGGGCGTAAAGATCAATTACGTGTCCACGGAAGCAGCCAGCCGGATCGAATATCTGAAGACCGGAAAGGTAGATATCGTCCTTGCCAACTTCACGGTAACTCCTGAGCGGGCGGAAGAGGTTGATTTCGCACTTCCGTACATGAATGTAGCTCTCGGCGTTGTCTCCCATGATGATCACGTGGTCACCGATCTCAGCCAGGTAAAGACGGACGAGCAGATCATTGTCATTTCCGGTACCACCGCCGAGACCTATCTGGAGAAGAATAATTCCGATATCAAGCTTCAGAAGTTCGATACCTATGCCGCAGCGAAAAGTGCATTTGAGAACGGAACAGGCGTAGCCTGGGCAAATGACAATACCGAAGTCATCGCCTTTGCGAAGGAAAATAAGGGCTATACGGTAGGCATTGATTCCCTGGGCAGTGCGGACACCATCGCACCGGCCGTTACGAAGGGGAATACAACGCTTCTCAACTGGATCAATGATGAGATAAAGGCACTTGGAGAGGAGAAGTTCTTCCATGCCGATTATGAGGCAACTCTGGTCGGTACCTATGGAAATGAATTTGAGGACACTCTGGTCATTGAAGGAGGGGTTGTTTCCGAAAAGACAACCGAGGAAAAGCAGGAGTCAAAAGGAACCATTACCGTAGCAGCTTCCCCGACACCTCATGCGGAGATTCTGGCGAAGGCAAAGAGCATTCTTGCCGCTGAGGGCTGGGATCTGCAGGTAACCGAGTTTGAGGATTATGTACAGCCGAATCTCGTAGTTGAGAGCGGTGAGATCGACGCAAACTATTTCCAGCATGTTCCGTATCTGGATGATTTCAATAAGGAAAACGGAACAAACATCGTAAATGCAGCCGGCATTCATTATGAACCCTTCGGAATCTATCCGGGAACAAAGGCATCTCTTGATGCTCTGGAGGATGGCGATACCATCGCGGTTCCGAATGACACGACAAATGAAGCAAGAGCCCTCCTGTTACTGCAAGCAAACGGTGTGATCACGCTGAAGGAAGGCGCAGGCCTTACCGCAACGATCCTTGACATTCAGGACAATCCGAAGAATCTGAAGATTCAGGAACTTGAGGCAGCTCAGGTATCCCGGGTAAGAGGGGAAGTGGCACTGGTCGTTCTGAATGGCAACTACGCACTGGAGGCAGGTCTTTCGGTCGGAAAGGATGCCATCGCATTTGAAAAATCCGATTCCGAGGCTGCCAAAACCTATGTGAATATCATCGGCGTCAAAGCGGGAAATGAAAAAAGCGAAAAGATTCAGGCACTGGTAAAGGTACTGGAGTCCGAGGAAATCCGTCAGTTTATTGTTGATACCTACGACGGAGCGGTCATCCCGTTCAACTGACCAGATGATTTGGCTCCGTAAGCCCCGGAAAGGGATGTCATCCGGAACCGCGCAGCAGTGAAGGAGCATAAAGGGTTTCGGGAGCCACAGAACGACAATGGAGACAGGAGACCATTATGGCAGTGATTGAACTGGAAAAAGTGAATAAAACATATTCCGGAAAGACCGGTGCAGTACAGGCACTGAAGGATGTCAGCCTATCCGTGGAGGAGGGTGAGATATTCGGTGTGATCGGACTTTCCGGAGCCGGGAAGAGCACGCTGGTTCGTTGTATCAATCTGCTGGAGCGTCCGGAAGAAGGAACTGTCCGTGTGGAAGGAAAGGATATTCTGTCTCTTTCCGAGCGGGAGCTCAGGCTGGAACGGCAGAACATCGCGATGATCTTCCAACAGTTCAATCTGTTGATGCAAAGAACGGTGCTGGACAATGTCTGCTTCCCTCTGGAGATCGCAGGTCTGCGGAAGAAAGAAGCAAGAAAAGAGGCACTGGAGTACCTTCGGACGGTGGGATTGGAGGAGAAGGCAAAGTCCTATCCGGTCCAGCTTTCCGGAGGGCAGCAGCAAAGAGTGGCGATCGCACGGGCCCTGGCATCTCATCCGAGGATCATCCTCTGTGACGAGGCTACCAGTGCGCTGGATCCCCAGACTACCCGGACCATACTCGAACTGCTCCGGAAGGTAAACCGGGAGTACCACATTTCCATTGTGATCATCACACATGAAATGCGTGTGATCACAGAGATCTGCGACAGCGTTGCGGTCCTGCACCACGGAAGAGTGGCGGAGATCGGACAAGTGAAGGAAGTCTTCCGGAATCCGAAGTCCAAAGCGGCAAGACAGCTTCTGCTCCTGAGGGAGATGGAAGAGGAGCTGGTGGATGAAGAGCAAAGGGATGCGGAACCGGGAGATCATACAGAGGATATATTAATGACAAATGAGATGCAGGCTCCCGACATGGGTTCCAAAGGCCTGCGAGTGATCAAAGGAGGTGCGCATGCAGCTGGCTGAATTATGGCCCATGCTGGCAGAAGGAACGCTGGACACCTTGCGTATGGTGCTCATTTCCACTGCCCTTGGGTATCTGATCGGACTGCCCCTCGGCGTCCTTCTTACCATTACGAACAACAATGGAATCAGCCCGCATCCGGTCATGTACCGGGCGCTGGATCTGATCATAAATGTGACGAGAAGCGTTCCCTTTCTGATCCTTCTCATTCTGATCCAGCCGCTGACGAAGCTGGTGGTGGGCAAAAGTTACGGAACGACGGCGACTATCGTTCCGCTGACAATCGCTGCAGCACCGCTGATCGCACGGATGGTTGAGAATTCTCTGAAGGAGGTGGATCGCGGTGTGATCGAGGCGGCAGTCAGTCTCGGCGCAGGAAAGTTCACCATCGTACGAAAGGTACTGCTCCCGGAGGCCAGGACATCGCTCCTTGTAGGGATAACGATCGCGCTGGGGACCATCCTCGGATACTCTGCCATGGCAGGGGTGATCGGAGGAGGAGGACTCGGTGATATCGCCATCCGATACGGTTATTATCGCTATGAGACGGAGGTCATGATCATCACTGTGGTGATACTGGTCCTTCTGATGCAGATCCTGCAGTGGCTGGGAATGCTTCTCTCCGGAAAGGTTGACAGGCGGAGAGTATGAATCTGGAGGTGATGGAGGCATATCTGCCTCTTTTCGGAAATGCCCTTTGGCTGACGCTTTGGATCGGCTGGCTGGGGATACTGCTTTCCTTCGTGATCGGTTTTCTGACCGCGATCATTCGCTATTACCGGATTCCGGTTTTGCGGCGGATCGCCGGAGCCTATATTGAGCTTTTTCGGAACACTCCCCTTCTGGTACAGCTTTTTTTCCTGTATTTCGGACTTCCGAAGCTTGGGATCAGGCTGGGGGCGGAGTTCTGCGGAATTCTGGGGATAGGTCTTCTGGGAGGAGCCTATATGGCGGAGACCTTCCGCAGCGGACTTGAGACTGTGGAGAAGCAACAGATCGAAAGCGCCCTCTCCCTGGGGATGACTTCCGGACAGGTGCTTCGTCTGGTGGTGCTTCCTCAGGCCATCTCAGTCAGTGTTCCCGGTTTTACGGCAAATGTGGTCTTTCTTCTGAAGGAGACCAGTGTATTCTCGGCCATCAGTCTGATGGATCTCATGTTTACGGCAAAGGATCTGATCGGACTTTACTACAAGACCACGGAGTGTCTGGTCCTGCTGGTAATCTTTTATCTGATTATCCTAATTCCGGTGTCCTTCCTCGGAAACCGGCTGGAAAGGAGGGTGCGCCATGCCGGATTTGGGAATTGATGTATTATTCAAGGGTACAAATGGGTGGCGGCTCCTGGAAGGCCTGTGGGTATCTCTTCGGATCAGCCTCATTTCCGTGATCATCAGTCTGATCCTCGGAATCGCAGTTGGCGTGCTGATGACGAAAAAGAATCCGGTGATCCGCATCCTGACACGTGCTTATCTGGAAATCGTACGTTTTATGCCGCAGATGGTTCTGCTGTTCATTGTTTTCTTCGGAACGACCCGCGTATTCGGGTGGGACATTGATGCAGAGCTGGCTGCGGTGATCGTCTTCAGTTTCTGGGGTACGGCGGAAATGGGAGACCTGACGAGAGGCGCATTGATCAGCATACCGAAGCATCAGTATGAAAGCGCGGCGGCTCTGGGCTTTGATCAGAAGCAGACCTATCTGCTGATTGTGATCCCGCAGACCCTCCGGCGTCTGATACCCCTTTCCATCAATCTCATCACCCGTATGATCAAGACCACCAGCCTGGTTATGATGATCGGTGTGGTGGAGGTGCTGAAGGTGGGACAGCAGATCATAGAAGCAAACCGCACCAGCTCGCCAAATGCGGCCTTTGGCGTGTACGCAGCGGTATTCCTGCTTTATTTCCTGGCATGCTGGCCTGTCAGCATTCTGGCAAAGCGGCTGGAGAAGAAGTGGGCAGTGGCATAAAACAACGATCAAAAAGGAGCAAACCGTTATGAGCAGCGAAATCCTTCGTGTGGAGCATCTGAGAAAAGCTTATGGTGAAAATGTGATTCTGAAGGACATTTCCTTTTCGGTAAAGGAAGGGGAGGTCATCGTGATCCTCGGTCCTTCCGGATGCGGAAAGAGCACATTGCTCCGCAGCCTGAACGGTCTGGAGGAGATTCAGGGCGGATCCGTAAGCTACAGAGGAACTGCGGTAAACGGCAGAATGGAAGAAACAGAAGCAGATCTGAAGAAGAGAAAGCCGGCAATCCGGTTATTTGGAAGAAAAGGCTCATCGGAAAGACTGTCGGAAATCCGGCAGAAGGTTGGTATGGTCTTCCAGAGCTATGAACTTTTCCCGCATAAGACCATTTTACAGAACGTCATGCTGGCGCCGGTCAAGGTGCAGAAGAGGGATAAGCAGGAAGCTCGGGAGGAAGCGCTTGCGCTGCTGAAGCGCGTGGGACTGGAGGATAAGGCGGATGCCTATCCGCGTCAGTTATCCGGCGGACAACGTCAACGTGTCGCCATTGTGCGGGCGCTGGCCATGCATCCGGAGGTGATGCTTTTTGACGAAGTGACGGCAGCTCTCGATCCGGAAATGATCCGCGAGGTGCTGGATGTGCTTCTTCGGCTCGCAAAACAGGGGCGGACCATGGTGATCGTCACCCATGAAATGTCCTTTGCCAGGGCCATAGCGGACCGGGTGATCTTCCTGGATCAGGGAATGATCGTGGAGGAGGGAACGGGGAGCGGTTTCTTCCGGTCACCGAAGACTGAGCGCGCAAGAAAGTTCTTGGAGACATTTACCTACGATGAAGTATCCGGACGAAAAAAGACGGGATAAGGTTCTTTTTCGCTGCACCTGTCAGAATGATACAGGCGTCATCGGGAGGCAGCCTGTGATTCGCAGAAGGGGGTTATATGACAGATAAGGAGATCATCTCAAACTTCATACGGGAGGGAGAAACGGGGGAGCAAAGACTTGGACTGGAGCTGGAGCATTTCATTCTGAATGAGGTGCAGGAAGGAATCTCCTTCGAGGTTTTGTCCGAACTGATCCGCAGGACAGGCGAGAAACTGGGAGCAAAGCTTACACTGACAGATGGCCGTGTTGTGGGATATGAAACGGTGGATCACAGCGTCAGTGTGGAACCGGCCTGCCAGTTTGAGATCAGTATTGCACCCTTTTCCACACTGGCAAGGATTGAAGAAGTATATAGGGAGTTTCGGGCAACATGGGATCCGGAGTTTTCCCGGCTGGGTTATATCATGGTAACCAAAGGGCTGAATCCCGGTGTGGAATCGGGAAGAATCCACCCGACGGAGCTGCCGCTTATTCCAAAGAACCGGTATTACTTTATGGATCGGTATTTTCGCAATAAGGGCAGGTATGGCGCACATATGATGCGGGCTTCCGCATCCACGCAGGTTTCGCTGGACTATTCTTCGGAAGAGGACATGGTACGGAAGCTGCGCCTTTTGACGATTCTGTCCCCGGTGCTGATGCAGCTGATGGAGAACAAATCCTATCCGGACAGCCGGTTAACGGAACAGGGAGGAAAGCATCTGCTTCGAACGCAGATCTGGGATGATCTGGATTCGGACCGAACAGGATTCTTCCCGGGAGCATTTGAGGGACAGTTCGGATATGAGGCTTATGCGGATCTGCTGCTCAGCCGTCCGCTGGTGGTGTTGACGGACGGAGGGAATACAACCTACGCCGGCGGAAAGACTCTGCCGGAGCTTCTGCACCTTTCGGATGCAGCAGATGACCCGAAACGGCAGAAAGCGCTGGTGGAACATCTGATGTCCATGTTCTTCCATCACATCCGGCTGAAAAGGTATCTGGAGGTAAGAGTGGCGGACAGTGTATCCATCCGGAAAGCGCTGGGGTATGCGGCACTTCTGAAGGGGCTGCTTTACAGTGAAAGGAATCTGGTCCACCTTGAGAAGCTGCTCTCCGGGCATCTGATCGCTGTGGAGGAGGCTATTTTCCGGACGGAGATTCAGGGAGAAAATGCCATCATTTACTCCGGGAAAAGGGTTTATGCCTGGGCCCGGGATCTGATCCGGCTGGCGGAGGAAGCACTTCCGGAGGAGGAACGCATTTTCCTGAAGGAGCTTCCGATCGTTGGTTCGAAAAAGGTACGAACAGCAGGCTGAGAAGCTTTTTTGCAGGAAGAGGAGACCGAAGCAATGTGACAGGAGGGAAAGGATATGTGCGAATTATTTGCCGTCAGTGCGAAGGAGAAGATTCATGTAAATGAATTGCTGAAGGAATTCTTTTCACATAGCAGAGAGCATCCCAACGGTTGGGGAATCGCAATCTTTGATGGGGGGAATCAGAATATCGAGCGGGAACCGGTGCGGGCATCCCATAGCCTCTATCTGAAAAACCGGCTGACAAATGAGATTTATGTAAACCAGATGCTGGCGCATATCAGACGAGCCACCATCGGAGAAGTGAACTATCACAATACGCATCCCTTTGTGAAGAGGGATGTATCCGGCAGAAGCTGGACATTGATACATAATGGAACGATTTTCGAAGCCAGCGTACTGAGCCCGTACCAGTATTCTCAGGAGGGAAGCACGGACAGTGAACGGATCCTTCTCTATCTGGTGGATCGGATCAATGAGAATCTGGAAAATGACTGGAATTCCTTTGATGTGAATGATCGTTTTCGGGTGGCGGATGACATGACCCGGACGTTGGCACCCGGGAATAAGCTGAACCTGATCTTTCACGACGGGGAATACCTGTATGTGCACAAAAATGCAGCAGGAACCCTCTATATCAGGGAAAAGGAAGGAGAGGCCATTTTCTCAACGCAGCCGCTGGGAGAAGGAAAATGGAGTGAAGTCCCCCGGAACCGGTTGCTGATCTATAAGGACGGAAGAAGGATTTTTACAGGTGAGGAGCATGACCATTCCTACGTAGAGGATCCGGAACAGGTGAAAATGCTGTTCCTTGGATTCTCGGGATTATAAGCGGAAAGCCTTTGTCATCACCGCACTTCCCGGAGACAGGCTTCCGCCTGAATTTAGAAAGGAAAGTATATGATTCAAGACACGGAACTTCTGGATGCCATTTATCAGAAATACATCAGGCCTACGGAACGACCGGCTAAGCAGGTCGTGGGTGTGGAGCTTGAGTATCCTATCGTGAATCTTAAGAACATCGGTCTGTCGGAGGTAACGGAGCCGGTGGATTTTGACGTGGTACACCGCCTGGCGGAAAGCTTTGTAGTCCGCTTTGGCTTCGACAGGCTGTCCCGGGATGATGACGGGGAGATCTATCTTGCGGAGGATACGAAGACAGGGGACAGCATTTCCTTCGACTGCAGCTTCAATACTCTGGAGCTTTCCTTCGGGATTGAGGAGAATATCTGTTTTCTGAAAAATCGTTTTGACCGTTATTATTCCTTTATCGAGGAACAGCTTCTTGCAGAGAGGCATACACTGACCGGCATGGGGATCAATCCGGGCTACAGGGTGAACCGCGTGGAACCGATCCACAACGGCCGGTACAGAATGCTTTTGCATCATCTGGAATCCTTTACGAAATACGGTAATCAGATGCATTTTCATCATTATCCCCATTTCGGGCTGTTCAGCTGTGCCTCTCAGGTGCAGGTGGATGCGGAGAAGGACCATGTGGTGGAAATGCTTAACACCTTTAACCGCCTGGAGCCGTTGAAGGCATTGCTTTTTGCCAATTCCACCTTTGATGCGGATCCGTCACACCGTTTCCTGGCCAGCCGGGATTATCTGTGGAAGAACAGTCTGCACGGCTTAAATCCTCATAATGTGGACGAGTATGACAAGCGCCTGCATTCACTGGATGAAATCGTGCGGTACATTTCCTCGGAAAGTCTTTACTGTCTGGAGCGGGAGGGAAAGTATATCAACTTTCCGCCGGTTACACTGGCGGACTATTATCAGGGAAAGGTAGTCAGGGGAGAATATTATGATACGGAGGAGAGCCGTTACCGATATGCGTCATTTGAACCGCAGCTTTCGGATCTGGCCTTTTTACGTTCCTTTAAGTTCAATGATCTTACTTTCCGCGGCACTGTGGAGTTCCGTTCTGTCTGCGAGCAGCCCATTGCGGATGTGATGTCTGTGGCCGCCTTTCACGCGGGTCTTCTGACGAAGCTTCCGGAGCTTACCAAGCTGCTGAATGAAAAGGTCGGATTGTATCAGCAGGGCGTCAGCGTGGGAGAATTGCGGGAAACCTTCGTCCGCCGGGAGCATACCCATCGATTCGATGATGCGGCCTATCAGTTGATCGAAGAGGTGTTATGCCTTGCGGAGGACGGGCTGGTTTTACGGGGACATGGAGAGGAGTCCTTCCTCGAACCGCTTTTCCTCAGGGCAGAGAAAAGAACAAACCCGGCGCTTCAGCTTCTGGAGAAGCAAAAGGCCGGGCGTGCTATCCGTGAGATCATTCTTGCTTATGCGGAGAATCATTAGAGGGGCCTCCCGGCACCATGATGTCTGTGTAGAATTCCGTCCCTTCATGGTGGAAATTCGCAAATCCGCCGTGCTTTTCCACAGCGCTTGTGATGGAGAGCAGGCCGATGCCGCTTCGGCTCTTATCGGTAGACATGTAACTGCCGTTCTTCATCACGGGATTTCCGTCGAAGGAGTTAACGGCAACGATATAGAAATCCTTTTCATTTTCAACATGAAGAGTAAGGCGGATATAACGTTCGCCTTCTTTTTGTGCGGAGGCTGCGTGAATGGCATTCTCCAGGATATTTCCGACGATGCTGCAAAGCTCGATGTTGCTGAGGACCAACCTTTTGGGAAGCTCGATGTTATAGCGGATATTGATCTTATGGGAAGTTGCCTGGTTGCGGTAATGATTCAGAAGGGCGTTCAGGGCACTGTTCTTGCAATAGATCTGTACGGCGCTTTCAGGGAAGGTGCTGACATATTCATCCAGATAACGGTTCAGCTCTTCCAGATCGCCATTTTCCGCCATGACTTTGATGCTGCGGATAGTGTGCTTGAAGTCGTGACGAACACGGGAGCTCTCTTCGATATAGCGCTGTTGTTTTTCAAAGGCTTTTTCCTGCATTTCCGCGAGGTTATTCTGCACCTTCAGCTCGGAGAGAGCCAGTAAGTCCTTTACCATACGATAGAAAATGGCTCCCAGCAGGAGTTCCAGTGTAAAAATGATCACCTGAAGAATGATGAAAACGGCGAACACATTATTGACATACAGTGTCTCATATTTTCGCGGAGTAATGGTAATGTTCAGGATGAGGAAAAGGCCTGAGATCATAACCGTTTTCCACCAGATAGAGGATTCCTGCATTTGGTCGATGAGATAGCTGGCGTATTTGCTCAGCAGATGGAAGAGCAGAATGGTTCCCAGAGTGCTGAAGCAGGTAAGAAAGAGACCGAATTCCAGCGTATATGTGCGGGAACTGCCGTTCGGATTGAAAAGGGCGTCGACAGCGTGTGCCAGATTCGTGAAGACTGACATAATGACGCAGACAAAGATATAGACGGCCAAAGCCTTTGCGGGACCGGCTGTGACGACGTGCTGGTAGGCAAAATAGCATATCAGAAGGGTGGCAAAGAGAATGGCCTTGGGAGTCAGGTTTAAGGCCATGGCGATGAAAGCGCTCGCGGGAAGGAGGATCACGGAAACCGCAAGCATCCAAAAAAGAACCCGCCGTGCGTCCCAGCGAAACCGGTTTTTCATGGGAGCGAGACAAAGTATCCCGGCGGGAATGATCATCAGTTCAGAGAGAAGGATCGTTGCATATCTGCCGAAATCCATGGAGTGTCTACCTCATCAGTGCATGCCGCGACGCACTTTGGAGAATACATAGTTCCGGAAGGTCTGTTCCAGAGCCTTGTGTTTTTTCACATTATAGGGTAAATAAATCACATCGTTGATCACACAGACTCCGTTGCTGAAATCCGTGATATAGTCCATATTTACCATCGTTCCCCGGTTGATGACCAGAAAACGTCCGTCCGTCATGAGCTCTTTTTCCGCCTCACTGAAAGTCATTCGGCTTTTGTACTCATTCATATCCTTATCGGTAATGTGGAGATAATGCCCGTTGGAGCGGACACCGATGATATCAGTGTACCGGATCCTGCATTCACATTTCTGATCCAGAAACTGGAAGCATTTCCCGTCCCTGGTCACCTGACGCGTCGCATCATCCAGCATGCGGAAGAGGCGATCCTTTTCCGCAGGCTTGATCAGATAATCAAAGACATGCAAAGAAAATGCGGAGGACATATGGTCCGCACTGGTTGTCAGGAAAATGATGATGGCATCCGGATCCGCCTCACGGATGCGCTCCGCAGTTTCCACGCCGTTCATGCCGATCATGTAAATGTCAAGAAAGATCAGCGTGTACTTAAAGGGGGCGTAGGAGGCCAGGAAGGATTCGGAGTTCTCAAACCATTCAATATCCAGTTCTGACTGATGGAGAGATGCATAATTGCGAAGGAGGCCTTCCAGATGATCTTTATCCCTGGCGTCATCGTCTACGATCGCGATATTCATAACAATTACCGTCCTAATCTCAGTTTAATCAGATTGTTGTATGTGAATCGTTACACATTATTTATGAAAGTATACTATTTCGGATGAGGTTTGTAAATAAAAAAGTCGACGCTCGTGCCAAAATGGCGTCGTTCGTGCCAATACTGCTTTTTGTGCCGAGGTCAGGACATTCGTGGATAAGCTATTGAAATGAGTTTTATTTTATGTAAAATGGCATTCAGAAAACAAACCGGAGAAATGATCCGGAAGTCAACAAGGAGGTAAGAAAATGGCATTTGGATTCAAGCTGAAGACACTTCAGACCAAACAAGCGTATAGCATGCAGGATCTTTATGAGATCATTAAGGATAGGGAGTTTTCAGCAGGAAAGCCGGAGCTGGCAAAGCATGGTGCTGCAGAACTGATCGTTTTTCCACCCCTGGACCGGAATAATCAGATCCGGATCGGACAGGGCTCCATGGGAAAAGGCCCCTTCTCAAAATTCCAGGTTACCAAGGGCGAGATCGTTGGTATGGGAAACATGGCTAAGGGCCTTGCACTCCACAGCCTTACCGGCGGATGGTCAAGCGCTTCCGGGGTGTTCGGAAAGAACGCAAAGGAAGGCGAGGCACTTGTCGTAAAAACCTATGAAGAGCTTCAGGCTCTCGGGTTATAAACCGATTCGGAAGGATCGGACATGAAACAAGTTCATCATAAAAAAATATATATAAATGGAGGTAAAAGATGATGAAGAAGTTAACCAAGAAACTGGCACTGTTAGTTGTTACAGCTATGGCTATGGCTATGTGCCTTGTAGGATGCGGAAGCGTGCAGAAGGATGTTGACGGGGACTGGACTGTAAGCAAGATCAACGGTCAGGACATTGCAGAATGGGCTGCAAGTAAGGATATGAACGTTGCGGCTGCAACTTCAAACCTTACACTTAAGGATGGTAAAGCAACCTTTACCAGTTATGCAGGTTCTCAGACAATGGATGCTGAGTATAAGTCAAATGGAGTTGAAATTAAGCAGAATGGTCAGATTCAGTTCTCCATTCTTTATAACAAGGATGCACAGACTCTTACCTACAAGTTCACCATGAATGGTACAGAGTTTGAGTATGAGATGAAGAAGGGTACGACAGATTTGTCCAATCCTCAGCTTCCCGGTCAGGGTGGTGAGCAGCCTGCAGAAGGCGGCGAAGAGCAGCCGGCTGAAGGCGGCGAGGAGCAGCCCGCAGAAGGCGGTGAAGAGGAAGTACCGGAGGAGTAATCCGAGCTCCTTTGTGTAATCAAAATGACGGTGTCTGAACGGATGCACATGTGGCGGGTTCGTATAGGTGAGAGAGAATACCACATGTGCGATACGTGGTAACGGTGAACAGGTGCGAAGTATCAGAAGCTCCGCACCCGTTCATCTTTCAAGTGGTTTTGGAGGAAGAAGATGGCAAACGAAGAAGTGAAAAAAGAAGAAGTAAAAAAAGAAGAAGTTAAAAAAGAAGAAGTTAAAAAAGAAAAAGGAAATGATGTAACAAAAGATGAAATAAAAGAAGCTGTAAGGGAAGCAATGAAGGAAGCGGCAAAAGAAGAAACCGCAGAGGAGACTCCGAAGAAAAAGTCCTTCATCAGTGAGGCAAGGCTGGAAATGCTGATCGCGATCTTCCTTGGCCTTACAGCTGTACTTACCGCATGGGCTACCTGGATCGGCTCCCTGCATGGAGGCAATCAGGCAACGAATTACACAAAGAGTAATAATGCAGCTTCTGAGGCAAATTCCATGTATAATCAGGCGTTCCAGAGCATGGTGCAGGATATGCTGACATGGAATACGATTCAGGAATACAAGTTTGATATGGCTCTGGCACAGACGAGAAATGATACGGTTGAAGTGGAACTGATCAATGAAAAGCTAGAGAAGATCCTGACGGATAACTGTACACCGGAGTTCCTGGAAGCCATCAATTGGTCCTTTAGTCAGGAGGAAGAGACATCTCCTTTCCTGAAGGAGGGATTTGTGGAAACGTATTACGCGGATGCAGATGCAAAATATGCGGAAGCGGAGGCTCTTCTGAAGGAGGGTATGCAGGATAATAAGAACGGGGATACCTATAATCTGGTAACCGTGATCTATTCTCTGGTTCTGTTCCTTCTCGGTATTATCGGTATCTTCAAGAATATCCCGAACCGTTTTGTAATCTTCGTGATCGCCGTGATCCTTTTGATCGCTGCAGTCATCTTCATGGTTCGGATTCCGATGCCCACAGATTTCAGCCTTGGAAGCTTTTTCTAAAAAATGAATGTATGGTGCGGGGCGTCTGCCCTGCATTGAATAATATGATGATAGGGTCAAAAGGTCCGTGCGATGCGCTTGCGCAATCGCACGAGACCTTATTTGACCCGCCGAACACGAATGGCGTAGTCATTTTGCACAGCAAAATGACGGGAGCCGTGAGTGTTCTCGCAGCACATTGCACACGTAGTGTGCGTG
>JAFXZW010000117.1 GCA_017541035.1 Eubacterium sp. | reverse complement strand
TGCCTGCCTGATAGGCGTGTCTAAAGGAAAGCAAATCGTACGCTTTGGGGGCTGGAACTAAAACAAACTGTTCACAACCCCTTTATTCTGCTATTATTATGAATGAACATGATTACTAACTTAATGACATTGGGGACGCCCAGAACCGTCCCCGGTCGTCCCACGAAAACGGCATCATGATCTCCATGACAAATAAAAGGATCGGTGCTATAATATGCATGTACGCATGCTGTTCAGTAATATAGAGTTGGAGAGAGATCATGCTGAGAAAAAGGTGAATAAAAAGAAAACATGGAAGAACGGGGGAGAAGAGAAAAACAATGAAGAAAGAAAAGAAAATCATTACACCGGGGTTTGGCGCATATGTATTTCAGCTGCTTTCCGATACATATACTGTAAAAAAGTGTGATATCGGAGAAGATGCTCTGCTTTCCCGGAAAGGGATCGAACTAATGACGGAGTCCTATGATGTTCAGGGACTTGGACATCTCTGTATCATGAGGATGGCAGGCCTCCGGGGCCTGATCGGAATGGAGACGGTAGTGCTTTCTCTGACGGAAAAGGATGTACCGCTCTTTAATCTGGACTGGCTCGCAATCTTCGGAAAGGAAGTACAGATCGCTGAGCTGTATGATGTTCAGATTGCCTTTCAACCGGATTGGCTGCAGAAAAAGTATCAGATGATCAAAGACAGGGATGCAGAGATCGCGGATTATACCAGTGATAAAGAACACTGGTATGATGATATCCGTTATTCCTGTACTTATGAGAAAACAGGGCGGAAGGTGTCCGGAAAACTGCACCGTGCCGGAAAAGACTGTGCAAGAATTTTTCTGGCACAGACAGCAAAGGCACCGGATTGTGACCCGGCCGTAAAAATGGAAAAGATACGGGATTTTGCAGAAAAACTGTATGCGGAGGGCGGTCCGGCGGTTGATATGATCAAAGGCCTGTTCGGAGAGGAAACGGCAAAACGTGTGATCCTCTGCCATATGTACGGAGTGGAGTCTGAAGTTTGACAACGATATAAAAGGCGGTAGCGTTTTTCCTGCAGGATACTTCGCTACCGCCTTATTTGTAAAGTGCCGGGGCGTGTTTTCGCCGGCTTGCTCTATGCTACCAGGAATTTATGTTTCTTTACACTGTATAGAGGGATAAAAGGAATAAGGATCGGCACCGTGGTGACGTACTTCTGATATTCCGGATCCTTTCCGTAATTCCGGTCCTGACGGATCTCCAGACGGCGTGCACCGCTGAACATGATCCAAACGATGAGCAGTAAACCGAGAATGGACAGTATCCACTGCCATACACCCTGCAGAACCGTTGTTCCCGACAGGAACACTCCCAGCCAGATCAGGAGCTCGCCCAGATAATTGGGGCATCGTACGAAGCGGTACAGACCGGTATCTACGAACCGATGGCTGTTCTTTTTCTTGGCGGCTGTTTTTTGCAGATCCGCGGTGGTTTCCAACGTGAGTCCCAATACCGTGACCACGATACCGACCCAAAGCATGGTATCCGCAGGTGCATTGTTGAGCAGGCGGAAATACACCGGTATCGTCATCAGCGTGTAGAGTAAGCCACAGGAGATCCATAATGCAAGCTTGACAAAGAAGGGAATGTGTTTGCTTCGTTCCAGTTCCGGATTCAGGACCTTGCGGTATCCTGCACTCTTTATCTCACGGATCAGAAGATAACCGCTTAGGCGCAGACCATAGAGAAATAAAACCACGCAGCTCAGCCATTCCGGCAGCCCCATGATATCATGGAAACCGATCGCCAAGGCAACACCGATCGCGGAAATCGATAATCCGTACCCCACGGAGATGAACCAAAGATATTTGAGGAAGCCGATGGAACAGGCGAGCATGCTGACGACAAGTAAGATCCAATAACTCAAATCCATATCCCCCTTATTGTAGTATTTGGTCATGTGTTATAATATATTATACCTATAACGGAGAAACTGTGTCAAGGAACGGATTTTGGCATAAGTTTTTTGATGCTTATGCTAATAGGGTTGTGCGCAGGATAGATGAGCGGATTATGCAAAAAGCATAGAGATTACGGGTAGAGGATGAGAACGGATATGAAATTAAGAGAGTACAGAAAAGAAGATGCCGCCATGATCTGCAAATGGGTCCGGACGGAGGATGAGCTTTACAGATGGTCTGCAGACAGGTTTAACAAATTTCCGCTTTCGGAAAAGGATATAGAAGAAAATTATGCGCCTCAGATTGAAGGTGGAAGATTCTTTCCGCTTACGGCTGTCAATGAAGAAGGAATTGTGGTAGGACATTTTATCATTCGGTATCCCCGGGAAGATGACGACAGTTCGGTTCGGTTTGGCTTTGTTATCGTTGATCCGGAGATCCGGGGCAAGGGATATGGCAGCAGGATGCTCTGGCTAGGGATTCAATATGTAAAGGATCATTTGGATGTGGCCAGAATTGACCTCGGGGTATTTGAGAAAAATGAGGCTGCAAA
Organism: Eubacterium sp.; assembly: GCA_017541035.1. Lineage (GTDB taxonomy): Bacteria > Bacillota > Clostridia > Lachnospirales > Lachnospiraceae > Eubacterium_Q. Next base: position 939 of record JAFXZW010000117.1, on the reverse strand, counting down.
GCGTTGCTATGAAGCCGTGGGTTTCAGGGAATACGGCCTGAGAAAGTGTGAGATGCCAATCGGTACCTGGAATTGTATTGATATGGAACTAAACCTTGCAAAGAATTATCGGATAGTAAATAAAGAGACCTATTACAGGAATGGGGTGTTCCGGCATTTTACGGAGGACTGCAAGTGTTCAACTTCTATGACTGCGAGAATCGATGTCACAGATCTGGTGGAGCATTCCAGGCGGAGAGGAACCAGGTTCTATATCAATTTTCTGTATGTGCTTTCAAAGGTGCTGAATTCGAGGGATGACTACAAGATGGGATATCTCTGGCAGTCGGAGGAACTGATCTGCTATGACAGCATCAATCCGATTCAGTATGTTTTTCATGAGGATACGGAAACCTGTACGCCGGTTTATACGAGATATTATGAAGACTATGAAGTGTTTTACCGGAATGCCGCACGCGATGTGGAGAATGCAAAGCAGACAAGGGAATACGGGCTGGATATGATGAATCATCCGAACTGGTTTGATGCATCCTATATATCCTGGCTGTCCTATGATTCACTGAATATAGAGCTGCCGGACGGATATCTGCATTTTGCTCCGATCATCAACTGGGGTAAATACCGCGAGGAAAATGGAAGACTGATGATGCCGGTTAGTGTTCGTCTGAATCATGCAATAGCAGACGGCTTCCTTGTGGCAAATGTTTACAGGCTGCTGGAAAAGGAAATGGCTGCGTTTTGTGGATGAGACAGCGAGATGTCTACTTTCCGTGGAACGATCGGGGACGGTTCTGGGCATCCCCAATGTCATTAAGTTAAGAAAAATGACATCGGATCAAACAGGAACCATCCCCACTTTTCATCCCTATCCCTTGCGGTTTATGCCCGCCCTCTGCAGTTTGGTGCGTGTGAAGGCGGTGGGCCCTCCCATGCATAAAC
>JAFXZW010000116.1 GCA_017541035.1 Eubacterium sp. | reverse complement strand
GTTATTGAAACAGACGGCAAGCTGATGAGCGGCCGTGATGTAGCCATTGCAGCGCTGCTGGGTGCGGAAGAGTTCGGCTTTGCCACGGCACCGCTGGTAACTCTGGGCTGCGTCATGATGCGTGTCTGCCATCAGGATACCTGCCCCATGGGCGTGGCTACCCAGAATCCGGAGCTTCGCAAACGCTTCATGGGCAAGCCGGAATATGTAGAGAACTTCATGCGGTTTATCGCAAGAGAACTGCGTGAGTATATGGCTAGGCTGGGTGTCCATACCATCGCGGAAATGGTCGGCCGTACGGATCTTCTGAAGAGAAAGGATTCCGTAACCCGCAGACATGCAAACGAGATCTCCCTTGACCGTATTCTGGTCGATCTTTCCGGTTTTGATCGGGAGGAGCAGACCTTCCATCCGGAGAAGGCATATGACTTCCGTCTGGAGGAAACGCGGGATGAAAAGGAACTGCTGACAAGCAAGGCCGTTCAGCAGGCCATCAAAAAGGGAAAACCCTGCAGCATTTCCATCAGGGTTGAGAATATCGACCGCTCCTTCGGAACACTGCTGGGTGCAGAGGTAACCCGGCATAATCCGGAAGGCCTGGCTGAGGAAACGATCCATGTGGATTGTAGCGGGGCAGGCGGCCAGAGCTTCGGTGCATTTGTTCCGAAGGGCGTGACATTGGCACTGACCGGTGACAGCAACGATTATTTCGGTAAGGGCCTGTCCGGCGGACGGCTCATCGTCAAGGCTCCGAAGGAAGCAGCCTACGATCCGGAGGAGAATATCATTATCGGAAATGTAGCCCTTTACGGAGCAACCAGCGGAGAAGCTTACATCGCAGGTATGGCGGGAGAGCGGTTCTGTATCCGAAATTCCGGTGTCACCGCGGTTGTGGAAGGTGTCGGAGAACATGGCTGTGAGTACATGACCGGCGGACGCGCCGTGATCCTCGGACCGACGGGTAAGAATTTCGCGGCAGGTATGAGTGGTGGTATCGCCTATGTACTGGATGAAGAGAATACGCTGTATAAGAACCTGAACAAACAGCTGGTACTGATGGAAAAGGTGGAGCAGCATAACGAGAAAGAAGAACTGCGCCGGATCATTCGGAAGCATGTGGAATACACGGGTTCGCAGAAAGGACAGAGGATTCTGGATAATTTTGATGCCTTCATCGGTAAGTTCAAGAAGATCATTCCGGCAGACTATAAGGAAATGCTCCATCTCATCGCAGAAGGCGAGGAACAGGGCATGTCCCGGGAACAGGCGGAGATCGAGGCTTTCACGAAGCTGGTTGGCTAATAAGTCGGAGGAATAAGAGATGGGAAAACCAACAGGTTTTTTGGATTATGAAAGAAAAAACGGCCCGGTGATTGCGGAAGCGGAACGGGTGAAGAATTTTCAGGAGTTCCACGGAGCGCTTTCCACCGAAGAACAGATGAAGCAGGCTGCACGCTGTATGGATTGCGGCGTCCCTTTTTGTCAGGCGGGAACGATGATCTCAGGGATGATGTCCGGCTGTCCCCTGCACAATCTTGTGCCGGAAATGAACGATCTGGTTTATCACGGCAATCTGGAGCAGGCTTATGTCCGTCTGGCCAAAACCCACAGCTTCCCGGAATTTACCTCCCGCGTCTGCCCGGCACTCTGCGAAGCGGCATGCACCTGCGGCCTGCACAGTGACCCGGTATCGACAAAGGAAAATGAGAGGGCTGTGATCGAGTATGCATTTGAACACGGACTGGTGAAGGAAGAGGAGCCGAAGGCCCGGACCGGCAAGAAGATCGCGGTCATCGGCAGCGGACCTTCCGGTCTGGCAGCAGCCCAGCTGCTGAATGTACGAGGTCATTCCGTAACGGTCTACGAGCGGAGAGACAGGGTCGGCGGACTGCTCCGCTACGGTATCCCGAATATGAAGCTGGATAAGCGCGTGATCGACCGCCGTGTGAAAATGATGGAACAGGCAGGTGTCCGTTTTATTGTAAATGCGGATGTGGGAAAGGACATTTCCGCGGAGCAGCTTCAGGAGGAATACGACAGTGTGATCCTCACCTGCGGAGCTTCTCATCCCCGTGATATCAATGCTCCCGGCCGGGACGCTGAGGGAATCTTCTTTGCGGTGGATTTCCTTTCAAAGGTAACGAAAACTCTTCTGGACAGTGATTTTACAGAGGTTCCCACAGAACTGGCAGAGGGTAAGCATGTGATCGTGATCGGCGGCGGTGATACCGGAAATGACTGTGTTGGTACATCCATCCGTCTCGGGGCGGCTGATGTGACTCAGCTGGAAATGATGCCCGAACCGCCGAAGTGCCGTCTGGCTTCCAATCCCTGGCCGGAATGGCCCAGAGTGGGAAAGACGGATTACGGTCAGGAGGAAGCCATCTGGAAATTCGGTCAGGATCCGCGCCGGTATCAGACAACGGTACAGAGCTTCAACAAGGATGAGGAAGGAAAGCTGAAGAGCGTGACTGTCGTTTCTCTCCGTTCGGAAAAGGATGAAGCGACCGGCAGAATGCGCATGGTTCCGGTAGAAGGTACGGAAGAAGAGCTTCCGGCAGATCTGGTACTGATCGCGGCAGGTTTCCTGGGAAGCGAAAGCTACGTCACCGAAGCCTTTGAGGTAGAAGTGGACGGACGAACAAATGTGAAGACAGAGCGTGGAAGTTATGCCTCCAGCAAGGCAGGCATATACACCGCAGGCGACATGCACATCGGACAGTCTCTGGTTGTCCGGGCCATCGCCGAGGGTCGTGCAGTGGCAAAGGAAGTGGATCGCGATCTGATGGGATATACCAATCTTTAGGACAGCATCCGGATACCCTTTGCCGGACAAACAGGATAGATGATTTTAGCTGAAAGGCGTTGCACATACGGAACATGGGTGTTCGTGCGCAACGCCATGACGCGTTAACATGGTATTATGTTCAGAATAGTTACGGATTGTGAAAGAGGAGGTTTTCATGAAGAAGTACATTTTCGTGACGGGAGGCGTTGTATCCGGACTGGGAAAAGGTATTACGGCTGCATCACTGGGCCGTCTGCTGAAGGCGAGAGGACTTATGGTGGCAGCACAGAAGTTGGATCCCTACATCAACGTAGATCCGGGTACCATGAGTCCGTACCAGCACGGAGAGGTGTTTGTGACGGAAGACGGTGCGGAAACGGATCTCGACCTGGGGCATTATGAGCGTTTCATTGATGAAAACCTGAACCGTTTTTCCAATCTGACCTCCGGAAAGGTGTACTGGAATGTGCTGAACAAGGAACGCCGGGGGGAATACCTGGGTTCCACGGTACAGGTCATTCCGCATATCACCAATGAAATCAAGGAATTCGTCTATCGCGTGGGACATGAAACGGATGCGGATGTGGTGATCACTGAGATCGGAGGAACCATAGGTGATATCGAATCACAGCCCTTTCTTGAGGCAGTCCGCCAGATATCTCTGGAAGTGGGAAGACAGAACAGCCTCTTCATTCATGTAACGCTGGTGCCTTACCTCCACGGCTCTGACGAGCATAAATCCAAGCCTACCCAGCATTCCGTAAAGGAACTGCAGGGAATGGGCATCAATCCGAATGTCATCGTGCTTCGCTGCGATGAACCGCTGGAACCAGAGATCTTCCGTAAGATCTCCATGTTCTGCAATGTTAAGGAAGACTGCGTCATCGAGAACCGCACCCTTCCGAATCTGTATGAAGCACCGCTGATGCTGGAGCAGGGCGGACTTGCCAAGGTGGTCTGCCGGGAACTGGAGATCGAAGCGCCGGAGCCGGATCTTACCGACTGGGAGCAGGTGGTAGGAAATATCGCCGCCCGCAACCGGGATGTAAAAATCGGTCTGGTAGGAAAATATGTACAGCTGCATGATGCCTATCTTTCCGTGGTGGAAGCCCTGAATCATTCCGGCTTTGCCCTGAATGCCCACGTCAGCATCGACTGGATCGACTCGGAGGAGCTGACGGCGGACAATACCGCTGAGAGACTTTCTGATCTGGACGGAATTCTGGTGCCCGGCGGCTTCGGCAGCAGAGGAATCGAAGGCATGATCCAGGCTGCACGTTATGCCAGAGAAAACCAGGTTCCCTATCTCGGAATCTGTCTCGGCATGCAGATCGCGGTCATCGAATATGCCCGTCACGCGGCCGGTATCACCGACGCGGATTCCGGAGAATTTAATGAGATCTGTAAGAATAAGGTTATCGACTTCATGCCGGGACAATCCGATGATATTGATAAAGGCGGAACCCTCCGGCTCGGAAAATATCCCTGTTGTGTACAGCCCGGAACTTTGATGGAGAAATGCTACCGGGAGCCCGGGGACAGTGCTTCCATTTTGGAAGATGAAGCAGACAAACTGGTCATCTCCGAACGTCACCGCCACCGCTATGAATTCAATAATGACTATCGTGATGTCCTGATGAAGAACGGCCTGGTGATCTCCGGCCTTTCCCCCGACGGAGAGCTGGTGGAAACTGTGGAGATCGCAGAGCACCCCTTCTATCTCGGCGTTCAGTTCCACCCCGAATTCAAATCCCGTCCAACCCGCCCGCACCCCGTATTCCGTAAGTTTGTGGAGTCGGCATTAGGACAGAAAGACTGAATTGTTAACAGACATATGGGCATATAAAGGCACCGTATGCCCATATGTCGTGGAGTTCCTCTATTTTCTGTGAGGTGACAAACTATAAACAGTCAAGTGCTTTTTGAAGATTTTTTGATTCAGTAAAAAAATGCATGACAAATAAACCATCTGAATACATCGTATTTCAGATGGTGCAGTAGAAATAGTTATTTATGTCAGTGAAGAGCGGT
>JAFXZW010000115.1 GCA_017541035.1 Eubacterium sp. | reverse complement strand
TCCATTTGGATACCTCCTTTGTTATTTGCAGTGCGGTTGGCGAACCAGCACCAATTATAACACTGGAGGTTTCTTGCTTGAAGCTAAAGCTGACTGGGGACCACCTGCATAGCAGGTGGTTTATTTTTATTGCTATACAAACAAATCGGCTTCGGGTAACTATAGTCACCTGAAGCCGATTTGTGTCATATATTTATTAACGTCGTACTACTTTAAGCTTAGTCGCCTGAGCAAATCCATGATCTCCCGATTATACGGGTTGGCATCTAGCAGCTTTTCCGGAACCACCGGATCTCCTTTGGCGCCATTCTCATAAAATGAAAGGATGTCGGAGATCAGTGTTTCGGTATCTCTGCTTAAGATATCCATAATCTCCGGCGAAATTTCCGAATCCTCTTCCGGCGGGAGAAAAAGCGGAGTGTCCGAATGCAGCAGGTTCGGGTATCTTTCCTCAATGTACATAAGCAGATCGAAATCTTTTTTCGCCGTTTCCTCATCGTCATGAACCAGATACGCACAGCCTGTCTCCGTCTCAAGATCGACAGTCTCATGGATTGTGTCTATCTTCCCGGCATTCTCCACCCATCCGGAGTAAAAGCTTTTCATATGGAGAAGGATTGGGATGATTCCCGATGAGGAAATGGTTTTCTCTCTGTCGGAATAAAAATCCTTAACATAGCCTTTTTTCCGCGGGTGGTATGGTTTCTTCAGAAACTCTTTATGCACCTCATCGTCCAGCATACAATCCAGTACCACATCCGTTTCATGATATCCGAACACTTTATCAAGAAATCCGGCGGGAACACTCCCTCCCATCACGCGGCAGTTGACTTCGATAAGCACAGGGCCCTTTTCGTCCATCATATACTCACCGTGGACGGGGCCGTCTGTGATCCCCAGCACCCTGACGGTTTGAAGGGCATATTCCACCAACTCCATTTCCTTATGTCCCAGCTCCGTTACTGCTTCAAGACCCCTGTAAATGATTGCTCCCGACGGCATTTGCTTCTTAAAATACCGGAATACGGAAGTCAGCGCCGGTATACCGTTTCGGCTGATGGTATTGACGATATACTCTTCGCCGAAGATCCGCTCCTGCAAAAGCAGAGGGTTCTTTGTCTCTCCGAACATATTCTCAGCCGTTTCTTCCTGCCGGAATGAAGCCTCCAATTCCTCTCTGCCGTGAACCAGATGCACGCCAACGGAAGCAACACCGTGCACGTGTTTCAGCACCAGGTCCTCACTCCCCGTTTTCTCCATAAACCGGAGACAGTCTTCCAGGGTGGACACCTCTTCCCCACGAATATATCGCACTTCTGCGTCTCTCAGGGTGCTATGCATGACGCTTTTCCGGGTCATTTGAGGGATGCTGGAAGAAGGATTTCCCACAAGTTCCAGATCGTTTGCCAGACGGGTACCCGGGATAACCCCCTCTTCTCCGCCCACAAGCACGAGAAGCGGGTCAAGGCTCCGCACTTCCTGCAGGGTCACCTCATAATCCGGGTTTTCCTTCAGGATCCTGATCGGGTAAGGAATCCTTGCGTATTTGATTTTCCGTTCCTCGTCCATCAGCCTTCGGGCATATCCTTCGGGGATATAAGCTTCGAGAATCACCGGCTCATAACCTCTCTTCCGGATATCTTCAATGAAGTTAAAGGCCGTGGACATGGGTTCGACGACAACAATTTTCTTTTTCAAGTTTTCCCGGCTCCTATCGTAAGACTTGTGGAATTGAGACCAAAAATGTATTCATGTCTGATGCGGAACAACCCGGTGAGGAGCCGTTCATTCGGTGACATTACTCCATCTCCCCTCTTTATGGGGAAAAAGGGCTCTCCTGAGCTTCTGCAGGTGAGGATGTAATCATTCCCATTTGTACTGATCAGAAAATCCACCGCGGTGTCCGCTCCGCACCAGTCGATGATGTATACCCCCATCTCCTCAGCGGCAAGGCATATCTTATCTGCGATCTGCGGATCCAAAGCATTGTCGGCGAAGCTTTTCCCTATCCACTGCCCGATATCTGCCACATTTTCCAGAGATTTCACGGAATAACTGCAGAGAGCCTTCAGGGGATACTCCTTATCCAGAAGCAGCACGGGCGAATATCTGCCCTTTGACTTTCGTACGATCCGGCGATTGACCCCGGCGATGAGACACAGGATTAGGATCATGCTCACCGGAAATGCCTCGATAAGCCCGTACCCGCCGAACAGAAGATACAGTATTCCTCCCGTAACAGGGACGGATACCACCTTATCCAATACGCCAAGCAGCGTGGCATACAGGCTTCGATCAAGGGTATTGTAGATATCCCTCAGCACAAGAAGGATACTGCGAAGAGGATAATACAGGACGTAAATATGGATCAGTTTGCCGATCAAATCCAGCGCTTCCGGATCATTTATACGAAATACCGCGGCAAGTTCATTTGAAAATGCCATGAAGAGGATTGACAGGCCCGAACAGACAAGTACGATCAGCAAAGTGACGCGCCTGCTCAGACTGCGGATTCCGTAATAGTCCCCCTCTCCTTTCAGCATGGCCGCAAAGGATGCATTATTGTCCACGATCCCCGTAAGCGCAATGGAGATCACGGAATCCATCTGGGAAAAGAGGGCCATGACCACAACGCCGTTAACACCGAAGGCCAGATTCATGAAATGATTGCAAAAAACCGTCGTTATGAGATACCCTGCCTGCACGCTTCCGGAAGGCAGTCCTTTTTTCACGATCTCCTTTACACTCTGCCCCGGGATCCCGGCTTTGCGTAAGGATAAAGGTATTTTCCCGAAACGCCAGATAAATAATGCAGCAATAAAAACAAGGAAATAGGAAACGACCGTAGCAAGCGCCGCACCTTCACATCCCATTTCCAATCCGCGGATAAAGAGGACATCCAGAAGGAGATTCAGCACATTTGCCGAGACGATAAGCCCCATGGAAAGGAAGGGCTTTCCGACGACGGGCAGGAAATAGGTGATGTGCATGAGAAGGATCCCCACGGGCACAAAAAAGCTCAGCACATTTGTATACAAATCAAACTCCGTTCTATATTTTTCCGGGCAGCCAAAAAGATCCCCGAGAACGGAATGAAAGATCATCAGCAGTGCGAAAAGCAGTATACCCAGGAGGAAAGCCAGGACCGTAGATACCGTAAAATAGTGATCCGTTTTTTCCTTATCCTTCTTCCCCAGATATTCAGCGAACAAAAGGGAGCCGCCGAGCCCTACTATGGTGTAGATCATCGAAACCGCAAAAACGATGGGTGTTCCGAGGTTGATCATGGCGAAAGCGTCTGAACTAAGCAGTCGTGAAACCACCAGACTGTCTGCAAATTCGCTTAAGGAAATTCCTAAAGCGGACAGCATCGCAGGAATCATGAACTGCATGTATTTTCTGTTCAGAACGGATCCGGTTCTTTTGTATTTTATATTTTGATCAACAGTTTTTATCATATCTGAATCCGCATTAGTTTGTTGAATTCTGACCGTTCTTTATTCAGGATTCTATCACATTTTTATAGCCATTCTACCACAGCAGCGATTCATAAACCATCCATTATCCCTTATTTAAAAAACTCTGCACCTCCCGGATCCATTTGGACTGCTCAAAACTCATAAGCTGCGCATGGGCATACCCATCATATACACGGATCTCTGTCTGCGGATTCACTTCCTTCATCTTAAGCGCTGCCTTTCTGGACACGGACTCATTTCCTTTTGTACCATGCATGAAGAGTATCCTGCAGTTTGGATCATAGGTTTTGTAATCGAAAGCACTGAACACACTGCTCAGGATATTCCGAATGGATGTATCCTCGATATGGTCTGCGATCTTCAGAAAATCATCGATATACCGTTCAGGAAGGAAATCTCTCCTGCAGCTGGCCAGCGTCTTCGGATCTCTGGCCTTTGATTTCTTAATAATCTTGATATAACTATTGGTCATGAATCGGATCAGAAATTTCGGCATAGCCATGAGCGGAGCACCATCTAACACCAGATATTCGGTGGAAATACCTGGAAGACCTGCAATCGTCGCAGCGATCCGCCCACCCATGGAGAGGCCACAGATCATGAAGAGTTTTCCTCCAAACTCGTTGATAACATATTCACGAATCGCCTTTGCCTCATCATCCACGGAGACAAAAGTGCTTGTCTCCTCCTCCGTATGGGCATCCAACTCCGGAACGATCACATAGCATTCCTTTGAAAAATGCTCTGCTGCTTCTTCCCATAACTGCCATGGATTCAGCATACCGTGAATCAGGAGTACCGGTTTCTTAGAAACATCACCAAATGTATGAAATATCATTCTGATCAACCTCCCATCATATAGATCACTGAATCCGCCAGGCAGTCAAACATCTTTGACGGTTTGTATCGCTCAGTGATGTGCTCCGTCTTATAGCAATTGGACAGCACATACCCTGTCTGAATCCCGTGAAAAGTAGCAACCACAAAATGAAGAATCTCGTCCGTGGATCTTATCGGGTGCAGTTTTTCCTCATACACAACCCGTTCAAGGAACTTCTGAATCATAGCTTCCAGGATTAAAAGGGGACTCCTATCATCTTTATCCAGTCTGGAAGCGATCCGCATCACACGCTTCGGATCATTCATGGCAAGAACATCGGAATATATCGAAAGCTTCAGAATATCAATTTCAGTCTCCTCCAGGTATGATGCAAGCAGACCGCAAACCTCTTTCACTGTCCGTTTCCATTCTCCGATCTTATAGCGATCCAGTATCTCCATAAGTCTTTCATCGATCCGATTTGATCTGTTAATCCGGATCACCAGATCCTGCAGGACTTCATCCAATTCACTGTAATAGCGATAGATCACTCCATGGGAAAAACCAGTTTCAGCTATGATATCCTTCATCTCAACGGAGGTTATAGGTTTCTTCATACACACTCGATAGGCCGCATCAACAATTTCTTTTCGCTTCTGTTCAAAATATTCATCTGACACTTTAGGCATTTCATCACCCCGAAATATAAATGACTTGGTGTCATTTTATTTCAACCTAACTCTTTTGTCAATAGAAAAGAAGCACCTTCCACTCATCGGAAAGTGCCTCAAATTCTCATCAGAGCAAAATGTAAATCAGTGCGATAGGTGCAACTGCATCAGCTACCGCTGCCATTCCACCCAGAACATTCATTAGTGTATTCATGTCCTTGGCGATACCCGGTAATGACAAAAATAGCTATCAGTAAAACAGCGGTGGACATTACCCCATCCAGAATCGTGTAAAAAACAGCCTTTCTGCTTCTGACCACATTTCAGACATAGCAATACTCTATGTCCGATTTCGTGATAAGCACCGCATCCGTGTTTATGATGCGTTTCAGTTCATCCGCCAGGCGATGCACCTCTTCCTCTCTGATCCCGATCAGGATCACCCTGAGACTTGTCTCCGTTGTATAGCCCTTGCTGTGGGTGTAGCCTCCCATCTGCTTTATCAGAGAAAAACTGATCTTCTTCTCAGTGCAGATCTCTGTCAGTATCCTTTTGAAATCACTGACATCCAGATGTTCCATATAACTGTCCTTGTCCTTTATCCCCACAAAGACCTCATACCTTATTCCCTTTTCAAACTTATATTCATCCATAGTATCCCTCAGCGGATATCCTTTTTCAGGGGTTTCTTCACGACCATCGTGCATTCCTGATTCATGAACATGGAGATACTTTCGGCAATCCGCAGGATATCAGTCTCGGAATCGCCTATGATACTGATACACAACGTATCCTCCGTATCAAACCATCCCACCTCGTAATGATACCCGCCCCTCATAGTCATCAACGAAAAATCTATCCTCTTTCGTTCGAAATAATCGGTTATCACACGGATCAGTTCCTGTTCTGCCACAACCTCTTCCTGAAATTGCGAATCCTTGCATCCGATAAATATCTGATATTCTACGCTGTCCGCCATTTTTCCAGACCCCTTTGTTTTTTCACGCTCACGGATCCTGTAAGCGATCCGGAGGGCGAATAAACCGACCGCCCCTTGTATCTGTTATGATTATAATACGCCTTGTTAAATGAATCTACAGTGATTTTATTCAATATGAATTTATTATTCTGTCCAGGGAAGTTTTATATTTGGAAGCTCCAATTCATTTACATCTTGAAGATCATACACAATCCCGTTTTCCTCCAGCTCTTTCAGAAACGCATTAACGAATAGAGGGCATGAAAAGGACTGTAGAAAATCAAGAGTGAACCTCCCGTTGACGGCAGATATTTCAACTGTCAGACCATTTGCTGTCGAGGAAGTCCATGCCCGGAAATCACGAATGTACTGCTCAGTTTCCCTGTAATTTGCCTTTCCTACATAGCTCACCGTCGCCGTTAAAACTTTGGCTGCCAATGTGCTAATATAGCCTGCTACCCCTTGCCTCTCCCGGTCGCTCTCTTTGGATAAGATCATGCGTGAAATTCCCGCCTGAGAAGCCACTCCCATGAGCACGTCTTCCTCCTGAGTCTGTGCGAAAACCATGCCCCGGTAAGCGGTGGCCTGCATGCCCAAGGGCCAATCGCGCATCCTGTTCTTATACTCCAGAAACACTCCGCCGACCAGACTCTGATGGGCCAATGGAGCGCGTAGCGCATTCCTCTGATTCACACACAGAGTGATACGAATAGGATCCGGAGTATCGGGAAACAGTTTCGCAATGGAACGGCTGAGGAGAAGGGCAACCATGGTTCCGGGGCTGCCATCATTATCCAAATTGAATCTCATAAATTCTGATTCCGAGATAGCGATACTGTATACTGTGTGCCGGTGATCATCCTGCAAACCGGCAGCTGAGATCAGGTTCAGTGCCTGAGGCATTTCATTTCTTGCCGGTACCGGCAGATCAGTTCTTTGGGCTACGGGGTCAATCCACTCTTCTTCGGAGATCTCATCCTCAACCAGACGGATGCCATCATCATTTAGCCTGGTGTTATACCGTTCCGAACAGTAATAATACAACAGCGTCCGCAGCACCTCATACGCACCTGTTCCGTCCGTCATGCCATGAAATACATCCAGAATGATCCAGTTATCCTGAAAGCAAAACGCGATCATATGGTAATTGGAATCCTCGGAATTCAGTTCCACGCCATGAACGGAATTTGTGATAACAACAGGTCGATGATTTTCTGTAAAGATATACTGGCCATCCTTTTTCTGTAATTCAACGCAGAAATACGGGTATCTTTTCATCGTCGTATCTACGGCATGACGTAGAACATCTGAATCAATCAAGTCCCGCATGCGAATCCTGATCCTGATTTCATTTGGGCTTTCTTTGCTTGTCGTATATAAAGGCCGTAATTCTGTAAACAACTTCTGCTCCATTTTCTCCTCCACAAATTTCCGATTTGTTTATTTCGTTATCCCGAAAGTCATCTTCCGATTTATTGTTTCTTCGTTTCCTTCTTGAATATCAGATGATTAAAAAAAGCAATCTTTTTGAATTCTTCCATAGTACTTGTTTTGATTTCCCTACCGGATAGACATCAGCTCATTCAGCTCGTCGAGCAGCTGTTCCATCCGCGGGAAGAAGTATCTTCTTGCCGCTTCCACAAATGTTTTCTTAGCTTCCTCCGGCATATTGATCCAGATTGCCGGGATAAGCGCGGATTTCAGCATGCAGAAGCCCTCGATCGTACGGTTAATGCGGTCAAGCTTTTCCCTGTCCTCTGTGTGGAAATACTCCTTCATCATCACATCCCAAAGCTTCATCGCGATTTCCGCTGAAACATTCAGATAACGCATCACGCTGTCCGGATCCCTTTTCGGATTCAGCACATGGACGAAATAAGCCGCTGCCAGGTCATAGATTGGATTCCCGTAACTGATTTCTGCCATGTCTATAATCAGCAGTTCATCTCCCTGCACCATAATATTATTGGTATGGAAATCCCCATGAACCATCGTGTCTCTCTCCGGGATCTGTTCGATAAACCATCTGAGACGCTCTGTCTCTTTTTCATCATACCAGCCGCTTAGCCGATCCAGATAGTCAAGATAAAGACTGCTTGTTGAGGGAAGTCCTTTTCCTGCAAGACTGACCGAATGTATCTTCTTGAAAAGTTCCGCATACTTCTTTGCATATTCATCAAAATGCTCCGGTTCACCTGTAAACTTCCGTGCGATCACATCCGCTTTCACCATCTCAAAGATAAGTCCGTAGCTATCTCCCACTTTTACCATATCATATGGTATGGCTGTGGGCACACCGGACACAAATGCACTTCGCGCCAGCTTCCTTTCCTGATCGATACTCTCTACAGATGTATTCTGAGTAAACACCTTAATGATCTCATCCTCCGAGATACGGTACACGCTTCCGTTTCCCCCCTTTCCGATGAGTGCACAGTTTTCAACCGAAACCTCTCTTAACTTTTTCTTTACATCCAGAAGATCGGTAAAACCGGTCACTTCCAGGATATCATACACCTCCGGAGAAACATTCATAACCTCCACATGCTTCTGTTTCTGACAAAGTTTCAGAAGGACACGGAGTCCGGCAGATGAAATGTAACAGAGTTCCCCTGCATCTATAGATAATTCCCCTTCTTTTTCATATTCCGCAAAAATATCCTTCTCCAAATTTCCGGCATTAGCAGAATCCACTCTACCGCTCAGTTTATACACATATCCCATATACGCACGTATAATCCAATTATCAGTTGATGATTGGATTTTTTCCTTTCTCCCAGGTTCTACTGGGTAATTCAATCTCTATCTGATATATTTATTAAGGCGCTGTGGATCTGTGCCTATATCATTACAGCTTTGACTGGTTGGAG
>JAFXZW010000114.1 GCA_017541035.1 Eubacterium sp. | reverse complement strand
TTTCATTTCCATTATTTTATGAAAGGAAACATGTTATGCTTCAAGAGATCATCACTCTGTCAGAGGAGAGAAATGTCACCCTTACCGTCTACCGTCTGGAGCATTCCGCCGAATACCAGCAGGAGGTCACCCGTCCCATGGTGATCGTCTGTCCGGGAGGAGGTTACTGCTTCCTTTCGGACCGGGAGGGGGATCCGGTTGCTCTTCGTTATCTGGCGGCAGGTTTTCATGCAGCAGTGCTTCGCTACGGCATTGGAGAATACGCAGTAGCTCCGGGTCCGCTTCACGATATAGCCGCAGCTGTGGAGTATATCAGGAAGAAATCCGATGTCTGGTATATTGACCCGGAACAGATTTACGTAGCAGGTTTCTCTGCAGGTGCCCATGTAGCCTGTCAGCTGGGGGTTTTCTGGAATGATCCCGATCTTCTTCCTGAATATGAAGGACGTTTTCAGGAAATCCGTCCCAACGGAATGATCCTCGGCTATCCTGTGATCGATCTCACGAAAACAGACCGTCATATGGATATTGGGCTTTCTCCTGACGCAGACCTTTCAACCGTCGATTTCGGTCAGAAGCACCCCAAAATGCCCCTCTCAAAGATATTCGTTTATGATCCGACGGAGGGACGCTGCTTCGTGGATTTCGAGGCTGCCATGAATGCCTATCTATTCGATGGTGAATACACGCCGGAGCAGGAGGAACGTTACTGCCTGCAGAAATGGGTAACGAAGGATACCTGTCCCGCCTTTATCTGGCATTGCGCTGATGACGGACTGATCCTTCCCGATAACTCTCTGGAACTGGCAGCGGCTTTAAGCCGGGAAAAAATACCTGTGGAACTCCATCTCTATTCCGGCGGTGCCCATGGAATCTCACTTTCAGATTATGTGACTGCCCAGGATCCCTGTCAGTACTATCCCTATGCAGCAAACTGGATGCAGCATTCCGTAAACTGGATTCTGATGCAGAGCGGTTATGTGGAAGAGATTAAAGAAAAAGCCGGTGTACAGTAAAACTCTGAGAACCGTATGTCCGTAAACGACTGCCGTTTATCTAAAGGGAGAATAAAAATGTATCAGGTACTTATTGCCGATGATGAAAAGATTATACGTATGGGACTTTCAGGTATCATTGACTGGAATTCCGAAGGCTTTTCGGTAAGCGGTCAGGCTGCGAACGGAAGAGATGCTCTGGATTATATCCTGACAAATCAGCCGGACGTTGTTCTGATCGATATCCGTATGCCTCTGATGACCGGACTCGATGTCATCCGGCAGGCCCGTGAAAACGGCTTCAAGGGAAGGGTGATCGTACTCTCCGGCTTTTCGGATTTTGAATATGCCAAGACCGCCATAAGCTACGGCGTCCTGGCTTACCTGACAAAGCCCGTGGATAAGGAGGCGCTTCTTCAGGGACTTCGAAAGGCAAAGTCTGAGCTGGATGAAGAAAAAAGACAGAAGCATTCAAAGGACAGCTTTCTAAGCAAAACAAGAAAATCCCTGCTGCGGGGTTTTCTTCTGGGGGAACTGGATCTGCGGGAGGAAGAGATCAGAGACCTCTCTCTCACCCACTCCTCCTATCAGGTACTTTTCTGTGAAGATTATGCAAAAGACAAGAAAGGAAGTTACCGCCTTGCGGATATCCTTCGTGTTGCCAATCCCAATGAAAGAGAACTGGAATCCATCACCATTGATGACCGTGATGTGCTCCTGCTGAAGGGTCACCACCCTATTGAACGTCTGAAGACACTTCTCGGGAAATACGAAAATGAACTGCCTCCGGAGGATAATTCTCCTTTGGATCAGGTCTTCATTGCCTGCGGTTCCGTTGTGGAGCATGTAGGGGATATTCCTCGCTCCTATCAGGAAGCGCTGCTTCTTTTGGAACATCGTTTTTTTGCCTACCGCGGACAGCATGCCATGGTTTATGATCCGTCTGTCTATCCGGCTCCGGATTATGATACGGAACAGGAAATGCTTTCGGAAAATGAGAAAAAGGAAATCACCGAGCATTTTGTTTCCGAATATACGGAACGGCTGATCAATCTGCTTCAGGTATTCAACCGTAAACAGATCGCGGAAACTCTGCATGAAATGGAACTTTATCTCCAGCAAAGCTGTCCCCTTTCCGTGGATGACCAGAAGAAGCTTCTGATGGATCTTGCCTTCTCCATCAAGGATAAACTGCTGCGGCTTTATAACCAGACGGAAATTCCCTTCCGGTCCGGTGTTGAGGTGGTGGAATTCTTCCGGAACAGTCATTTTCTTTATGAGCTGATCCTCTTCTTTACGGAGCAGTTCGACCACATCATGACGGCTCTGGGATATACCTCCCGTGACAATATCATTGACGATGTGATCTCCTATATCGATCATAATTACTCCACGAATATTACTTTGGAGACCATTGCTCCCCTCTTCGGCTACAACAGCTCCTATCTGGGTAAGATCTTCAGTCGAAAGATGGGGCAGAATTTCAATACCTATCTGGATATTCTGCGTGTAGAGAAGGCAAAGGATATTCTGGCAACAACAAAAGCCCCCGTCTACCGCGTGGCGGAGATGGTGGGCTATCGAAATGTGGATTATTTCCATATCAAGTTTAAAAAATATACCGGAAGCTCTCCGGCTGAATACCGGAAGCAGATATTATCCTCCTAATCCTCCGGCTCATCGTAGCTTTCGATTCCTTCTTCCGTATTCTCCTTCTGGATTCTCCGGAAGATCGGCATGGCGAAGCTGCAAACGGTAAGGATTATGGCGGCAGGACCGATGATAAGGCCGATCAACATGGTGGTAAGATTCCACTGGAATGCAAGAATGATAATGATGAGGCAGACAGCCATCAGCGCCGTCCTGCCCGCATAACGGGTTGAAATGCGGAAGGAATTCTTGATGGTATTGGTAAAAGTATTCGTATACCGCGCGGAAAGGGGAAAAGCATAAACAAAACAGCAGAAGAAAATCGCCGCTGACAAAAATCCCCAGATTGGGAGAAAAATCGTTGCATTTTCGATTTTTCGGAACAATTCAAAATCCAAATACACGGTATAGAAGGAAATCAGGCAAATGATCCCCATGGGAATACCGTGACGAAGATTCTTTTTGTAGGCCTGAATATACTGGCGGACGATATATCCTTCCTTCCCTTCCACCATTTTCAGCCCCACGTCAAAGCAGGCCACCGTAGAAACCCCCACGGTAAGCCCCAGACCGATCACAGTACCTACAAGCCAGCAGAGACTGAGCAGAAATGCACTGGTCACTGCCGTTGCGAATTTATAAAGAGGTCCGTCAATACTGAATACTTTCATGTCCTTTTCTCCGATCCTCAGGTTACTGAATCAAGTCTAACATGAAGAGAGCGAAGAATCCACCCGGATTCTTCGCTCTTATTTACATGGTTATTCTTAGTCTTTTTAGTTTGCTGCGGAATCCTCTGCCGACTTACGGAGAGCTGCCTGCTCATTGCACCAGTTCCAGCATTCCTGATAACCAAAGCCCTTTGCCTGTGCCTTCATGGCATTGACTACAGACTTGAATTCCTCATCGGTCTTGGTGTAGATCGCTTTCCAGGAATTCTCACGGATACATTTGGTAACCTGCGCCCAGGTGGTTTTCAGCTCATCCGACTTGATCGGCATAACGTAAGCTGAACCGGGAGATACCATGTAGTTACCCTTCAGCATATACTCATTTGTTGTCGTACAACCTGTCTTCTCTCTCCAGTCCTTATCTACATCGCAGGTTGCTTCCGACTGATTGGATTTCCAGTTTTCGTCATTATAGGTCTCTCCGTTGGAATCGGGGTTGGATGCATCGATGGACCAGGTGGTCATATTCATCTGGTTCTGACCATCCTTAAAGGTTCCGCTGTATCCGCCGCCTTCCAGCACGGTGGAGCCATCACTGTTGGTCTTCTTACCAAGTTCGGTAAAGTAGGTATTTCCGTCCTCATCATAATCCCAGGTGATCCCCTTGGGACCGTACTCGAAATTCATACGTCCTTCCGGTGTGCACATGTAATTGATGATCTCCATGCATACTTCGGGATACTCGGTATTCGCACCGATGGCCCAGTAGTTATTTCCACCCAGGACATTCAGACCGTAGACAATGGGAGAAGCATCCTTCGGTGTCAGACTTCTCATCATCCGTCCGCTTTCCATATGCTCCGGAGTGTTATAGGCAAGACATCCTGCATAGTTGAAGATGGAGAAAAATGTACCGCTGCTCTTTACTTTCTGGATCATGGTATCGTAGGTCGTTGTCATGGAATCCGGATCCAGAAGATCATTCATATACAGCTTGTGATAGAAATCCAGCATTTGCAGATACGGAGAATCATCATCCAGTGCACCGTAGAACTTTCCGGTAGAGGGATCATACAGACCTACACCGAACTCATCATAGCCGTAGTATGCCGTTGCGGTGGACTTTACATACATAACCATGTCACCGTCCCAGTCCGGCCACAGAGATGCAGCATAGGTTGGCTTTCCGTTGTCGTCTGTCGGGCAGATTTCCTTCATCTTTTTGAAGACCTCTACCAGGTCATCCATGGTCTTCACCTCAGGATAACCGATCTTTGCATAGAGATCCCAGCGGATATCCCAGGTATAGAAGAAGCTCTGCAGATCCTTGGAATTGGTTGCTACTTCATAGCCCAGACCATAGATCTTGTTATCCTTACTCATGCCTCTGTTCTTTTCCAGAGCATAGGACATATTTTCCTTGATGTAGGGACCGTACTCAGCCAGAGTATTATCCTCTTCCCAGTCAAAGAGGAGTCCTGCATCACGTGCCTGCATGTAATCATTCTCGGAACCGAATACTACGATATCACCCATATTACCGGATTCCATACGGGTATCAAAAACGCCTTCTCCGTTCGGCACGATATTGATCTTTACGTTAAAGAGATCCTGGAACAGCTTTGCCGACCAGCCGGTCTGCTCACCGGAGTAATTGGCACGCTCGGAGAAAACATTCAGTGTAAGGGTTTCCCTCTTGAAATCCTCAGGATTAATGGCTTTTGTACCTGAGCTGCCTCCTTCGGAAGAAGAAGCTTCCTGTGAGCTTGCTCCGCCCGCTTCCGTGGTACTGTTGCCGGAGCCGCCGCAGGATGTCAGTGTTCCCATCATAAAGGCAGCGGTAAGACCGGCAGCCAGTCCGCGACGAATGGATTTTTTCAGTGATCTTTTCTTCATGTTGCTTTTCTACCTCCTCAAAATGATCTGCCCTCAGTATAAGGACAGCATGAAGCCCTTTATCCCTTGACCGCACCCAGCATGATACCTTCCTCGAAATACCTCTGCATGAAGGGATATACCAGAAGAATCGGGATGACCGATACCATGGATACGGTGTATTTGATCAGAAGTCCGTTATTTGCGAAATCCAGAGCCGCATTGTTGCCGCCGGTGGACTGGTTCATGATATTCGCAATGTTGCTGCTGGTGTTAAGATAAATATACAATCTGTGCTGCAGCGTGTAAAGATTCGGAGAATCCGTCATCAGGATCAGTGAATCCTGGAAGCTGTTCCAGTGTCCTACGGCGCCGAAGATGGCTATGGTAGCCAGAATCGGTTTTGACAGCGGCCAGATGATCTTTCGGAACACCGTCCAGAAGGAGGCCCCGTCGATAAAGGCGCTCTCCTCCAGCTCCGATGGTATGGATTCAATATACGTTTTTACCAGTATGATGTTATAGGGTGCCACAATACCTGGTATGATATAGGCAGCAAAGCTGTTGGTCAGTCCCAGCATCTGCATATTCAGATACCAGGGGATCAGACCTGCGTTGAAATACATGGTAATGACCAGGAAACGATAGAAGAATTTTCTTCCCCACATTTCCTTCTTCGTCACAAGATAGCCCACAAATGCGGAGGCCATCACCATAAGTGCCGTACCCAGGATCGTCCGTCCGACGGATACCAGAATGGAGGTTCCCAGATCTGATGCATTCCGGAGGGCCAGATAGTTCTGGATGTTCAGTCCCTGCGGGATGAAGTTAATGGATCCGCTGTTAACCAGCTTGGCATCCGAGATCGTATTGATGAAAATGTAGTAAAACGGAAAGAAGCAGGATATCGTAAAGATTGCGTAAAAGGTATAATCAAAGATGTAGAAAATGATATCCTTTCCCGTGTATTTGTGCTTCGTGCTGCGGGCGGTGAGCTTGATCTCACTTCCGTCGGGAGCTGTAGCCAGGATGATCTTCTTCCGGTCTTTTCTGCTTAGTTCTTTTTCGCCGACTTCCATTCACTCACCCCCTTATACGATACTTTCATGGCGAACCAGCTTGGAGATTCCGTTAGCCATAAAGAGCAGCGCCACACTGATCAGAGACTTGGCCATACCGATTACCGTGGACAGCGGGATACTGCCTCCGCCGAAGCCCAGATGATATACGTAAAGGTCAAGAACCTCCATATGTTCCATATTATCTGCGTTACTGAATACCAGATACTGATCCAGACCGTTGGACAGCATGCCCGCTACTGCCATCAGCAGCATGACCATATAGGTAGGCAGAAGTCCGGGGATCGTCACATGCCAGATTCTCTGGAATCGTCCGGCACCGTCAACCCGGGCCGCTTCATAAAGCTGTCGGTCGATTCCTGAAATACCGGCGATATAAATGATGGCGCTCCAGCCTACGCCCTTCCACAGTCCCCAGAGCAGCATCTTCAGCCAGGTGTAGTTGTCACCCATCAGATGATTGCCTGTTGCGCCGAAAATGGTGTTGATAAAACCGTCGGTGGAGAAAATCGCCAGCGCAACGGTATACACCAGGATCCAGCTGATGAAGTTGGGAATGGTTGTCAGTGTCTGGACAATTCGCTTAAATGGCTTGGAATTGATCTCCGTCAGGAAGACCGCAAAGGCCAGAGGAATCCAGCTTGTCAGGATGCCAAGACCACTCATGGCCAGGGTGTTTCTCAGCACCCGGAAGATCTCGCCCCTTGTTGCCGCATTGGTGAAAAGATACTTAAACCAGTAGAATCCCACATAATTATCGGATGTCAGTTCTCCGCCGGACCGATAATTGAAGAAGGAATAACGCCATCCCCAAAGAGGAAGATAGCAGAATACAAAGGCCAACAGTGCAAAGGGAAGGAACATCAGGAACAGCTTAAAACGGGATTCCATAGCTGCCTTCATGCCTGCTTCCGGTTTCGGAGTACAGATCAGTTCTACGATCGTAGCGATCAGAATGATTGACAGCAAGATGATGTAGAAAATAATTCCGAAAGAGAATTCCGGTGCTGCCTTCTCCAGATTGCCGCTTTCCTTCATTTTTTCATAGCCTGCGATCAGAAGTCCGATTCCCGCGCCGGAAACCAGAATACCTCCCAGACTGACCAGATGGGCGATCCGCTTGCATTTCAGATTACCCAGATTGATGCAGGCTGCGGCGGATGCGATCAGAATGCCAACCAGAAGAACGATGGCAGCTATGAAAATGAACTGGAAGGTACTTTCCTCAACCCAGCCCCTTCGGAATCCTCGCCCTACATTTTCCACCAGACTGTTATAGGAGATTGCCGAGGTGAACAGGGACAGATTATCGGAGATCAGTCCGCTGAGCCTGGCGGGATTCAGTCCGGGGATGAAGATCATGAAGAACATGATGAGAGCTACGACCCTGTGGATTCCGTAAACGATCCAGACAGGCTCCCGTTCCTTTTTTTTCTTTTTGCTATCCAGAGTGAGAACCTGTTCCTCAAGCTCCTTTGCCCGTTTCATGTGAATGGCATAGGCTCCTGGGGCAGGCTTATCTTCTGCAATTGCCTGTTCCATTTCTTCCCGGCGTTTCTCCATCTCTTCCATGGCCGTTTCTGCTTCATCCGCATTTACGTCCTCGAAAGCTGAGGATGATTCTTCCATGACTCTGTTTAACAGGTCATCCGGTTTGGACACCGACGGCATCTTATCCGTCG
This sequence comes from Eubacterium sp., assembly GCA_017541035.1. Lineage (GTDB taxonomy): Bacteria > Bacillota > Clostridia > Lachnospirales > Lachnospiraceae > Eubacterium_Q. Next base: position 41,525 of record JAFXZW010000114.1, on the reverse strand, counting down.
TTTCTTTATCCTTCATAGGTATCCTCCCGCCTTATCTACAGTGTCTTAACAAGCTTCTTTTCCTGTAAGAAGGCAGCACGCCTTGTCCGGTATGCTGCCCTCTTGTTGCCATTATCTGTCGTCAAGAGGCTGACGATCAGTCTTTCTTTTTCTTCTTTGCTACAAGGATTCCGCATACTGCTGCGGCAACGACTGCAACACCGCCGCATACGATACCGATGATCGCGCCTGTGGACAGGCCGCTCTTCTCCTCGGTCTTGGCTTTTTCCGTTGTGTCTGTTGTGGGAGCAGCTGTTGTAGCCTCAGTAGCCTTCTCGGTTGTAGGAGCTTCGGTTACCTTCTCTACGTAACCCTTCTCCTCCAGATACTTCTCAAGGTTGGTATCACCTGCTGTACCTACGCCGGTACCGGAGATAGCGAATACCACCCGAACTTCCTTCTCGGGAGTCAGTGCTGCGGTATCGCAGGCCGGATTCTCACCGATGCCTGTGCCGGATCCGTCATATGCGTTGGAAATGTCGATACGGAAACGTCCGTTACCCTCGATATCACCGAGAACCAGACTGTCGCTGTTGGTTGTGATCTTGTTGCCGTCTACGAATACGGCGATCTTAACCTTGGCATCCGTATCCTTGAGTTCATCCTTATCATTTGCGCGAAGGGTGCCGACAGACTTCATAGCCTTGCCCATTTCCTGAATATCAACCAGGAATACCAGTGCGCCTTGCTGAGGTTCTGCCTTGGTGGTTGCATTTACATCTTCTGCCTTGATGGCTACTTCATAAACGCCGTCACCGGTTACGGTTGCTTCCGTACCTACGCCGGGGTTGAAGTTCTGCCAAGACTGTTCCTTACCATCGGAGAACATCATGAATGCTGTCCAGGGGCCGGTGGTATCAACGGGCTCTTCTTTGGTTTCAACATAAGAACCAAAAGGAATTCCGCCTTCTGTGAAAAGCTCATAGGTTACTTCTACGGACTTGATCTCCTCATCGGGCTTTTCAGTCACGATCTTCAGAGAAACGGGGGAAGCTGTCTTGGCGTCGATGCCTTCTGCCAGTCTTCCGCCGAAATCCTTATTGGAGGTATCTACCCATTCATTGTACAGGTTTACACGAGTTGTTACACCGTCATCGGAGCTGGTGTAGGGAGCGCCTTCCAGCGCGGCATCCGCACCGTTAACCTTAACGTTCTTGATGTTCATGTAACCATAGGGGAAATACTCTTCGCCGTTCAGGATCTCAACATCGATAAAGGCAAAGCCTTTAGCCGGTGCATCAGCCTTGGCGTTGATCTCGATTCCTACCGTGTACTCACCGGCACCGGTAACGGTTGCATTCTTGCAGACAATCGTTTCCGCATCGGAGCCGCTCCAGGTCTGGTTAGCCCAGTCCTTATCAGCGTACTGGATGTAGGTGAGAGTTCCTTCAGCGGGAAGCGGCTTTGCTTCCTTGTTCTTTACTACCTCTTCCGCTACATTTTCACCGAAATGGGAAACGGTAAAGGTTACTTCTACGGACTGGAATCCTTCGAGCTTGTCAGCTCCCCAGAGCATTGCGGTAGCTCCTGCTGCATCCTGCTCACAACGGGTATCCTTTGCGATCGCTCCGGAATCATCCGTAGGCTTGTTCCATTCATTATAAAGGTTTACACGTGTCTCGATACCGGCACCATCTGCAGAACAGGTGTAGCTGTAACCGGCCATTTCAATGGGAGAGCCATTGATCTTAATGGAGTCAACGGTCACGATGGACTGATTTCCCATCACAGTCTCACCGTTCTTTACCTGAAGAGCATTAAACTGTGCCAGATTCTGGGGTTCTTTTGCTTCCATGGATACGGTATAGGTACCGTTTCCGGTGATTTCCGCTGTTGTGTAGGTCGCATCAAAGTCAGCCCAGTCGGAATTGTTGATGGAAAGGTATGCGGTACCGTCCTTATAAGCGGCGATCTCGGCATCCCTTGCTTCTCCTGCAAACGCAATGTGAGGTACGGCGGCTACTGCCAGCACACCGGCTACGAGCGTTGCAGAAATGCGTTTCAGCAGTTTCTTCATCTTCGTTCTCCTCTTCTTTTCATGATGATCCTGTGAACATTCCGTCCCTGCGTAAGGCTTTTTTCTTCCAATGTGGGAACTGAGTGATCACAACATTAACGACTGTTAAAATTTTAACAAGAAAGGTAAAATATTGATACCTTAGGATTTTCACTTAAAAAGCGGTAATTATTTTACTCATAAAAAATGCGGTACCATCTGGCACCGCATTCTTCTTATTCCTCTTTTCCGGGTGGAGAAACTTCATTTTTACGGATCAGCGGCATATGCAGCTTCACGGTAGTACCCTTTCCTTCCTCACTGGTAAAGGTAACACCGTAGGCTTCCCCGAAACGGAGTCGGATCCGCTGATTTACGTTGGCAACGCCGATATGAGTCCGGTCCAGCTCTTCCACATCATTCATACTGCTCAGGATCCGGGTCAGCTCCTTCCGGCTCATGCCGCGTCCGTTGTCCTGAATGATGATATCCAAAGTTTTGCCGATTTCCGCCCGGATCAGGATCTGTCCTCCCTCATCCATTTCCTCCATAGCATGGACATAGGCATTCTCCACGAAGGGCTGAATCAGAAAAGGCATGATCATTACCTGTTCCGCCTGTTCCGGATCATATTCGATACTGGCGGAGATCCGGTCCCCGAAACGGTAATCCTGAATACCGATATAACAGTCAACCTTATCCATCTCCCAGGCCAGGGTCTTCAGTTCGCTTCCGGCTTCCAGAGAGCTCCGGAGAAGCCTGGTCAACCGGACGGAAATGTCCTCAATCTCATTTTCATGATTGATCACCGCAAGCATACGGATATTTTCCAGCGTGTTATAGAGGAAATGCGGATTGATCTGTGTTGTGAGCATCTTGAATTCCACATCCCGCTGGCGGGAATAGATCAGTTCCTTCTGTATCCTCTCATTGGCAGCGGCTTCGGACAGCTCCTGCATATCCGTCACCATATGATTCATATCATTATAAAGCTCCCAGATCTCATCCTTCGCATCACCGATCACATCTTCCGCCGCATCATATTTCTTCATGGTCACGTTATGCATGGCGTAACCGAGGGCGGTGATCCGCTTCGTAAACCAGCTGTTGAACAGAAAAATGGCAAGCAGCATGACCAGTGCTGCCAGAATAAGAGGGATCACGGTGCTTCTCATATTTCCGCGGACAGCGGCATCGATATCTCCAAGAGGTCTGGCCGTAAGGATCTCATAGTAATCCGTGGAGGTTCGGGGAGTGATTCGGATTTCCGTAAGCGCACAGACAAAACCGCGAAAGCGGATACGTGTATTATTTTCGGATGCTTCTGATTTGGAAAGAAGAAGCGCTGCTTCCTCCTCCGTTATGTCGAAATTGGCATGAACGATGCTTCTGTCATTCAATGTCATGACGGTGAAGCCCTCCATTTCAAGGACAAAATCCTCGGTCAGAGCAGGATCCAGGGATATGCTGATGATACCGATCTCCTCACGGGTGGTGCGGGAATACAGAATTCTCGTCAGACGTATGCTTCGCCTGCCCGTGGCGAAATCAGTCAGATAGGACCAGCTCGGGAGTCCGGCAGCAGCAATGGTATTTTTGTACCATTCCTTTTCCCGTATCGTATCCGTGATCAGACGGAAACGGCGGTTATCCACCCTTTCCACGGTACCCGGATTTACATAGATGGAAATGGATGAGATGCTTCCGACATTCTGCCGTGCATAGTTCATCAGGTGGTCAAAGTCACGGAAATCAAAAAGCAGGGTATCTTCCTCGGCGACAGGAGAAATACCGATCATCTGAAGCATACTGTCAAAGAACATCCGCTCGGACAGATCCACGGAACGATCCATAGCTTCCTCCAGCTCTTCCTTCACTGTGTTCATTTTCTGCTTTTCGTCGGCAATCTCCATTGAGATCAGTGTGTTACGTGAGGAATTGATCATGAAAACCACAATAAAAAGAAGCGGCAGAAGACAGCCGATCGCATAGACCAGCAACATTCTCTGCCGCAGCTTCAGATTTTTCAGCTTGTCACGTAACATCGACCATACTCCGTACTGTCATTTTACACAGGCGTTAAGCAACATCGATCCTGATCACCACCGGGAAAGCGGAGGACACATCAGCTGTAACCAGAAGTCCGTCCTCCCTTCTTTCAAACCTCACGGACTCATCAAATCCCAGTATACGGACATTCCGAATGATTCCCAGAAAAGCCGGAGCCTGTTCCGTATCCTTCGCCGGCATTGACCGGATAAGCAGTTTGCCCGTATCGGGGAAATGCATGGCGAAAGCGTAGATGGCTCCATGACCGGTGGTAAAACGGATATCCTGATCCGTATAGGTCTTTTCGGTATCATCCTTAAAGGCGCCCTCTTCATCCTTTGTAGGTCCTTCTCCCGAGATGCGCCATACATGACTTCCGTAGACAGCTTCACCGTTGATCCTTAACCACTCTCCCACATCGGAAAGAATCCTTCTGTCGCCCTCCGGGATCGTTCCATCCGCGGTGGGACCAACATTCAGAAGAAGATTCCCGTTCCTGCTCACTACATCGATCAGGTTACCGATGATCTCCCGGCTGCTCTTATAATTCAGGGATGTGGTATGACACCAGGAATTACGTGCCACGGCTGTATCCGTCTGCCAGGGGAAAGCCTTTGCTTCCGCGAAACCGCCGCGCTCCACTTCCGCGATGCCTGTTCCGAAAGCAATATCATCCAGCTTTCCGCAGACAGCAGCCCTTTTTCCGGATGCTGCCATTCGATTATAGTAATAAGCCATCAGCTTTTGCAGATAGGGTTTAAAGGCTTCATGTCCGATCCACCAGTCAAAGTAAAGAAGCTCCGGAGAAAAAAGATCGATCAGCTCCACCGTACGGATGAGCCAGTCGTTCAGGTATTCCTCCGTAGGAAAGGGGGTGCTCCGCATATCAAAATTATCCGGCTCCGGCATGGCAGGCCAGTAGAAATCTCCCAGGGACAGGGGGTCTTTCACATCGCTGTCAAATTCCTTCCCATGCCCCATAAACCACCAATGCTCTGCCCGGTGGCTGGAGGTACAGAAATGCAGTCCTTCCTTTTCGGCTTCACGCTTCAGTTCACCGATCACATCCCTCTTCGGACCCATTTCAAAGGAATTCCAGGGAGAAAGAGCCGATCGGTACATCTGAAAGCCGTCGTGATGCTCGGCTACCGGGAAGATATAACGTGCTCCCGCTTCTTTAAAAAGACGGATCCATTCCTTCGGATCAAAATGCTCTGCCCGAAAAAGGGGGATAAAATCCTTATATCCGAAATCCTTCTGAGGACCGTAGGTCTTTCTATGATAGTCAAATTCCGGCGTCCCCTGGATATACATATTCCGGGAATACCACTCATTCCGGTAGGCCGGAACACTGTAGAGTCCCCAATGAAGAAAGATTCCGAATTTCTCCTTTAAGAACCAATCCGGCACCCGGAAGGAGGAAAGGCTGTCCCAGTCCGCCGAAAAGGGGCCCTGTGCGATCCCCTTTTCGATGTGACGCAGCCACTCTGAGGTGTCATAGTACTTATTATTCAAATGAGGTACCTCCCGCCCATGCTTTCTCAGTTCTTGGAATTGGCATCATTCGTTGAGATTCCCTGTTCACCCGGGAGGTAGTCAAAGGTGATTTCGATGGTTTCCACTGCTCCGCACTCCTTTTCCAGAATGGTAGGACTGCAGCCTGTAGTTCCGCCTCCCATGGTCCGGGCGTCTTCGGGAACACTGGGTACCCATTCATTATAAAGGTTGCTCCGTGTGCAAAGTCCGTCATCCGAGGAGGTATAGTTTCTGCCGTGCAGCTTATATTCCTTACCGTTAATGAGCACCTTTTTGATATTGATGATATAACCGGGGAAAAGCTCCTCGCCATTGGCAATACCGATGGCCGAGAATGCGGTTCCGTCCGATTTCTTATTATCCGTACCGGTGAAATCAAGGGAAATGGTATAGGTTCCCTCACCTGTCACTTCTACATCAGTTGCCTTGATGCCGAAGGTTTTGGAATCCGGATCATAGGTATCACCCACGCTGTAAACGATACTCCAGTCCATGGAATCCCACATGATCCAGGCAATCGCCGTTCCGTCACCTGCCAGCTTCTGGGAGGAATCAAAGGTTTCGGGAGCGGCGCTTAAACCGTCAGCCATTCTTTTCTCCGCAGCGGCCCTGATCTCCTCCGGAGACATGGACTTCTGCTTCTCATAGCTGTTCTGAATCAGGAAATCCTTCACACCGTCATCAATCCATTTGTGCGTATTCCGATCCAGCATATTTCCGGTATCCCAAAGCAGAGGAACATACCCGTACAGATCGCAGTTGGCAAAGAAATTATCATACCAGAGGTTCCAGTTGGGCTTCATTTCACGGTTGGAGGTAGGAAGCACACCGCACTCACCGATGATCACCGGGATTCCCTTTTCCGGATAAACGGAAAGATTCTTCATAAGGGTGTTCATTTCCTCATAATTCTTCTTTGTGCCCCAGGTCGAAGAGCCCGAACTGCCGCAGTAGCTCCAGGGAGTGTAGTAATGCACGGACAGGAAAAGCTTCTCCTTCGCGGTATCTGTGGGCATCTTCCAACGGCTGTCCAGTGTCTGGGTAATATCCGTACCATATCCCGGAATCAGAAGGAAACGTTCTGCGTTCTTTCCGCCGGATGCACGGACGGTATCTACAAAAAGCTGATTCACTTTATTCGCCGTCTCATAGCATTCATCCTTGGAGAGGCCGTTTCCGTTTTGTACAATGGGATTCCCGACATCATTGAATCGGTCGCCCAGTTCCTCATTTCCGCCCTCTAGGATCAGATGCTCATCATAATCCTTGAACGTATCCGCAATCTGGGTCCACATACTTGTGAAAATGTCATAGCCGATCTTTCGGCGGGACTCATCCTTTTCTCCGAAAACGCCCCACCACTGGCCGTCCCAGTGATCGTTCAGGACTACGAACATACCGTCCTCCAAAGCCCAGTCCACGATCTCCTTGACACGTGCCATATATGCTTCGCCGATGGTATAATCCCCATTTTCTATATCCATGGCATTTGTCCAGGCAACGGGAATCCGAAGGGTATCCATACCCGCATTGTGGATATCATCGATCATTCCTTTGTTGTGATGGGCTGGCCCCACAGGGTTTCGAAGTGTGCCGGCTGGTTTTTTGCATAGTCTCCCGGCCTGGTCATGTCCGCAGCTTCCATGGTGTTGCCAAGGTTAAAGCCGTTGCCCAGGATCACTGCAAGCTCTGTTGCCGTATAACCGGAAAGTCCGGAGTCTTTTTCCTTATTATTCTCGGTCGTTTCTTCCGTAGCATTTCCTTCCTTGGATGTGGTTATTTCTGTATCAGTGGTTGCTGTCTTCTCCGAACTGCCGCAGGCTGTTATCGAAAAAGAAAGAAGTCCCGCAAGGATGCCGGACATAAGACGTTTCATTTTCTTCTTCATGGTTTCCTCCCTTTCCGTTTTGGAAATCTTTTTACTTAAGTTTATACGGAGAGGGAGGAAACGAAAACCGGGGATTTTCCCCTAACTTTACATGAAAGTTTTTACCTTAACCAAACAGGTGGAACATAATTATTCCTCAAGTTCCTTCAGCCACGCCATTGCCGATGCATCGCTGGGCATCCGGAGATCACCCCTGGGTGACATGGCTACGGAACCCACCTTGACCCCATCCGGCATGCAGCTGCGCTTAAACTGCTGGGAGAAGAACCGTCGTACGAAGAGCTTCTGCCATTTCAGGATCGTCTCGCTGTCATAATCCCCACGGAAGGCGCGGTTTGCCAGATAATTGATCTTCTCAGGGGAGAAACCGTAACGCAGAGTGTAATACAGGAAGAAATCGTGCAGCTCGTAGGGCCCCACACTATCTTCCGTCTTCTGAGTGATCCGTCCGTGCTCGTCCGGAGGAAGAAGCTCGGGGCTGATGGGTGTATCCAGAATATCCCGCAGGACCACGGTACTGTCCGGGAACAGTCTGTTCTCGGCTACCGTATCGATCATCCAGCGTACCAAAGTCTTGGGTATGCTGCCGTTTACACCGTACATGGACATCTGATCTCCATTATAGGTACACCAGCCGAGAGCCAGCTCGGACAGATCTCCTGTACCGACTACCAGGCCGCCGTGCATATTTGCATAATCCATCAGTACCTGTGTACGCTCCCGGGCCTGGGTATTCTCATAGGTCAGATCCTTCAGATCTGGGTCATGCTTCAGATCCCGCAAATGCTGCTCGCAGGAAAGACGGATATCGATGATCACGGGAATCGCACCCAGACTCTTGATCAGAAGCAGGGAATTCTGATAGGTCCTGTCTGAAGTACCGAAGGCCGGCATGGTAATGGCGATCAGTTCCTCTGCGGGACGGTTCATTTTCTGAAGTGCCCTTGCAGATACGAGAAGGGCCAGTGTGGAATCCATTCCTCCCGATACACCTACCACGGGACGGGCTCCCGTTACGGAAAGTCGTTTGACAAGCCCTCCCACCTGCATGTCGAAGATCTCCGTGCAGCGTTTCAGAAGACGCGTCCGGGAAGCAGGGATAAAGGGATGCTTTGCCAGGAGATAATAGGATCTGTCCGATTCCGGACATACAGCTTCCGCTGCGTTAAGGACACGGCAGCGGCCGGCCATTCCACGATAATGGGATGCGGCATCCGCAAAGGATTTCATCCGGACACGTTCTCCCCGGAGCTTGCCCAGGTCGATGTCAGCGATCATCAGATAGTCCGATGCGATATAATCTTTATTCTCATTCAGAACCACGCCATTCTCCGCCAGCATGCAGTGACCGGAGAAGATCACATCCTGGGTGGATTCCGAGGAGCCTGCGGAACAGTAAAGGTATGCTGCCACCAGATTCGCGGATGTCTGCCGGATAAGATTCTTCCGGTACTCTCTCTTGGCGATCAGTTCATTGGATGCGGAAAGGTTCACGATCAGTTCTGCCCCGGAAAGTGCCATGGCGGCTGAGGGAGGAATGGGTGCCCAGAGATCCTCACAGATTTCCACGCCGAAGGAAAGCTTTCCGCCCAGATCATAGATAAGGCGATTCCCTACAGGGATTTCCTCCTGCACTCCTTCGATGAAAAGCTCGTCACCGGACACTGCATTTACGGGCAGCTGGTCTGCTGAACAGAACCATCTTTTCTCATAGAATTCATGATAATTGGGAAGAAATGTCTTAATGGTGATTCCCAGCAGCTTTCCCTTCAGGAAGGTAAAGGCCCCGTTATAGAGCTGACCCCTGATCATCACGGGAGCACCGACGATCACAGCTGCTTCATTTCCGACAGTTGCCTTCCTGATACGGGACAGACTTTCCCTCACGTTTCGCATAAGAGTATCCTGGAAGAACAGGTCCTGACAGCTGTATCCGGATACAGCCAGCTCCGGAAATGTGATCACCGCCGGATTGTAGGAGGAAACCTCTTCCAGCTTTTCAAGAATCCGGTCCGTATTATAAACCGGATCTCCTACGGAAAGCTCCGGCACAACGGCAGCAACTCTGTAAAAATCAAACATGTCCTACTCCTTTCCGTCCCGCTCCAGAAGATCCCGTTCAATTCCCTGTAGATAGGGAACCAGAGCACCTTCCTTCTGATGAAGGAAGTATTCATCCCGGAGCTCCAGATATTTCAGATTATTGGGGTGGCCTTCCTGAACCCGTTCCAGAAATCCAGTCAGTTCGCGGAAGGTCATATAATAAAAATCATTTCGCATGGTAAAATGCAGGAGAATAAAGGAGATTCCTCCCTGATCCTCAAATTCCTGCATAAAATGGATCTGATGCGGATGGATATTCCGAAGCTCAAAGGTGTCCGTCTTACTTTCCTTTGCATCAAAACAGACCGGAATCCCCTGTACAACACCGATATAATCCACAGTGGAATCCTTTTCGAAATAAGCATCCGTGATCCTGTGAGTACTCTTTTCAAACCGGACGGGAACAATGGGCGTCGGGATTTTCTGCACCAGCGCCAGACGGTTGCGGCGATAATATTCATTTGTATGATTCACCAGATTCTCCAGGCCGCTGCCCCTGAGACCTCTGGAATTCCATGTAGCCATCCGGACTCCCCTTATTTAATCTCTTTTTCAGCCAGCTTCTCTGCCTGCGGGAAATACTTCAGAAAGGATTCCGGTATCGAAGCTTTCACCAAAGCTCCTTCCGGAAGTCGGAGCAGATAGGACAGCAAAAGCTGCCCCTTCTGGTCAGGATCCAGGAAATGATCTCTGACAGGGTTTCCGTATTTCGGATCTCCGGCAACATGATAGCCGTAATGCTGCATGGTAACACGGATCTGGTGAGAACGGCCTGTATGAAGACGGAACAACATAAGCGTAATATCCTTTTCTTTTGAATAAGCAAGAGGATACATTTCCGTATAAATGGGTACGGGTTTTCCGAAGGGAAGAGTTTCCGCCGGTCTTCTCCCTCCCCTCAGCCATACGTAGGCCTGGTTATCAACGCGTGCCTTCACATAATCCAGCCTGTCAAAATGTCCCTTTAAGGTACAATGCCCGTGGACAATGGCCAGATAATACTTTCCGATACCCCGGTTATCCTTCTGATGATAATAGTTATTCAGATCCTTTGCACCCTTGCGGCTTTTGGAGGCCGCAACGATCCCGCTGGTATTACGATCAATCCTGTTGCAGACCGAGGGACGAAAGATATCCAGACTCTCGGGTGTGATTTCCCCTTTGGATAGCAAATAGGCGATCACGGCATCGTTGACGGATCTGTCATCCTCCTTTGCCTTCTGTGACAGAATACCGGCAGGCTTATCAACGAACAGATAATCATCCGTTTCATACAGAATCCGTTCCCTTGTCAGCCAGGGATAATCCCTGATATCGGGAAGCACCTCATTTTCTTTTTCATTTCTGAGCCTGCCCAGGGTTTCCTCCGAAAGATAAAGCTGTACCTTATCTCCCACCTGCAGCAGTTCATCGCCGGATGCTTTCTTTTCATTCAACAGGATATTCTTTTTCCGGAGCATTTTGTAAGTAAAACTCTCGGGCATATCCTTCAGGTAAAAAAAGCAGAGTTTTTTCAGCTTCATACCGGCTTCATTTTTAGTGATCTCTATTTCTCTCATGCTTATAACCCCAATTCCAATAGTTTTTCGGCAATGAATACATCACCCTTTTTCTCCTTCGGAGGTGTGAGCCGGGACAATTCGCGGCGCATGTCCTTCAGGGAATCCACCACGATCACACGGGGCTTTGTGGAAACACGTTCCTGTACTTTTTTCAGGTATTCCACTGCGTCCTTTTTCTTCTGATTCTGTCCCTGCTGTAAAAGTCCGATCACATTATTATTATACACTGCAACGCAGGGATAAAAAAGGACTCCGTTGGTATCCGTAACGGAAATGTCATATGCCATGATCACATTTGAGATTGCTTCAGCTTCTTTGTAATCCTCCTCAGAAAGAGGTTCAAACTTGATAAGCATTAGATAACCGATCAGATTTTTGGCAAAGGGAATGGCAATCACGCAGGCTATGACCACGAACAGCGTCTTTTTGGTTTGAAAAAATATCAGACTGATCAAAACATCTGTTAAAATAAAGAGGAAGCAGACCAGCATCAAAATCAGTCTGAGTCTCTTTTGTCCTCTGGCATAGCCGTAATTTCCTTTGGCTGTCATAGTAAAAACCTCCATCCTAAGCCCCGTAACGCCAGCCCGGAAGATATTTATTCTTAATCTGCCCTTTATTTGCTTTTCCGAAGCCAAGGGGCAAATTACCCAGTGTGATGAGCACCCATCCCTTTTCCGCTTCTCCGGAATCATAGTCCAGCGTTTCTCCCTTCAGATACCGCATGACACGGTCATCATCGGGAGCAAGGGAAAGGCAGTTTGCAAAGCTGTCCGGGGACAGCGTCATGGAAAGTGCCTGTGAGGGCTCAAAACGGTTTTTCCGGATTTCTCCCAGAAAAAGCCCCTTTCTCAGAATCCGCAGTCCCGCAAGTCTCCCCGAAAGGCCTTTATCCTCCGGTACATAGGATAGATATCCGTCACGCGAAAGAAGTCTTTGGGGATCATATTGTGTCCGGATCAGAGAAGCAAATTCCGCAAAGGAAACGTCGGGTTTCAGCTTTTTCCCGATGGTTTCTTCGGCGCTCCTTTTCTCCTCTTCCAGTCTGCTTTCAAAAAGTGCCGCAAAATGCCCCTCTCCCCGAACCAGATGAGGGATCAGATGTACTGTCTTTCGTATCTCCTGCAAACCATCCGGAATCCAGTCGGGGTTTCCGGGAAGAAAACCGGGCTCCCATGGAATATCGGATAAGGTTAGCTTCAGTTCCCGGGCAACAGGATGTGTAAGCAGATACTGTACGGATCCTTCATCCTCGGCGGGAGCATAAGTGCAGGTAGAATACAGAAGCTTTCCTCCGGGACGCAGCATGCGGATCGCATGATCCAGGATATCTCTTTGCAGAGCAGCGTATTCTTTCGTTTTTTCTTCTGTCCAGTCAGTGATCATGGCCCGGGATTTTCGGAACATGCCCTCACCGGAACAGGGTGCATCGATCAGGATCTTATCAAAATATCCGGAGAAGCTTTTGGCCAGGCGTTCCGGGGTTTCGGCTGTCACTACCGCATTTGTCACACCGAAAAGCTCCAGATTCTTAATCAGCGCCCGGGCGCGGCTGGCGGATATGTCATTACAGACCAGAACTCCTCTTCCCTGCAGTTTAGCGGCAAGAGCAGTGGATTTCCCACCCGGAGCCGCACAAAGGTCCAGCACCCGGTCCCCGGGTTCCACCGGAAGGACCGCAGCGGGAAGCATTGCGCTGGGTTCCTGAAGATAATACGCTCCGGCATAATAAAGGGGATTGCGGGAAGCATCCTCCTCCCCCTCCAGATAAAAACCCGAGGGGCACCATGGAATGGGAGAAAGCTTCCAGGAAACCATTTCCGTAAGCTCATCCGGAGTCAGTTTCAGGGAATTGACCCGGAGACCGTGCTCCACAGGAAGAGCCATAGCCTTAAGAAAAGGCTCCGTATCTCCCAGCTGCATTTGCATTCTTCGGAGAAAAGCCTCCGGTATCTTACGTTCAGACATATGGTCTCCTTACTGTCCACTGTCGATCCGCTGACGGATCGCTTCCCATTCTTCCTCCGGTATGGCATCGGAGAAGGGATTTACCGGTGTTGTATCCGGATTGACCCGGCTGTCCAGGAAGGAATAAGCCCGTTCCATATCTTTATTCTCCGGATATTGTTCATGCAGCTTTTTGGCCTGTTCATAAGCTTTTTCATATTCACCGGCGCCTTCAAGCAGCATAACCTGATTGTACAGCAGAAGATCCCTGAAAATGCCGTCCGGGGCAGAGAGCCCTTCTTCGATGACCGGCCGGGCAGCCTCCGTATTCTTCTCCCTGAGGTACATGGAAGAAATCTCATAGGCCGTATAGCTGTTCATGGGATGATCCTTAAGGTAGCACTCCACGGCCGCTTCAGCCTTGTCATATTCTTTTCTCCGGTTATAAGCGGAGGCAAGATAGAGATAAAGCCCGCTGTCCGAGGAGGTCTTTTCCAGAAGGGTTGCGATCATGGCGTCGTCAGGAACGGAAATGTCACTGCTTCCGATACTGTCGATCAAAAGATTTGCCTCCGCCATGTCCAGCATGGCCTTTACTGCCGAGGAATCGATGGCACTACTCTGCTCTTTGGACAGGTTTCGGTAAAGCTTTGCCGCATCCTCATACCGGCCAAGATGCAGATAGCAGGATCCGATATACATTTTGGTATCCAGATCCATATCTCCCGTGAACCACTGCTTCTCGTTCAGTGATTTTTCAAAATCCGAAAGGGCGATCTCATAGGATCCGTTCTTCATGGCCGTGATCCCGGCTTTCCGGAATTCCTCCTTATCTGAGTGACAGTTCCAGTACACAAACCAGATCGCCCCTGCAAGGATTACGGTAAAAAGGACCAGAACGACGATCAGCGCTCCCAGTCTTTTTCTTTTTTTTCTGTTTCTATCAGTCATTTTCTCGAATACTCTTTTCCGATACTTTATTTCTCGTTGTATTTTACGGCAAAATTCCAGGAATCCCTGCACATACGGGAAAGATCAAACTTTGCTTCCCAGCCCAGCTCTTCCTTTGCCTTCGCCGGATTTGCATAGCACATGGCCACATCGCCGGGACGCCGGGGCTTAATGGAATACGGGATCTTTACACCGTTTGCCTCTTCGAAAGCATGGACGATATCCAGTACGCTGTAGCCATGCCCGGTACCGAGATTATAGATGTTCGTGCCGGTGGTCCCCATAACCTTATCCACTGCGCACACATGCCCCTTCGCCAGATCTACCACATGGATATAATCTCTGACGCCGGTTCCGTCCGGGGTATCATAATCATTTCCGAAAACCCCAAGTTCCGGAAGCTTGCCTACAGCCACCTGCATAATGTAAGGCATCAGATTGTTCGGAATGCCATTGGGCACCTCTCCCAGGAGACCACTCTCATGGGCACCGATGGGATTGAAATAACGCAGCAGCACCACACTCCATTGCGGATCGGCCACTGTGAAATCCGTCAGGATCTGTTCCAGCATGAGTTTTGTGGAACCATAGGGATTTGTTGTGGAAAGCGGGAAATCCTCCGTAATGGGAACCGTCTTCGGCGTTCCGTATACCGTGGCCGAGGAAGAAAAAATAATCCGCTTCACGCCGTACTCATTCATCAATTTACAGAGATTCAGCGTTCCTGCAATATTATTCTCATAATACATCAGAGGCTTTGCAACAGATTCTCCCACAGCCTTAAGGCCGGCAAAATGGATCACGCAGTCAAAGACGTTCTCCTCAAAGATCCTTCGCATGGATGCCGGATCCAGCATATCCGCCTTATAGAAGGTGACATTTTTTCCCGTGATTCCTTTGATACGGTCTACTACCTCTTCCTTCGAATTATAGAGATTATCAAAAATGACAACCTCATGGCCGCTCTGAAGCAGTTCCACACAGGTATGGGAGCCGATATATCCCGTTCCGCCGCTGACAAGTATCTTCATGTTCGTTCCTCCGTAATTTTTTTCTAGAGATTCTTTTTTATAAATACATGGTTATGAGGTAAAAAGGTATTTTATCTCTATAGAGTCCTTGTAAAATCAAGGAATGCTTCCTTCCCTGCCTTATCCCTCTTAAATACGCCTGCGTCCTCCAGAACACCGACAAAAACCTTTCCCACTTCATCCATCAGGATGCGGTCAATGGTATTCTCATCAAAGGGAGCATATTTCTTCCGGATCTCCTCAGCCCAATCGGCATGAGAGGCAAGAGTCGGCGTTGCGTGAAGATCCCCTCCTGTAAGCAGCGCTTCCCGCAGCTCATCAAAGATCTCATTCTTCAGACGGGCCGGAAGGACGGCAAGTCCCATTACTTCGATGAGACCGATATTTTCTTTCTTGATGTGATGATACACCGGCCCCGGGTGGAAAAGCCCCAAAGGACGATGATCGGTTGTCCGGTTATTCCGTAATGTCAGATCCAGTTCAAAGACACCGTCCCGGCAGCGGGCAATGGGTGTAATGGTATTATGAGGCGTACCCTCCGTCTCGGAAAAAATCCCCACGGAAGGATCGCTGAAGCCTCTCCAGACATGAAGGATATGATCTGCCAGATCCACCAGTCTCGGAATCTCCTTCGAGCGGATCCGGATCACGGAAAGAGGCCAGCGTACAATGCCCGCCTCCACATCCTCATAACCGGGGATGATAAAGGGAGTCTCGATGGGCGCTTCCGCCATGGGGAAGTCATAATGGCCGCCCTGAAAATGATCATGGGACAGTATGGAGCCACCCACAATAGGAAGATCCGCATTGGATCCCATCAGATAATGAGGGAACTGCCGGACGAAATCCAGCAGCTTCCGGAAGGTATTCTTGTCGATCTTCATCGGAACATGCTGACTGTTCAGCAGGATACAATGCTCATTATAGTATACATAGGGAGAATACTGCAGTCCCCATGCGGTTCCGTTCACGGTTAGCGGTATGATCCGGTGATTGGCCCTTCCCGGATGATCCACACGTCCGGCATAGCCTTCATTTTCGATGCAGAGAAGACATTTCGGATAACCGGAGCTTTTTGCTCTTCCCGCCGCGGCAATCGCCTTGGGATCCTTTTCCGGCTTGGACAGGTTGATGGAAATGTCGATCTTTCCGTATTCACTGTCCACCTTCCAGCGCATATCCTTTTTTACGCGATATGTACGGATATAATCCGAGGCCATGCTGAATCGATAATAATCATCTGTAGCTTCTTTCGGAGAGATCCGGTACTTTTCCCAAAAACGTTTCGCCACTTCCGAAGGCCTGGGCAGAAGGCAGTCCATGATCTCCGTATCAAAAAGATCGCGGAAGCTGACGGAATCCTCACAGAGTCCCCGCTCGACAGCAATATCCAGCAGTGACTTCAATATTTGTTCCAGAGGAAGCTCCTCAGCTGCATCAGCACCTTCCCCGTCATATGCATCCTCTCGAAAGAGCTGAAGCAGACGATTCCGGGTGTAGATCTCATCCTCTTTTGTCAGCAGTCCGGATATTTCTCCGTAACGGATCAGCTGATCAATGTCCTTACTCAGTCCCATAAAATGCCTCCTCTAATATGTCCTTTTAAAGTTTCTGACATCTTCTTCGAAATGCATCAGAAGATTCTTCAGTTCCTGCTGTTCTTTTGTTTTTAATTCATCGCCGTTTTCCTCCAGCTCCTTACGCAGCTTCATAATGCCTTCTACCGCATTATCTTTGTAATTATTGGCCAGATCATTCTGAATTGCAGCGATCACCGGTTGGAGGGACTTCCTTTTTTTACTCTGAAACATTTGACAAGTATACCTCTCTATGATAGAATTCGATGGTAGCTTCGCGGACAACTCCTTCGGAGTTGGGTACGTTTCGGTACCAAACCTTTTTGCCCGGCAAAGGATGGCCGGTCAAAAATCCGCTTTGCGGACAACTCCTTCGGAGTTGGGTACGTTCCAGATTCGAAATTCCTGAAGGAATTTCGAACCTTGCCGGCATGTCGGAATTGGCAGACGAGGCAGACTCAAAATCTGTTACGGGCAACCGTGTGTGGGTTCAAGTCCCACTGCCGGCACTTAAGGAGGAATTGTTCCTCCTTTTTTTATTCTCCGATGCGTTTTGCAACGACCACAAAACGTTTTCCTTCATTGGCACCAACATTTTCACAGGTGGAAAGTGTCAGCAATTCATCTCCGAAAGCTGCCTCGGCTGTCGTTCTGATCACGCTGAGAGCGGTGACATTTTCGATATAATCGTTAAAATCCTCTGCTGTCTCCGCGTTAAAAAAGGTGTAATACCGGAAGCCCTCCGCTCCCATTTCCAGAATCTGACCCGGAAAAGCCGCCAGCACCTCATAAGTATTCGTTCCGTAAATGGTATCAAATCGGATCAGCTTGTGCTCCTCGTAGAAATCCTGCTTTTTATACTTGAGGATATCCGAAAACATGCTTCCGTCCTTCATATTATGTCCGTAAATGATCAGATTGGTAGCCGGCCGCACAGGATCGCTGTCAGCCGCGAGAAAAAGAGTTCCCGCCAAAGCATATTCGCCGTCGTAATTCTTCCGAAGATACTTTTCTTCGTCGTAAGGGGTATACATGACAGGATAGTCTACAGAGGTATCCTCTATACTGAGCCAACCGACGAAATCAGGATTCTTCTCATATATCTTTCCGAATTTACGTAAAACCAGCTTTCCGCCCACATTGACAAAGGGGGATTCCGGAGTGCTTTTCTCTTCTTTCTCCGATGATTTGTCCTTCGAGGAAGGCGTTTCCGGATTCTCTTTTTCCGCGGGATTCTCGCCCGGTTCTTCCGTATCCAGCATTTCCTTCAGGGAATCCACCAGCTTCTGGTTATTGTGAGAGGCAATATAATAACGAACCAGAAAGAAACCGGATACAAGAAAAACAGCCGCAAAAACCACCAGAAGGATATTTAAGACACGGTTCTTTCTGCGCTTTTTTTCCGCACCCTTCATCATCTGTCGGAATTCATCCGTCCGGTTTCTGTGACTCCTCTCTTCCTCTTTCGCCTTATTTACCGATTCTCTTACAAAGTTCGCGTCAGCTTCCGTAAATACGTTATCAGTATTCTGTTTCAGTTCAAAATCTTCCTTCTCGTTCATAGCTCCGGTCTTTCGGTTACTTTTTCCATCAGTCAGAAGAAAAGCCCGGGTTACCCCGGGCTCCTTCTAAAAGTACTTTTTGCATCCCCAGAGATTGGCATTCCGTAAGGTCTGATATTCACCATAGGCCTGCTCCAGAATCTGCTTTTCATTTGGGAATTTCAGGAGGTGGTAGGCTTCATGATACTTGTAATAACCGGAATCACAGAAGAATTCCTCACGCTGCGGCTTACTGAAATAACTGTCAGCCATCATGAGGTACCAATGGACACTCTTGTTGATGGTTTCGGTAGACGTACTGAAGGTATAGCTCGTCTTTCCGACATACTTCATGATCTGCGCAGATACACCGGACTCCTCACGAACCTCACGAAGAGCGGTTTCATTGAAGTCTTCATCCTTTTCGACTGTGCCCTTTGGAAGAACCCAGCCTTCATATCTGTTCCGGTAATTCTTGTAAAGCAAAAGTATCTTTCCCCGATAGATCACCACACCACCACAGCTTGTTGCTTCTGACACTACACAACCCTCCTAACATGGTGAGTGGTCACCAAATGCCTTACTGCATTCGGTAACTTATACTTGTTCAAGATTATACCAGTATCAGATGGGTAAATCAAGGAAAATATCAGGGATAATAGGTTTCAAAGACAGCGGCCGCAACCTTAACGCCTGTCAGACCGTCAGCGTCGGAATCCTCGATTACAACCGAGACCACAATATCCGGATCCTCCGGATTGGAGTATCCGACAAACCAGGAATTCAGATGCCCCTCACTGTCCTTTTCCGCAGTACCGGTCTTTCCGACAATCTTGTGCCGGTAGTTTTTGAACTTATAGGCTGCGGTTCCATAGGATCCTGTTGACAGAAGCAGCTCCTGCAGTGTCTTTGCCTCCCTGGCAGTCATGATCGTTGCGGCCGATTCGGAGGACCAGGACTTAACCACTGTCCCGTTTACATTTTCCGTATGATCGACCAGATACGGCTTCATAACCACGCCGCCATTGGCAATGGCCGAAAGGATCATCGCGTTGTGCAAAGGAGTAATGGTGGTTTCACCCTGACCGATGACTGTCTGCGGAATCAGGGTCCGGGAGGTACTTCCTGTCAGGGTAAAGGATGAGCGAGCACAGTCGCCGTCATAAGGGAGAGCCTTATTGAATAAAAGCTCCTCTGCCGTCTTATGCAGACCATCCATACTGATCTCATTCATACCGATATTGGCGAAACTGGTATTACAGGAATAACCGAGAGACTGTTCCAGATTCACATTCCCGTGTACTTTTTTGTTGATACAGATGATCTTCACACCTTCGAATTCGGCTGTACCGGTGCATTTGAAGCTGTATGAATCATAATCAGGATGCTCACGGATATATTCCAGCGCTGTCACTACCTTAAATGTTGACCCCGGAGCATAGAGTCCACGGGTGGCGCGGTTTACCAGAACGGAACTCTTCTGTCCCTCCTGCGTATGGATTTCCTCCCAGACCTTGTCAATCTCATTCGGATCAAATCCGGGCTTGCTCACCAGGGCAAGTATCTTTCCGGTATCGGGCTCCATCACGATCACTGCTCCCTTATGCTTTCCCATAGCCTTGTAGGCCGCGGACTGAAGGCGGGAGTCCAACGTAGTTACCACATTGTCACCGGGTTTCTTTTTCCCGGCCAGATCATCATTTATCTGTTGGAAGATATTCTCATGGGACGTAAGAAGATGAAAATTCATGGACAGTTCCAGACCGGATTTCCCGTAATCGTTATACCCTACCACATGGGCATAGGTTTCGCCGTAGGGATAGACGCGTACCTCTTCTCCATCTTTTTCTTCTGTTTTCGCCAGTACCGCTCCATCTGAAGAAAGGATCTGCCCGCGACTTACGGAATTAGCCAGAGTATCCTGTCTGCGGTTGCTGCTTCTGGCGATGACATTCTCTGCGTCGTGCACCAGGAAAAAAATGATAAAACCGAACATGGCAAGGAAGATCAGCACAACCGCATAGGTCAGGTACACGATGGGTTTATTCTTGACGCGGCTCTTCACGCGCTGCATTTCCTTTTTATCAAGGAATATTTTCAGCTGTTCCGCTTCCGGTGTATGGGTGGAAAAAAGATATTCATCCTCTTCCTTACTGCCCTTCCTGATACGGCGCTTCTCCGTATTCGGAGTATCCGGGACTGAAGGCACTGTCGGATCGCTGCTGTAAGGCCGCTGCTGCCCTGGCTGCGGCTCGTAAGGCTCTTTCCTCTTCATTCTGCTGTTCTCCTTCCCTGCTTACCAGGACATAAATGTACTGCACCATGGAAAACATGATCAAGGTACAGAAAATACTGCTGAGTCCGTAACTGATCAACGGCAGCGTTACTCCCGTGGAAGGAATAAACCGAGTCACGCCTCCGATATTCAGCATAACCTGTGTAATAAAACTGATGGCAAAACCAAATGTCATGTATTTATAGAACGGCTGGTTACATTTCGTCGCCACATTTGCCATTGCGATAAATCCGCTGATATAAACAAGGATGAGGCAGAGGCCGAAAATGCTTCCCAGTTCTTCACATATCGCCGAGAAAATGAAGTCACTGGTTACAACAGGTATCAGATACGGCCGGCCGTTGCCCAGGCCAACCCCGGTGAAACCTCCCGTCCCAATGGAGAAAAGAGACTCACTGAGCTGATAACCTCCCGTATCCTGGTAGGCCCAGGGATCCTTCCAGGCCTCAACACGTATAATAATATGAGCAAACAGAGTATCCTTGAAAATGAAGTATCCCAGGATAACGGCACCCACCGCCAGAGCAATCCCTCCGAAAAGAAAGATCGGCCGTGAAGTGGCCAGATAAACCATGGTAATATAAGTGATATAGAAAATGGTGATGGCCCCGAAGTCCTTCTCCACGGCAAGAACGCCCATGAAAATCACTGATATCACGGCATTGATGATAATGTCCTTCAGCGTTTTCGCCTTTACCAGTCCGCTGGCAACAAATAGAACGAAGATGATCTTTACCAGCTCCATGGGCTGAATGGAAATGCCTCCGATAAAGATCCAGTTCTGTGCGCCGTAGATATTCTGACCGAGGCCGGGAATAAATACCGTCAGCAGGAAAAGTATGCCGGCGATACCATAAAGGACCGTCCAGTTCTTCATGGTTTTCAGTTTTCCCATGACATAGGGAATAAGGCTGGTCAGAAAAAGAGCTATGGAAGCCAGAATAAACTGCTTCACAGCCATGTCCCGGTCAAGGCGGGTCAGCATACTGTAACCAGTCAGCATAAGAAGAGTGATGATATTGATGATCAGCCGGGAAGCCTCTGGATAAAAGATACGGAAAAGCACCATGTACAGGATGGAAATGACCAGCTCCACAAGATAATACCAGATCACCTGGGTTTCTCTTGTATTAAGATACATGGTGAGATGGCACAGAAAATGAATGGCAAAAATATCCACCACCTGGAAATTAGCGATATGCTTTCTTTTCTCATGGGTTTTTGCCGTAAAATACAGAAAGCACCGGGCGGTGAAGATTGCCATGAAGATCAGGATCAGGTATTTCGAAATCGCACAGATCAGTAAGCTCATATCAGTCCCTTATGCCGGATCCCGGGACGGGGCAGGTCTTTTGCACCCCGAAGGATCCGTTCCATCCATTTCTCGTCCTCTTCGGTAAAAAGATAAGCTTTTCGTTCCGCAGTCGTATCCGATAAGACAGGCCGGGAACTTAACAAATTATTATAACACATTTTCGGATTCGGATAAAGGAGAAGGTAATCCTCTCCGTCCAAAGATAAATGCTCTCCTTCGTTCTGTCCGGGATTCTGGGCAGTCCGCATCATGGGAAGACAACCGTAGACAGTACGCAGATCGGATAGAGGACTTTCCCCTTCCTTTAACTCGTAGGGAGCTTCCGTCCATACCGTCCCGGGATAGGATTTCACTGCTTCCCGGAAATGCTTTTCTGCCGCATTATTCGCCCGGTACAGAGCCTCTCCCAGAATAAGGAGCTTTCGCCCTTCATCATGGATCGCACGCTCCCGGTACCAGGCAAAGCTGTCGATCCCCGGCAGATAAGCACCGTCCAGATTCTGAGAAAGCCGGTAAAGCTTCTCCATAAGCTCCCCGGGAATGATTCCCCGGTAAATAGCCGGGAACCCCACTATCAGTCTGATATTTTTTTTCTGTTTTCCGAAAAGCGCTATCTCCTCCGTATCCATCCAGCGAAGATCATTTCGGAAAATGATCACATCCGGCTTTTGCGGAAGAAGCATCAGAAAACGTGCCTGCCGGAGATGGGTAACCTGGCAGATGATCTCTCCCCGGGATTGATCCGGGATGTCATGTTCCTCCTTTGTTGCTTCAAAAAAGGATCGGCAGGTTTCGCCCTCCGGAATATGAATAACCGGGGCGTTTCTGCGGATGATCTTCTCACGCAGCTTTTCCAGCACTTCTCTGCGCAGCCGTTTCAGTTCACCTGCCGGAAGGAAGGAGGCCCCGTCATTATCTATGATCAGTTCCCTCAGAAAGAAATCTGTTTCGGAAAGAGTTCCCACCTTGTCTCGGATCACCGTATCCGAAACCGGACGGGCAGCTGCCTTTTCAGAACGCATTCCCAGGCATTCCGCTTCCTCTCCCCTGTCTTCTCTGGCTGTAATCCTGACCGGTTCCCCGGCCTTAAGCGTAAGGGTAAGAACCACCGGAATTCTGGGCGGACGGTTCAGAATGCGATCCTCCAGTTCCTGATGAAGCATGGCATTCCGTACTCGAAAAACCGGGATTCCCGGGTGCAGGCTTTTCGTCCCTGCAGCCTGAAGGTGCACTTCATTTCCTGCCTCTGCCTTTACGGGGGAGGTCAGGCGCAGCGGCTCCTCTTCTGCCCTGATCCGTACCTCGAGAGCATCTTTCTGTGACAGAGCTTTTTCCAGACTGACAATGATTTCTCCCTTTCCGCATTCCCGGATCTCACCGATTCTCACTCCCGCGCGCCCCGGCATGGAGGGATCAACCATATCCGAGCCGGAGGTCCGGTGAAGATATCCGTGCGTAAAACCGCCCCTGTGAAAGGTTTCCTTCATCCGGTCTTCGTATTGGTCTGCCCGTTCATGTGTAAAGCATCCTCTTCGAACATCATCAACCATTGCCTTATAGGCATCCACAGTAGCGGCTACATAATATTCATTTTTCATTCGGCCTTCGATCTTCAGGGAATCGATACCTGCTTCCATCAGATCCGGCACTTCATGAAGGGTACATAGATCCTTCATGGACATGCGGTACTCTCCGTTCAGCTTTCTTCTGCAGGGCTGGGCACATCTTCCCCTGTTACCACTTCTTCCTCCCAGAAAGGAGCTGAGGAAGCAGCGTCCGCTGTAGCAGTAGCACATTGCGCCATGGACAAAGGCCTCCACCTCGATCCCCGCCTTCTCGCGGATATCCCGCAGTTCGGAAAGAGTCAGTTCTCTGGCGGGAACCACCCGGGTGAAACCCAGCTCCGCGGCATACCGCGCCCCCTGCACAGAGCAGAGATTCATCTGTGTGCTGGCATGAAGCGTAAGCTCCGGAAAGACCTCATGAAGCAGCCGGTATAGTCCGAAATCCTGAATCAGAACCGCATCCAGTCCTTCGCGGCATAAAGGCTTAATGAGCTCCGGAACCTGCTTTAACTCTTCATCCGTCAGCAGGGTATTCAGTGTCAGATATATCTTCCTTTCATGCAAATGAGCCTCTTCAAGGGCATGAAGAAGCTCATCTAACGTAAAATTATCCGCATACGCGCGGGCGCCGAACTGCTTCAGCGCCATGTACATCGCATCCGCTCCGGCATTCAGAGCCGCCTGAAAAGCAGCCATTGTTCCGCAGGGAGCTAATATTTCCGGAGTCTTATCTGTCATTATTCCGATCCTTTTCCGCCTCCAGTTGAACGATCTTCCTCTGGAGAGCATTGATCTGTTCCTTGTACTCCTCAACCAGTTTCAAAGCCGCTTCATGCTTGATCTGTGCCTCGATCACCTCATGACGGAGATCATAGAGCTGCTGCTCCTTCTCCGAATCATCCCGGGACACTTCCTCAGCCTTCTGTTTCGCCTTAAAATAATCATCCGCAATGTTCAGAGCCAAAAGCACTCCCTGATATTCCGTATTCATTCTCCTGTATTGTTCGGACGCCTTACATTCGGAAATCTTTCCGTTGATATAGGTTGCCACATTCTGAAGATAGTCCTCTCCCTCATACCCGCTGAGAGTGATTACCTTTCCGTTGATCACTACCGGTATATCTGTCTTCTGTGCCATTTTGCTCTTCCCCCTAATCCTTTAACAGATTTGTAAGTCCCAGCTGATGATAAGCTTCCTCCGATGCTACACGTCCTCTCGGCGTCCGGTGGATATATCCGTTTTTGATCAGATACGGTTCGTATACATCCTCAAGAGTTCCCGGATCTTCGCCGATGGATGCTGCCAGTACATCCAGTCCCACAGGCCCTCCGCGGAACTGACGGATAATGGTGGTAAGGATCGTACGATCCGTTACATCCAGACCGGCGCTGTCAACATCCAGCTGATCCAGCGCCCTGCTTGCTATAGTATAATCTATTTTGCCGGAATGTTCAACCTCTGCAAAATCACGTACCCTTTTCAGAAAACGATTGGCCAGACGCGGCGTTCCGCGGGATCTTTTTGCAATCTCCAGCGCTCCCTCTTCATCGATGGAAAGCTCCAGTACCTTTGCGGATCGGAGTATGATCTGCATCAGTTCGGTT
Organism: Eubacterium sp.; assembly: GCA_017541035.1. Lineage (GTDB taxonomy): Bacteria > Bacillota > Clostridia > Lachnospirales > Lachnospiraceae > Eubacterium_Q. The sequence continues at coordinate 16,524 of JAFXZW010000114.1, read as the reverse complement.
ATGGAATAAAAATCCAGCCTGTCCACAACTCCGAAGCGATCCCTTAACGGTGCAGACAGCATTCCGGCCCGTGTGGTTGCGCCAACCAGTGTGAAATGCGGTAATTTCAGGCGCAGGGAACGGGCAGTCTCTCCTTTGCCGATTATGATATCGATGGCAAAATCCTCCATTGCCGGGTAGAGGACCTCCTCCACCTGTTTATTCAGCCGATGGATCTCGTCGATAAAAAGCACATCACCCTCGGAAAGATTATTCAGGATTGCAGCGATCTCTCCTGGCTTTTCGATGGCCGGCCCGCTGGTGATCTTCAACTGAACGCCCATTTCCTCGGCAATGATTCCCGCAAGAGTTGTCTTTCCCAGTCCCGGAGGGCCATAAAGCAGGACATGATCCAGGGACTCATGCCGCTTCAGAGCCGCATTGATGAATACCCGCAGATTCTTCTTCACCTTTTCCTGACCGATATACTCGTTCAGACTGGTGGGGCGAAGCCCTGCCTCCTGCTTTTCCTCCTCCGGAGTCACTTCGGTTGTAATGATCCTTCTCTCCATGTATTTCGGTCCTTAAATCATTTTCTGTACAGTCTTATTGGCAAGTATTCCGTTCGTATAACAGCTGAATCGTTACCAATTTCAGAGTCTGCGTAATGCCGCAGACAGGAGTTCCTCTGTTGAAAGCTGTTCCCTTCCTTCGATGCTGCGTACCGCACGAAGAGCTTCCGTACGGGAATACCCCAGTGCTTCCAGCGCCTCTACCGCATCCATAAGCGCATTTCCGGGAGTTTCCACGGAAAGATCTTCTGCAAATACGGCCGGTATGCTTTCTGTTTCCAGTGAATCCTTTAATTCGAGCACGACACGCTGTGCCAATTTCGGACCGATGTTGTTGGCCTTCGCAATGCTCTTTGCATCCCCGGACTGTACGGCAAGATACAGCTCCTCAGCTGTCATAAGGTTCAGGATAGACAGAGCAGCTTTCGGTCCGACACCGTTCACGGAGATCAGCTTTCTGAAATTCCGGAGATCCGTTTTAGAAAGAAAACCAAAGAGAACCCGTTCATCCTCACGAACCTGCAGATGCGTATGAAGTAATACTTCTTCCTTTCCTTCACGGATCAGCTGATCCCGGTCCCGTCCGGTGGTATGAATGGAAAAACCGATCCCCCCGGTTTCCAGCACTACGCCGTCCTCCTCTGCGGATGTCATTATTCCTCGAATATATGCGATCATTCATCTTCTCCCGAAAAAAGAGTGCCGCTTCCGCAGCACTCTTTCTCATTTCGTCACTCTGGTTTTTACAGAAACTCGAAGTCGTCTCCGCCTTCTTCCTCTCCGTCTCCGATCATGGCCTTATTTGGCTTGCGGGCTTCCTCTATCTCACCGACAAAGACCTCATCATCGTCTCCGCCGATTACGGTTGTTTCCTCAGCCTGCTTGAAGAACTTGGATGTAGCGGAGGCATCTGCCTTCTTATCATCCTTACCCTTTAAAGGGACATCCTGTGCTTTACCCTGTCCTTTCTTTGCATCCTTTCCATCACCGGAAAGCTGCTTCTCAAGCTCGAAGATCTTCAGACGGTTTTCCTCAATTACCTTATTGAGGCGCTCATTTTCTTCCTTCAGCTTGTTATTCTCATTAAAAGCTTCTTCATATGCACGGGAAACGGTTTCCTTGAAGGAATCCACATCCGCTGCTTTATAACCGAAAAGCCCTTTCTTAAAAGATTGTGTCCTTACGTCAATCGGTTGAATCATGCTACACGTCCTCCGTATCAACAAAATATTCTCTAAGGTAGAATTATAACACATTTTTTCAGACTTTCAACAATAAAAAAATGTGTTATACTTATTCTATCATAAATTGACAAAAAAGTGGGTATACAAATGTTAAAATTTGACGAAAGTGTGAACGCCTCTCAAGTGCCGGAATGGGACCGCCTGGCCGCGGTTTATGGGCGTGAAAATGTACTGATGTTTGACCTGGAAACCACAGGCCTTTCTCCCCGTAATTCTTTTATTTATATTATCGGAATCAACCTTTGGCAGGATGGTTCATGGCACATACTTCAGTTTTTCAACGACGATGGCTGCAGCGAACCGGAAATGATCGAAGCCTTTATGGAACTCCTCGAAGGAAAAAAAGCGCTGTTTCATTTCAACGGAAATACCTTTGATATTCCCTTTGTCCGGGGAAGAATGGAGAAGATCAGATCAACTGCCGGCAGAGAGATTCCCGATCGGATGTCGGAGGTTCTTTCCGTGGATCTTTTGAAGGAGATCCGTCCTTTCAAATACGCCCTCGGGCTGCCGAATGTACGTCAGAAAACCGTGGAACAGTATCTCGGTATCTGCCGGGAGGACAAATATGACGGCGGACAGCTGATCGATGTCTACTTATCGTTCCTTTCCTCCGGATCACTGAGAAGCCGGAGTCTGGTGCTTCTGCATAACCGTGATGATATGGAGGGAATGTTCCACCTGGCAGGACTTCATACCCTGACCGAGCTATGTGCAGGCGACTTTACTCTCGGCACACTCTCCATGGAGCAGGAAGGAAATGCTCTCCGGCTCGTCCTTCCGGTTAATCCGGAACACCCCTTGCCTCACCCTCTTGTTACAACCGGAGGCGGAATGGCCCTTACCGGCGAAGGGGATCATCTTGTTCTGAAGCTCCCGATATTCTCAGAAACCATGGTCTGCCGGATCACGAAAGACAGTACAGAAGGCTTCTTTCTTCCTGCTGCCGATTTTACTGGTGTGACAGTTTACTGCCGTCCCGAGCAGAAAAAAACCGGTTATGTGGCTGCGGATGATTCACTGCTTGGACGTCCTGAGACTCTGCACGCCTATGCCGCATGTCTGATCCGGGCGTTGATGAATCAGAACGGAAAACTGTAACAGACAAAAAGCGGGGACTGGGCTGCGTTTTTTGTTGTAGGCCCCCGGACGTTAAGCCCGGAAGATGCTTACTTGAACAGCGACATGATCATATCACAGCGCTTTCCGCCGATCGCTTCCAGGTTGTTCAGAATGATAACATCCTTAATATTGTGATCATTGATCATTTTTGTACAGTTGCCTTCATAGTAACGATAATCCACAACATATACATACTGATAATGGTCTACAAGCAGCGTTGCGAAAGCATTTCCGTAGGATTCCTTCACCAGCATGCAGGCCGACCCGTCCTTGATCGCCGGATTTTCAATATACACAAGGGGCTGGTCGCCTGCGATAAAGCAGACATAGGAGCCGTTCCGTTCGGAATAATCCCTGACAACATCCCATGCGATCTCATTTCCATCCTTATCCGTAAAGACCATATCGTTGGTTCCGTTTGGAACGAAGGCCTCAACCGTATCCGGATTCTCGCTCAGGAAGGAGGGCTTATTCGCCAGACCATAGAAATAGCCAAGGTATCCGGGGAAAGCATACTGCTTCTTGAAATAATCAATCGGATGCGCTTCGATCCCCTTTGCCTCACACCATGCCTGGTATGCGTAATACGCACCTCTTATCGTCCAGTGATGGTCGGAATTGAAGTAGATATATTCCGCATTATGCTTCGTGATATTTTGATAAGCGTTGACAGTTTTGGCATTTTTCGGATCAACCTGACTGTAAATGTAATCGATCAGTTCCGGCTGGTTTGCACCGATCATTTCCTCCTGCACATCAACGGAGAGACAAGCTCCAAATGCTGTGGGCGCAACCAGATTATAGAGCTGTACCCCTTCGGGCAGCTTGGAGCCTACCGTATTGACCATGCTTGCATAGTAGTCTCCGGTTCCGTGACCGGCACAGCAGGGATTGAACAGCTGGCCGTCCAGAACATACAGATCCCCGCAGGGAGCGGGTACTTCGTATTTTGTTCCGTCCGGAAGTACTTCTTCTGTCGTAGGCTTCTCGGTCGTTGGTGCTTCGGTGGTGGGTTTTTCGGTTGCCGTTGTAGCAACCGGCTTCACTGCAGCCGTATTTTCCCGGGCATCGAGCTGCGAAATTACGTAGGCCTCCGTATTTGCAGCTTTTGTCTCCTTTTCATCTTCCTTCATCAGATTCACGGAGATCATAATGATCAGCCCCAAAGCGACAGCGCAAAGCGCCATACAGATAATGGCGGTGACCATGGTTGCCGTATTTTTCTTTCCTCGATTTCCGTTTCGGTTTTCCTGTTCCACGTGATCGATCCTCCCTGACCCGGCTTTATCAAGCCGTAAAAACATTTCGCATCATACTACCACAAACATATTCTTATTGCAACATATGAAAAAAGCACCAAACGGTGCTTTTTTATGGAGCTGGCGGGAATCGAACCCGCGTCCAAAGACCCTTCCATACCGGTATCTCCCATCACAGTCTTTGCTTTAACATTCCCTCTCCCTTACGTCCAAAGACAGACGGAAGGGTTCAGTAGCTTCATAAATCGTTTCAACCCGCAAAGCTTAGGGAAGAACGTGCTCCGCCTGTTCGATGCCGGATCAGGCACACAGCGGATGATGCGCCAGCCGACAAGCTGCCCTTAGGCAGCAAGTGCTAATTTTTCTTCTTTAGCGTTTATTTTTTTCCGCACTTTTAACGTGGATCACGGACCACGGATGGCTGCCGGGATTTCAAAATCCCTGTCGAAACCGGTACAACCCCTTATGATTAACAATACGGAATTGAGCGGTGGTGGAGATTACTGGTTTGCTTCCGTAGAGGGAGCTTCCGTCTCCTCTTTTTTGGCTTCCGTACTCTCAGAAGCCTGTTCTGTGTTGTCAGAAGAAGAATTTTCCTCAGTGGCAAGCTCTGAACCGGTATAAAAATCAGAATAATTCTCTACCCAGAAATTAGTAAACCAGTCTTTGTACTCATGAGAGGAAATAAATATCTCTTCTTCATTTACATGTGTCTTCTTGTAATTATAGATGTATCTGCCAAGAGGAAAACCGATTCCCGCTCCCAGGATCAGGGCCACCAGAAAGATGATCACCACCTTTTTGATCCTGGCCTTTTTCATGTTCTTTGCACGGTTCTTCTTTTCCTCTTTGTAGCGATCTACCTTTTCCTGACTCATTCTCTCGTTCCTTCTTTCCGAAACATCTACCCTATTTTAATGAAATGTCTCTGCAAAATCAAGTGATTTTTTTATGTTTTGTGTCCCCGGATGACTTCATCAGGATCCTGCGGCTACTTCAGATTTCTCACCTTGAAATCCCGCTCTGCTTCCCGTCTCTGGTCCTTTTTTGCAATATCGGCTCTCTTGTCATAGAGTTTTTTACCCTTCGCCAGGCCGATTTCAACCTTTGCCCTTCCGTTCTTAAAATAGACGGACAGCGGCATGATGGTATATCCGTCCTGGGAAGCAGCGCCGGTAAGCTTTCGGATCTCGGATTTATGCAGAAGCAGTTTCCGCGTCCGAAGCGGGTCTTTATTGAAAATGTTTCCTTTCTCATAGGGATTGATGTGCATGTGATAAATGTACATTTCCCCGTCCTTTTCACCGACATAGGCTTCCTTGATGCTGCATTGCCCCAGCCGGAGGCTTTTCACCTCCGTACCGGCCAGGGAAATGCCTGCCTCATAGGTCTCCTCGATGAAATAATCATGGTAGGCTTTTTTGTTATTAGCGATCAGTTTTCTTGTTTCTTCTTTCATATCATCTAACCTTTATGCTTTTTCTGCGTCATAGAACCGGAATACGATCCTCCGTTCCGCCTTCTCGGTTTTAACTACCTGGATCACTGCCGGATCACCGATCCGGTAGGTCTTTTTTGTCCGATTTCCGACCATTTCAAAGGCTTCCTCATGATATTCATAAAAATCATCCGACAGCATCCCCAGCGGGATCACGCCTTCTATGGTATTCGACAGTTCAACGAAAATGGACTGGTTATTGAATCCGGAAATGATTCCTTCAAAAACATCCCCCAGACGTTCCTCCATATATTCGATCTGTTTCAGCTTGTCCACATCCCGTTCTGCCTCGTCTGCCCGGCGTTCCTTCAGGGAATTGTCGGCCGCCACTTCGGGAAGGATATTCTCATAATGCTTTATACGGGCGGGTGTCAGTTCTCCGTGCAAATTTTCCTTCAGAATACGATGGATCTGCAGATCCGGATAACGGCGGATCGGTGATGTAAAATGGCAGTAATACTTTGTGGCCAGTCCGAAATGTCCCGCGCATACCGTTCCGTATCGGGCCCGCTGCATGGTACGCAGCGTCAGCTTTTCGATCATGGCTTCATAAGGCTTATCTTCGATCTCCGAAAGGATCCTCTGGAATTCTCCGGGATGTATTGCTTCCCGTCCGCCATGCAGATACAGCTTGAAGGTACGCAGCATATATTTCAGAGCCTCTACCTTGCGCTCATCCGGTGCTTCATGTATGCGGTATTCAAAAGGTATCTCCTGCCAGAATACATCCTCTGCTACAGTTTCATTGGCAGCCAGCATGAAATCCTCGATCAGCTTCGTGGCCACATTTCTGTCATTTGCACGGATATCGGAGGGTTTGCCATCCTCTCCCACAACGATTTCCGTTTCCCGGATATCAAAGTCAATGGACCCTCTTTCCCTTCTTCTCGCACGAAGCAGAGCAGACAGACGGGCCATCCTTTTAAAAAGCGGAATCAATGCTTTGTATGTTTCGACCGGAGCATCCTCTTCCTCGTCGATCAGCTTCTTCACATCCGTATAAGTCATCCGGGCATGTGAATGGATCACACTCTCACAGAGCTCATGGGACAGGATCTTCCCCGTTTCATCAATATCCATGATACAGGAAAGGGTCAGCCGGTCCGTATCCGGATTCAGGGAACAGATACCGTTGGAGAGCTGATGCGGAAGCATGGGAACTACGGTATTTGCCAGATAAACACTGGTCCCGCGATTCAAAGCTTCCAGATCCAGAGGGCTTCCCTCAGGAACATAATGGCTCACATCCGCGATATGTACCCCCAAATGATAGATTCCGTTCTCCTCGGTCAGTGAAATGGCATCATCAAAGTCCTTGGCTGTTTCCCCGTCTATGGTAACGGTTTCCCAGTCTCTGAGATCCTTCCTGCCTTTGATATCCTCCGGGGGCACATGATCCGGCAGAGACTCCAGTGAAGCCATGACTTCCTCCGGAAATTCCTCCGGGATATTGAACGCCCGAACCACAAGAAGCACATCATCCTTCGGATCATCGATATGTCCGAGGATCTCCGTGATCCGTCCCTCCGGTGCACCGCCGTTGGAATCATAACGTTCGATCTCCGCAACGACTATATTTCCGTCCACGGCCTTCATATCCTTACCGGCCGGGATATAGATATCCGTTCCCAGCCTGCGGTTTCCCGTAGTCACAAAACCGATATTGTCCCGAAGCAGATAGGTTCCCGTCACGGCCGTAATCCCCCGGGACAGGATCTTCACCACCTCTGCCTCCTCATGATTTCCATGGCCCGTAGAGAGCAGGCGGATCATAACCTTATCTCCCTGAAATGCCCCGTTCACGCTTTTTTCCGGGATAAAGAAATCTTCTTCATAACCGGGGACACGAACAAATCCGTAACCCTTTTTGCTCCCGTAGAATTCCCCCGTCAGCACATCCTTCGGCGGAAGAAGGTACCTGTCATGCTTTGTCCGGAGCAGACTCCCGTCTGCCACCTTTTCATTCAAAAGATCAAGGAAAATGTCCCTCTCCGCCCCCGATATCTCCAGCAGAAAGCAAAGCTCCTTCAGCTTCATGGGCTTGTAATCCCTGCGGTTCATCAGCGCCAGCATTCTTTCCTGCCAGTCACTCTTCAGCTCTTCTATTTCCTGTTTTTCCTTATATTCTTCATCCGTCATAATGCCACCCCCAAACCAGCCTTCCGCATATAGTATCAGCATATGACACATATGGGAACATGTCAACCGCTACAAAATAAAAAAGGGCCTTTGACACATCGTTCAAAGCACCCTTATCTCCCCTATGCGAAATCAACGCTACCCAATCCACTTGGAACTGAGTGCGATAGAAAGCAAGAAAAATAATACGGCCAGAAATACAGTGATCTTCTTGATCATTGCATCCTTGGAACGTCCTTTGTTCTTTGACCAATATGTATCGGCGCTGCCGGTCAGAGTTCCGGTCAGACCGTTTTCCTTTCCTTCCTGCATCAGAATAACGATCATCAGCAGAATACAATCTACGATCAATGCTATGGTAAGTGCGGTTTTCACTGCTTATTCCTCCCAGAAAAAAATAACAGCTCTTGAAAAATCATACTGTGGTAATATAGCACATTTTATTATGGATTGCAAGAAAAAAATTAATTATTCCGTATAGCGGGATTTTTTTTGAATTATGATACCCGCAGCTTCAGAGATATGGTAAAATATGTCATATCTCAACCCTGCATGCCGAAGAAAGAAAGGGAAAAACAAATGGTACGACAACTTGGAACTCTGGCCGGAAAGACCATACTGAAAATGGAAAATGCTCTTCATAAAGACGGAAGTACATTTCCCGGAAAATTCGTGATCAAGGAATTTCCCGGCTGGCTCTCGAAATTATCATATCCGGATGAGGTGATCATGGTGACCGGAAGCAGCGGAAAAGGCTCCACTACTGCAATCATTGCGGAACTGCTGCGTCGCAGCGGACGGACGGTGTGCCATAATCTTGAAGGCTCCAATATGATCCGCGGAATCGCTTCCACTATGGTAAAGCACGTAACCTGGGACGGACGTATTCCGGAGGATGCCATCGTCCTGGAGGTGGACGAGAGGTATCTGAAGGAAGTCACTAAATACATCCACCCCTCTCTTGTGATCGTCAATAACGTTACAAGGGATCAGCCGCCCCGTCAGGGACATTTTGACCTTGTGGCAGCGGAGATCTGGAAAGGGATCCCCGAAGATACGGTGCTTCTGGTCAGCGGAGATGATCCGGTAACCGCCAGACTGGCGGAAAGACACCGGGGAACCGTGCGCACCTTCGGCATCGAGCAATTCGATGAGTCCTATGTCACGCTTCCCACAGCCGTAAAGGACAGCGTATACTGCCCTCGCTGCGGCAAGCATATGAATTACAGGTATTTTCAGTACGGTTCGGTGGGCGGTTTTTCCTGTCCATCCTGCGATTTTGAAAGAGAAACGCCGGACTATACCATCACAGAAGTGGATCCGGAGGAAAAAAAGATTACCATCAACGGCATGCTTACTCTTCCCGTAGATGCCATGCTGCTCTTCCATCTTTATAATCTGGCTGCCGCTTATGGTGCTGCGGATATCCTTGGCATTCCGAAGGATGTGACAGCTGATGTGCTCCGGGAACAGAAGCTCAGTGATAAGATCTACTCCGAAGTCGAAACACCGGACAGGAAGTTCGTATCCATCAGCTGCAAGGCTGAAAATAATGCAACCTATAATCTGGCTCATTATTATACCCATCACCGTCCCGGAAAGAAGGTATTGGTTATGGGTGTCCGCGAGATCAGCCGCCGCTACAGTCATTTTGATCTGTCCTGGCTGTATGATCTTGATATGGAGATCCTGAACCGACCGGAAGTGGAACGGGTGCTCTGCATCGGCCCCTATGCTCCGCATTTTGCTTTACGGCTCTCTCTGGCCGGCTTTCCCGAAGAGAAAATCCTGCAGGCAGATACCATGGACAGCCTTCCGGAGATGCTGAAGGGGACTGAGGGCGATGTGTACGGCATTCTGAATTTTGACATGGTCGAGCCATTTCTTGCACAGGCTCGCAGCTTCTGTACTGAGGAAAGAGAGGTTAACGCATGAATCATCAGATACGTATCGGCTACTTCTACCATGACCTCTGCAACCTGTACGGGGACAGCGGAAATGTTCTGATCCTTGCGAAAAAGCTTGAACAGCAGGGATTTCGTGTGACTGTTGACAGACTTACGGCTGATGAGCCGAAGAAGATTGAGTCTTATGACGTGATCTATCTTGGAAGCGCTACGGAACGCGGACTTCTGATTGCACTGATGGATCTCAGAAAATACAGAACTCCCCTGGCCTATGCTATTTCCCATGGCACACATATCTTGGCTACCGGTAATTCCTTTGAACTTTTTGGGCAAAAGCTCATTATGGGTAAAAAGACCCATAAAGCCCTTGGCCTGTTGGATTTTTCCACATTGTATGAAAGAAGGATCGTAAATGATCTCCTTCTTTCGGATGTGGTTTTTCCCTTCTCTGCAGATGGAACGCAGTTATCTGCGGATGAGAAATTCATCGGTTTCGAGAATCATTCCGGATCAACTGTGGAATCCTCCGAAAAAGCCTTTATTGACACGGCAGACCGGAAAGAGGGCGTGGTACGGGAACATTTCATCGGTACATATACAATCGGACCGCTTCTGGTTAGAAATCCTGTATTTCTCTCCCACTATGTCCAATCCGTCATCATGAGAAAGGATCCCTCTTTTGTCATGAAGCCCATGGATCTGCATTTGGAAAATGCTGCATACGAAGCCTCCGTAAAGGAGCTTTCCAGCGATCATAAAACCTATTAAGGAGCATTTCCTCATGAAATGAAGAACATCGCCGGGACCTGCGGCGATGTTCTTCGTTTCAGTCTTATTATTTATTTTGAGGCTTCCAGTTCAGGAAATCCTCCAGTGTCAGGGGCTTTGCATAATAATACCCCTGGAAGCTCTGAACATGATATTTCTGCAAAATATCCCTCATTCCTTCCGTCTCGATTCCCTCCACACATACCTTCGCACCAAAGGAGGAAGCAAGGCCTGAGAAATGTCGCATCAGCTCACGTTCCATATCATCGTTCTCTATCTGCTGAACAAAGGAACGATCGATCTTAATGATATCAAAGGGAAGATCTTTGACAAGTCCTACAGATGAGAAACCGGTACCGAAATCGTCAAGAGCGATCCGGATGCCATGTGACTTCAGGCTGGCCAGAACATTTTTCAAAAGATCCATATCCAGTAGACGGCAGCGTTCCGTAACCTCCAGACACAGATGCTCTGCCGGATAGTCTGCTTCCTGAATGGCCCGGACAACCACATCGCAGAAATCCGACCGCTCCAGCTGGGTATAGGACAGATTCACATTCATGACAAAGTCAGGGAAATGCGAAAGTATCTGTTTTGCTGCTGAAAGCGCTTCTCTGAGGATCCATTCTCCCAACTCCGGAAAAAGAGGATCCGATTCCAGAAACGGAATGAACTGATCCGGCGGAACCACGTTGAATTTATCATTCTTCCAGCGAAGGAGGGCCTCAGCACCAATCAGATTCTCGGAAAAAGCATCCACAACAGGCTGATATAAAAGATAGAAGCCCTGATAACCATGCATGATGGAGTTACGGATCGCATTCAAACGCTCGATCCGCGAGCGATTGCTCTCATTCAGGTCATTATAGAATTCCACCAGGCCGCCCTGCCTTCTGGTCTTTGACTCTGTATAGGCAAAGTTCAGGCAGGCAAATATGGTTTTCGTATCCACATCGAAATGATTGACAAATACATAACCGGCATTCAGCTCGAGCAGGATATTCCTTCCATCCACCTGGAAATCCGAGCGGAAATGTCTTCGAAATGCCCTGTATCTCTCCCGGATAAATTCTATCTTCGCCGTATTGCTGATCACCGCGAATTTCGTTCCGTCAATCCGGTAGACACTTCCGGAATTGCCCACAACCTCACAGAGAAAGCGTCCAAAGCATTGAAGAACACGGTTTCCGAAATCATATCCATAAACTTCATTGATCTCGGAGAATTTACTGATACCGGTGATAAATACGCTCATTTCCTGACACCGGTTCAGATTGGACTGCAGATCGTCAAAAAAGCCATACTGATTGCGTAGACCCGTCAGACTGTCCATCTGATTCTGATAACCATGATTTCGGATCACGCCCGCAAAGTAATTCGGCTTATCATTCTCGTCCAGAAGCACTGCGCCTCTGCAGGTACAGACATCATAACCGCCGCCTCTTTTTTGAGCACGGTACTGCATATCATGGCCATTGCTTTTTCCGGAAAAAATATCATCGATGCCGGCATGGTATATTTCCCGGTCCTCCTCATGGATAAAGTTCTCCCAAATATCACCGGCGTCATACATGTAATCACCCGGCAGGCCGAAATGATCTACCGCCGCCTTTGACCAGCGGGAAATGTCGTATTTCATATCGCAGAGATAAACATAGGTTCCTTCCGCGACAATAGAAAACGCAACAAAAAGACGATCCAGCTTATGGCGACGTTCAAGAGGATACTCTAAAAGCTTTTTCTGTTGTAATTGGAGGATTTCTTCCAGATTCATAAGCCTTCCTCTCCAAAGAAGTATATACTCTCAAGGTAATTATTTCTGTCAGCTTCTCATAAAAACCGCATCAAGCTTATGTTTCGTAATAACAATTATAACATGTTTTGATGTTTCTGTATACTTAATTTAAGACGCGCAAAGGAACAATCCCCCAAGGTGCTTTTTTGCGACAGAAAAAAACTGCCGGAGAATATATCTCCGACAGTTTGATAAACTACTGAATATCGCCTGTGCAGTGCGGGCACTTGATCGCTTTGATATCGATCTCGCTCTGGCAAAGCGGGCACTTCTTGGTGAGCGGTGCAGCTTCTTCGGGTTTTTTCCGGATGTTTCTCAGCTTATTCATCGACTTCACAACGCAGAAAAGTACAAATGCAATGATAATGAAGTTGATGATTGCCATGATAAATGCACCGAGACCAAGCTCAGCTTTGCCGATGGTAACTGTCCATCCTTCCAGACCGCCCTGAATAAAGCAGCCAATAATCGGATTGATAATAAATTCTGTTAATGCATCAATGATTGCCTTGAACGCAGCACCGATAACAACACCGACTGCCATATCCATGACATTGCCCTTCAGGGCAAATTCTTTGAATTCAGCAAAAAACTTCTTCATGATTATCCCCCTTTTACTGTTCATTCCGAACCCAAAGCATCTCCCAGCTAAGGGGAGAAAGCATTCTTCTCGGGTTCAGAATTCAGATCCTAGTAATTTACGATCTTTCCAAAGTCAGCCTTCAGGGAAGCCCCGCCTACAAGGCCACCGTCGATATCCGGCTGTGCAAAAAGCTCAGCAGCATTGCCTGCATTGACAGATCCACCATACTGAATACGTACTGCCTCGGCAGTCGCTTCATCGTAAATCTCTGCGATACAATCGCGGATACCCTTGCAAACTTCCTGAGCCTGCTCGGTGGTAGCGGTCTTGCCGGTTCCGATTGCCCAAATGGGTTCGTAAGCGATAACGAGATTCTTCACGTCATCAGCTGCAACGCCGGTCAGATCGGACTTGATCTGTAAGCGGATCCAATCCATGGTAACGCCCATTTCTCTCTGCTCAAGAGACTCTCCGCAGCAAAGAATGGGGGTAAGACCTGCTTCAATAGCTTTTTTCACCTTTTTATTCAGGGTGCAATCGCATTCCTTGAAATAATCACGACGCTCGGAATGTCCGATGATAACATACTTAACGCCTGCATCTACCAGCATTTCAGCGGAGATCTCGCCGGTGTATGCGCCCTTATCCTCGAAATACATATTCTCTGCGCCTACCTGAACATTGGTTCCCTTTACAGCTTCAACAACAGGTACGATGTCAATAGCCGGTACACAGTAAACCACATCAACCGCATCATTCTTGACCAGATCCTTCAACTCGGCAACCAAAGCCACAGCCTGGGTCGGGGTCATATTCATCTTCCAGTTTCCTGCGATGATCTTCTTTCTTGCCATTGTTGTTCTCCTATATTGAACTTTTTGATTATATTTTGATTTGGTGATATCTTTTTTCTCGCGGCGTCCGTCGCATTCCGCTACGCTTCATGCTCCGTCGCGCTATCGCGCGCCATACATGGCTGGATCAAAAGACAGCTTCGTGCAGGCACAGCTGTCGTGATCCCGGACATATGCACCGCTTAATTAGTTCGCGTCGTTGGCTGCTGCAACACCGGGAAGCTCCTTACCCTCAAGGAATTCAAGGGAAGCACCGCCGCCGGTGGACATGTGGCTCATCTTGTCGCCAAAGCCCAGCTGATTGCAGGCTGCTGCGGAGTCACCGCCGCCGATAATGGTAGTCGCATCCGTTTCGGCAAGGGCCTGAGCAACTGCGATGGTTCCTGCTGCGAGTGTCGGATTCTCGAACACGCCCATAGGTCCGTTCCAGACAACGGTCTTTGCAGTCTTTGCTGCATTAGCGAAGAGCTCTCTGGTCTTCTCACCGATATCCAGTCCTTCCATATCAGCCGGAATCTCGTTAGAAGAAACGGTCTTAACTTCGATGGGTCCGTCAATGGGATCCGGGAAGCCGGCAGCGACAACAGTATCGATGGGAAGGAGGAGCTTCTTGCCGAGCTTCTCTGCCTTCTCGATCATTTCCTTGCAGTAATCGATCTTGGAATCATCAACGAGGGAAAGACCAACTTCCTTACCCTGAGCCTTCAGGAAGGTGTAAGCCATACCGCCGCCGATAATGAGGGTGTCGCACTTCTCCAGCAAATTGGAGATAACGTTCAGCTTATCCGCAACCTTTGCACCACCAAGGATGGCAACGAAGGGACGTACAGGATTCTCTACGGCATTGCCGAGGAAATCAATCTCCTTCTGCATCAGGTAACCAACGACAGCTGTGTCCACATACTGGGTTACACCAACATTGGAGCAGTGTGCGCGGTGAGCGGTACCGAATGCATCATTGACAAATACATCAGCGATGCTTGCCAGATCCTTGGAGAACTCTTCTCCGTTCTTGGTCTCTTCCTTGCGGAAACGGGTATTTTCAAGAAGGATCACATCGCCATCCTTCATTGCATTTACTGCTTCTACTACGTTCGTTCCGACTACATTTTCATTCGGAACAAACTTTACTTCCTGACCAAGCAGTTCGGAAAGACGTACTGCTACGGGAGCCAGAGTCTTTGTAAGCTTATCCTCATCGGTCTTTACCTTACCCAGGTGAGAGCAAAGGATGACCTTACCGCCGTCAGCGATCAGCTTCTTGATAGTGGGAAGTGCAGCAACCAGACGATTTTCATCGGTAATCTTGCCTTCCTTTAAGGGAACATTGAAATCACAGCGGCAAAGTACGCGCTGGCCTTTTACATTGATATCATCTACAGATTTCTTGTTGAGAGACATTTTCTTCCTCCTAAATGAAAACAAGGGTCCGGTCCTTTGAAAGACCGGACCCCGTGTCAGGTGTTCAATATGTTTCGAGGTCTTCTGACTTCGACAGTACTTTGCAATATGAAAATGCATCCGCTACGATTTTGCTGTGCCTATGAGCAAGCTCATGCATAGCAAAATCTTGCGTATGCGCCATGCTCGGCCTCTCCGTACGCTTCGCGTACGTCGACGCCTCGGCTTGCGCCGTATGCATCCGCTTCGATTTAGCTGTGCTTATGAGCAAGCTCATGCACAGCAAATCTCGCGTATGCGCATGGCTTTATGCTAACTCGGCAAAATACTTAATCGTTCTTACCATCTGAGATGTGTAAGAATTCTCATTGTCATACCAGGAAACAACCTGTACCTCATAAAGGTCATCAGCAATCTTGCTTACCATGGTCTGGGTTGCATCAAAGAGTGAACCGTACTTCATACCGATAACGTCGGAAGATACGATCTGATCCTCATTGTAGCCGAAGGACTCACTTGCGGCAGCCTTCATTGCAGCATTGATGCCTTCCTTGGTTACATCAGCCTTCTTAACAACAGCGGTCAGGATGGTTGTGGAACCTGTCGGAACCGGAACTCTCTGTGCAGAACCGATCAGCTTACCGTTCAGCTCGGGGATAACCAGGCCGATAGCCTTAGCAGCACCTGTGGAGTTGGGAACGATATTAGCAGCGCCGGCTCTTGCTCTTCTCAGATCACCCTTTCTGTGCGGTCCGTCAAGGATCATCTGGTCACCGGTGTAGGCATGAATGGTGCTCATGATACCGGACTGGATCGGAGCATAGTCATTCAGAGCCTTTGCCATGGGAGCAAGGCAGTTGGTTGTACAGGAAGCAGCGGAGATGATCTGATCATCAGCTGTCAGAGTATCCTGGTTTACAGAGAATACGATAGTCTTAAGGTCATTGCCTGCAGGTGCGGAAATAACAACCTTCTTAGCGCCGGCATCGATATGAGCCTGAGACTTCTCCTTGGAGCAGTAGAAACCGGTGCACTCGAGAACTACGTCTACTCCGATCTCTCCCCACGGAAGGTCAGCTGCATTTGCCATTGCATAAATCTTCAGAGTCTTTCCGTCAACGGTGATGGTGTTAGCCTCATCATCAGCTGTAACTGTGTGAAGGTTCTCACCGATCACTCCTGCGTAACCGCCCTGAGCTGTGTCATACTTCAGCAGGTGTGCCAGCATGGAAGGCTTTGTAAGATCGTTGATTGCAACAACCTCATAACCCTCTGCGCCGAACATCTGCCGAAAAGCCAGACGACCGATACGACCGAAACCATTGATAGCTACCTTTACTGCCATTTCTTCTTCCTCCTAAAAGCTTTTTTTCCCTGATCGGGAATTCTCTTGTGAACGTATC
>JAFXZW010000113.1 GCA_017541035.1 Eubacterium sp. | reverse complement strand
TTTCCCACCTCCAGCGGGTCTCTGCCCTTCGCCGGGATGTCCATGGACAGGATACGTTCTACCGTCTCCTCACCGGGCTTTTCAAAGATGGGTAAATCCCGGATCTGCGCGTTTTTCTCTACGACCTTTTCAATATAACTCTTTAATTGCGCTTCCTGATCCTCAAATCCCTTTTTTACGCTTTTATCAAATTCAAGCCAGTCAAACATCGTAATATCTCCTTAATAACAATTCTCTTTCACATAACTTGCCTCTTTTGGTTCATAGGGCACTGAGATCTTTTCTTAACGCACTTTTTTATTAATTTCGTCAACAATTACATTCGCCATGTACAACTTGTAATACAGTCTGGATGGTTGTTCCGGCACCTCACAGTAGAAACTCTCAGTTCCTTCTCGTGTAGAAACTGCAAAAAATACTTCGCCGGGGGCACTGTCTTTGTTGTTGGGGTCAACATTTCCAAAAGTTCCGGTTACACCAATTCCTATATCAGCATCGTAATACTCTCTGCATACCCTTGCCATTTCAGCAGCTGTCTCTTTAGAATAAACACCGTACTCGTTTATAATCTTTTCAGAAACTCCTAGCCGAATCTTAGCCTCATTGCTATAGCTTATAAATGCACCCTTTATAATGGCAGAGGAACCTGAAGTATCTGTCAGGAGTGATGCAATCTGCCCTGCGGTGCAACTTTCCATAGTCGTAATAGATATGTTGCTTTTTATCAGATATTTCACGAGATTATCATATTTTTCCCTGACGTTTTCTTCCAAATTAAAGGCGCTGTCCTTAGTATTATCAAAATGTCCTTTAGAAACGTTTTCTTCCATTGTGGCACACCCAGTAAAAATAAGAATACCTATCAAAAACACAACCATTATCATTTTCTTATTCCAGTTTTTCATTTATGACACTCGTCTCTCAAATAAAAATTCTGAATATAGTTCTGCACCCCGCGAATATAAATGACTTAGTGTTATTTTATTTATTTTTCCGTCTTTTGTAAACATCAAAAATATGACCACAAAAAAGCTCCGGTCCATTCGCCCTCGTTTGTCAGCAAGAAACGGTTGTCCTCCATCAGCTGGATATGGTAGACTTAGCTGCAGCACATTTGTTGCGCATTTGTTGCTATCCTCATGCTAATATGCATCTGTAAAATGTACGAAAAAGGAGGTCCGAACCATGCCTGATCCCAATAGAATCGATAAAAGAGAAGAAATGCTGCGCGCCGCCGTATCCAAGGTGGAACGCGGAGATACCAGAGCGTCGGTATCGGCGCTTTACGATAAGATAAGAACGATGCAGGAAAACCATTCCCGGCTTACCGTGGAAGAAACCACGGATCTGCTGAAGAAATACGCCGTATGCAGCATACAGCTCCGGAAGCAGTATCTGAAATACCGGGGACGCAATACCAAAAAGTCCAATATGTACCTCTCCCTTATGAAGAAATTCTCCAAGGATTTCTCCGCCCTGAACCGCTACCGTTCCCGTCTTAAAAAGAGGATCGTAAAGCCGGTAAGGATCGAATCCTTCTATGAGGCCTCCCGGACAAGGACGGTATCTCTGGACGGGAAGGCCCTGTCCGAGCTTGGCAGCGCAGGCGGCAACTCAAATGTAAGATACCGGGTGAGCGTACCGATGATAAGCGAGGGCATTCCCGGTCTTTCCGTGGGCGATCACTTCCGGGGGTATTTTACGGAAAACAACAGCTACCCCGCCGCATACAGCGACTGGGATATGCTTCATCAGCAGGAGCTTAAGATCGCGGAAAATATCGAAAAGAACTATCCGCTATTGAAGAAATATGTCCATCCGGGCAAAAACGCCAACGGGCCTCTGAACGCTCTGGTGCAGTCCATTTTCACCTCTAAAGAGGAATATCGTTACCGTAAGACGACAGCTGCGGAATTTATGGAAAAGGGCAAGCCGGAAGCCTACCTTAACGGACTCATCCGAGGAATCCAAAACGGAGAGATCAATGCCGACGACGACGCGCCCGACCTTCTCCGGATCCTCGGATCCATAAAGGACCACGATAAGCTGAGCGCAGCGGAAAAGCGGAAACCCGAGGCGGAACAAAAAAGGCTCATCCATAAAAGAAAAATAGAAAAGCAGGATATGATCTATGGTCTTTCCGAATATCTGGAGGAGATGCTGAAGGCCTGCTTCGCCAACCATTCGGTAAAGAGCTGGGGGCTTGACGCGCACAGGGCCCACGGCCAGCGCAACGCGCTTATGAGCAGTATCGCCGGGGTTCTCGGCATAAGCGATGTTGTGGCTTATTCTGAAAAGATGAATATCCGTTCCCTGGAAAACGGCAAGGAGGTAGTAAGAAAGGGCGTATTCATGGTTCCCGCCTCCGGCGACGACCCGACCCATACCCACTTTAACAGTCCGCTTGCTTCCTTCGACCGGACAAGGACGGAGGATTCCCCGGGACTTAACCGGAAGATCGCATCCCTCCAGCTTCTGGACTGGATCTGCGGAAATGTGGACCGTCACGCCGCCAATTTCTTCTATCAGTTTGACAAGACCACCGGAAAGCTGACCGGGATCCAGGCCATCGACAATGACACGGCCTTCGGCGCCGGAAATGATTACGAGAATAACGGAAGATCCTATTTTGTACGTTTCGAGGATATGCGCGTCATTCCCAAATCCATGGCGGACGCGGTAAAGGATCTGGATACCGATATGCTGGGCGTTCTGCTTCAGGGACACGACCTTGCCGAAGAAGAGATCAATGCTACGCTTAAGCGCTTTAACCGGTTGAAGAAAGAGCTCGCAAGGAGCGAGAAGATCTATAAGGACGCCGCTCCCGGATATCTTGACTCGCATACTCCGAGGATCGTTCCGGATGAAGAGCTTGACAGCTACTCCCTCTCCGAACAGCTTACCGCAAAGCCCGGGGATCATAAGGAAAGAAAGAACCTTTTCGCGAAGGTGACGGAGCTTCAGGACCACAGGACTAGCCTTGCAACCGCTGTCTCCGATTCCTTAACCTGGCTTGCGGAAGCGGAGCTGAAATACCACAGAGCCTTCGCCGCAGAGGGGCCCGGCAGTCTGAAGGGACAGCTAAGGGAGCTTAAGGCACTCGCAGGAAATGAGGGCGCGGCAAGAAGAAATATCCTGGTCGAGGAAGATGCCCCCGTTACATTTACCGATGTGATAAGAAATGTGGAAAGCCTCCTCGGGGACAGGGCCATAAGAGAAAGCCTCCTTGAGTCCTCTGGTAATTATCTCCATTCCGGAAGTCCCGGCATAAAGCTCTATAAATTCAAAGGCTCCGAGGATCTGCGTACCGATGAGGAGAAGCTGTCCGGCAGCACCACTCCCCTCACCCCGGAGCAGATCGATCAGACAAACCGGGAGCATCCGGTCTATCAGAAGCTGCTCTCCGCGTATGATGCAGCAAGCGGATACCTGCAGGATCAGTCCGAAACCGGCATGAAGTACCAGGAGCTGCAGATGGATCTGAAGGCCGCAAAGGGGAAGGCACATAAAGAAGCGGTGAAGGCCATGAATACCTTCAAGAAAACAGCCGATTTCAGGAAATACATGGCAGTCCTTACCATGAGAGACCGCCTGTCGGAGCAGCTGGAGCGCTTCACCGACATCCAGAAGGAAAGCTATGAGCTACAGCAGACGCCCGGGATCTTCAACAGGATCACCAGCGCCTTAAACGACCCCTACATGGGAAGCAGGTTGCAGGAAAAGGGGCAGCAGAAGGCCGCCGACGCCCTGGCGGCGCAAAGGAAGGTCGCCGAGAACAAAATGGGGATCAACGCACACCTGTAAATCTGTAAAACTGCAAAAGATTACATTCTTGATAAACTCAACGAGCTCATGTTCCAGTACTTCTGACGAAAACGAAAAGCGGCGGATAACCGATGCTACTATTCCACCGATTATCCGCTGTCAATATTTTAATCTCGAAACCACTCATCGATTTTCTACCCACTGGGTAGAAATTTCCGGTCCCGTGATTTGCTCCCTATTTTCTACCCACTGGGTAGAAATATGATAGCAATAAAAGCAGACCGAGGAACTGATCCACGGTCTGCTTTCTGATTGTACGCCATAGGGTGACGATCGGACACTGTGCTGTCGGTACTTGTAATCTACTCCCAATCATCCGTCATAAACTCGGCCCAGTAATACTGACTCATATACTCGTTGGAATAAGCATTTACCGCACCGGCATCCAGTTCGGCGAAACGATAATAATCACAGTCCAGAACCTTTGTATTCACAGACATGGAATTATAATCCTTATTCACGGCAGCCTCCGCGCCCACAGCCTTGAGGCTCTTCATCATAACCGCAATAAGCGTCTGAAGATAGCTCTGCTGCTTCTTGTCGTAAGGCTCATCCTCGAAAAGAGCCGCTGCGATCTCCCGAGAAGAACAGGAACTACCATGACGGTGTACCAGATACGCGAAGATTTCCTTGGCCCGGCTACGATCGAAATGTACCGGCTTCCCGTCCGGAGTAAACACATCGAAATTCCCGAAGCACTGCACCTTCAGTATCGCATCCTTTTTCGGAACAATGGGGAATCGAAGCTCCTCCAGTTCCTGTGCGACCTCCTCCTTTGTGACAGGCTTCATGATATAACCGCTGGCCTTCATATCCATGGCCTCACCCTTATACTCGGAAAAGCCCGTAACAAAGATGATGTTCAGCTTCGGGTTGATCTCCTTCAGCTTCTTCGCCACCTGTACTCCGGTCATACCACGCATATGAATATCGAGAAATGCGACATCGCAGCCATTTCCCTTCGCATCCGCGATCAGTTCATCCTGATCACCAAAGGCTTCCACCTCTGCATCCGGTTTCACCTTCTTCACACAGTTTACCAGCATCTTCAAAGCCAGTCTCTCGTCATCAAGACACAATATTCTCATATGTACCTCCTATTGGTCTTCCTCATCCGACTTTTCCTGTCCGCTTTTGGGAAGGATCACAGTTGCAACGGTCCCCTCTCCCGGCGTGCTTTCGATCTCAACTCTTCCATCACACATATCCTGCAGTCTTCTCCGGGTATTCTCCATCCCCACATGGGATTTACCGTCACTTTCGGTTTCCTGCTTCTTGCGGACCTCTTCCATGTCAAATCCCACACCGTCATCGGAGATGATCACACGATAGTCCTCCTCCGTTTCTCTTGTGGATATGGTCACGGTTCCGCCCATCTTCTTCATTCCCACACCATGCTTCACCGCATTTTCCACCAGCGGCTGGATCGACAGCTGCGGTAGACGGAAGTCCGTGGCCTCTATATCATATACGATATTCAACTTCTCATCAAAACGAAGCTTCTCGATATAGAGATACTTCTTCAGATGCTCCAGCTCCTGCTCGAAGGGCACCGGAGCTGTCTGCTTCAGAGAATCCATATTTCCACGGAGATACTTTGCAAAGGTCACCGTGGCCTCCTGCGCGGTGTCCGGATCTTCGGAGCACAGCATCGCGATGGAGGTCAAAGCATTGTACATAAAATGCGGCTGGATCTGACTGACCATCACACCCACTTTGGCCTCATATAGTTCCTTCTGCATCTTCTGATAGCGAATGGCATCCCTGTACTGCTGCCGGAGATCCAGAATGATCCTGAACAGCTGGTACAACATGGTAACGGTCAGACCGAAATAGTAAAAATGGAAATCCGCGAAATCAAAGAAACCATTTAATGCATCCAGAAGTGTGGACACTGCCAGCGGCGCCATGCCGATCAGAACATGTACCGTCTGTCTGGATTCCCCTGCCTCCGTGACAAGGAGTCCTCCCATGAGCAGCGTACAGATCGCCATGATAATATCCATAACATCCGAGGATGCATAGAGATCCCACACGAAGGTGAAATGAAGGATAATGGCAGCGATCACAGCAAGAATGTAGATCGTAGCTATCAGATTCGCAAACTTACGCCCCCGGTCTCTTTTCAGATTCACCTTCAGATAAAGCAGGATGGCGATCATCAGACAATACTTCAACAACATTATGACGGCCATGCAAGCGGTCGCGTCCTTGACCCAAAGGTTCAGATAGCCACTGATCCTCTGACCGATCATATAGAGTCCCCAGATGAAGCTGAGGGCTCCGAAGGCCAGATAACGATAATCCACCTTTCCAAGGATAAAGCCGGCAATGGGGAACAGGAACAGGCCGAAGAAGCACACCAGTGCAAACAGCATCACCGCAGGTAGTGCTTCCTTGAAGAACAGGAAATAGAATCCATTTTCCCCGCTGAAGAGCACCTGGCAGCATTCCGAAAACCGCATTTTTTCGCCGTAAGGATTCTCCACCGTAAGGATCATCATCGGGCCCTGATCCATATTTAAGAGGGCCGTTGTATCATTATCATACAGATCACCGGAATGACGGATCCCCACGGAATACCCGGGAGTGTCCGGCATATCCATATCCAAACTGTAGCCAATCGGAAAATTTTTTATGAAATATTCCTTGTCCATATAGGGATCATTTGGATCGTCGATGGTATCCTTATAGAACTCATAGGCCTTATCCCGCAGCATTTCTCTGCTTTCATATTTACGCTCAAGAATCAAAAATCCGTCTTCCCTTGACAGATTATACCAGACATTCTTCGCGGAAATATTCAGATTACTGAACACAATAAGATCCTGTGGCTGTGCCCGCCATCGGATCTCGATCCGTTGGAACCGTTCATTTATGGATTCCGATCCGTAGAACTCCTTCCATTCACCTCCGTCGACAGAATACTCTCCTTCCACCAGAGCATCCCGCGATTCGATGAACTGGGTATCCGGCGTGAAATACCGTACCAGGGCGATGATCCCTACGATGATCAGAAAGATGATGAAAAATCCGACGATCGTCCATGCCTTGCCTTTCAAAGCTTTATTCATTACATCCCTCCTGCAGAAGCCCGTTATACCCGGCTCCGCATTCATTTTTGTTTCTTAGTACAAATATCCTCTTTTATCAAAACGATATATTTTCATTTTCGTTCTCCTTCTTGATACATAATAGACAAACGCCTCTGTATTATTGATTTTTCAGAAGACTATTTGATTATATCATAGCTCAATGGCCAAGAACATTCCAAATTGGCACTTGCCACTGAAATTGAGGCTTCACTCTTCCACCGGCTTACAGACCGGTAACCCCCGTATACAGACGCCAATCCTGTATTTTCTTTCAGGATTGTTCTTTTCCCAGAAAACAACAGTATAACTATACTCATGGCCATCATTTATGAGTAACTCCCGCAGGTAACTCAAGCCCTTACTTCCTGACTCTATAGCTATCAGACCGTTTTGATACATTTCAAGTACATTCTCATAAATCGAATTATACAAGCTGCGATATCTGTCGCGGCTGGTATAATTCGCACGCAGATTAATCCTGTTCAGTCGTTCTATTTCTTTCTCAAGCGTTTTAAAATCCATATCCATATTATATGTTCCTCCATCCGGTGATCCACCCGGATTTCATTATATATGATTGAATCGGATAAAAAAAGAACGCAATTGTCACTTATCGCGAGTGACATCCTCCCCCACCTTGGGAGGTGGGGGCTTCCTCTCACCTGTCGGCGAGTTGTCGGTTCTCGTTCGATAGCACTAATGTGCTAAGCATAAGCGAGCTATCCCCGTGTGCCCCACGGTTCATTATTTGCTTTTCCATATATTATG
>JAFXZW010000112.1 GCA_017541035.1 Eubacterium sp. | reverse complement strand
TTAAGTTTTTACACTATCAAGGTAATCTAAGATAATAGATTAAATTCGTGATAGAAACCGCATAACTTAACTTGTCAATGAACTATATACAATTTCATTATACCAAACAGGTGTTCGAGTGTCAGCCATGAATCATAAAATAGCCTTTAAGCTTATCTTTGTTGCGCATTTGTTATCTTAAATATGATATTATGATGATGCAGCACGTTGCACATGTAGTGTGCGTGCTGCGAATCATCAGCTGGGGGCAAAATACCTTTTGGCCCCAGCATCATATTATAGAAATAATACTTTATGATTGGGAGGTGGAATTATGCCCCAAAAGGAACTGGATGTTGAGAAAAAAGAACTGACCGAGGAAGAACGTATACTACTTGAAGAGAAAAGGAAAGCAGAGAAAGAAGCACAGGAGAAATTCGAGAAGAAGCTTGATGTGCTTGATGTGGAAAAGGAAATTAAGAAACAGAATAAGGAATTAGAGGAGCAGGAGAAAAAAGCTGCCGAGGAGTCCTTGCACTCAAAGCTTACACAGAAAGTGATCAGCTTTCCAAAACTGAGTGTCGGTCTCTTCCTGGATCAGAATGACATTTCCTATGCAGTGGATGAAAAAGGAAAAACCTACCGTACTGTAGTAGAGATTGATAAGGCCCTTGAAGAATATAATACGAAAATTCGTCTCGTAGATGAGAACAATAACCGGATGTTCTATGCCGTGAACGATTTCGGGGAAGTCAAATTTACAGAGCCTATGGAGCCGCATTATGTAAAGGAGCGAACTCCCGAGAAGAATATGCTCCTTCATTGGAATGAAAAGGATATCTTTTTTGCAACGGATGAAGAGGGGAAGCGGTATGATACCCCGGAACAGATTAGAGTTGCTTTGTCCGGTCAGGATAAAACGCTGTATTTTTATACCGCTGATGAACCGGAGTATAATAATATTCTGGTGAAGGACGCAGAGAAGGAAGAGGAACGGGAATATCGTCAGGAGCTGAACCGTAATCCCGACCACTGCAAGGCGGTAAAGGTAAAGGACGGGAAGTTCTATATCACAAATTATGAAATTGCGAATAAGGACCTGGAGAAACTAACGGAAGATGATTTCAAGCCGATTCCGGAGGAATTCACTCTTTCAGGAAAGAATATCCTGGACTGGAAGAACGAAAGCATCGCCTATGCAGTAGATGCGGAGGGAAAGAAATACGAAGGTCCGGAGGCAGTAAGCTGGGCACTTCACGGGATCAAGGTTCCAAAGGATATCTATGATTCCATGGAAGAAACGGTGAAAAAGCATCTTCCGGCAAATGATGTGTCTCTGGAGGTCCATCTGACCGATGGCAGGATTGCCCATGTGGAGCGGAAGAACGACCGTTATGTGATTTATGATAACGGAGAGGAGACCGAGGATCAGTTCAAAACCGTGAATCTGGTCGATGACGACTTCAAGGCACACTGGCTTCATGCAAAGGATGTGAAGTTTGCCATGGACGAGGAAGGTCATCGTTACGAAGGCGTAAATGTGATCCTGGACGAACTGAAGAAGGGAGAAAAGACCGGTAAAAAACTTTTTATCTTTGCAAATACAGAGGATGGGGAATTACGCCCCTTTGCCGCTCTGGTAAAATACGGCAGACTCAGGGTATCCGATCATTACATTTCTCCTGAATACAGACTGCCGAGCTCAGATGCATATCAGCCTTTTCATTCCCTGGATATTGATCATCATATCGATTTACAGGCCATTCGGGATGATCAAAAACTTAGAGATGATAAAAAAGAAATAGGGGCGCAGTTAAAGGTAGTAAAAAAGGAGATAGCAGAAGCAGAAAAATACCGGGATCAAGGGAAACCAAAACAGCCGGAGATGCCCAAACGCCCCAGACTCGGCTTTTTTTCGGCAATCTGGTGGGGAATCAAGAAGGGTATTACCCTGGGCTTCGGAGACACGGACGCTAACCGGAAGTTGAAGGCAGATCTGAAGGTTTACGATGAAGAGACCCTCCCGCAGTATAAAAAAGAACTAAAATATTATAACAAAAGAAAGGCTTTTTATGACAGGCTTTCGGAAAAGGATGCCATAAAGAAACTGAATGCAAAAAAAGGGGAGCTTGAAAAAAAAGTAAAGAAGATCGATCAGAAAATCGGAGTAACCTCCGGAAAAATATTTAATGACGATTACCCCGAAAGAGTGAGACAATACCATGACAATATCGAAGTAAAGCTGGAAGGTATACTGGATCTTGAACAAAAAGGAAGGATCACCCCGGATAATCTTTTTGCATACAGCTGGAAGAAAAAGGCGGAATTGGAACAGAAAATGAAGCCGCTGGAGCCCGGACTCTTCAATAAGATCACAGGACAGAAGACGCAGATTGATGAAAAACAGCTGTTGATGAATATGCATAAGAAAGGAATCCTGGAATATATTGCTGCGAGAATGGTCGAGGATAAGATCTATAAAGACAGGGCTGAAGGAGAGATCATCAGTAAGACATATGACCAGAATCGAGTGAATGAGCTGAACAACGGAAGCGCGGTACATCTTCTGGAGCAGGATCCGTCCATGCAGAATGTGCTTTTTAAAATGGCAGAGAGCCTCATGCCGGGAGGTGATCCCATGAGTCCCGAAGGCGTCTATGATCTGTACTTGAATGAGCTTAAGAATGCAAAGTTCCGGATGATGGATTCGGCTGAGCGTGTGGGTAATATCCGCAGGGAAATGATCGACCGCTTCGGGGAGAAGAAGATATCCGAAGAGGTTCTGACGGATGTGGTTCAGCTCGCAAGAGCTGATCAGGTCATAAATCGTACAGCGGGATATAAGAATGCTGACAAGATGAAGGATCTTGACAAAAAGGAACAGGAAAAGCTTTATAGTGCTGCAAAGCAGGATACGGCCAGGGTGCTGAATAAAAAAGTGAATAAGAATGAATATGAGAAGTACCTCCCGGCTATTCGGGCGCTAAAAGGGAAAGGCCCCATGAAGCTGGATGAGATGCTGACAGCTGTTGAAGCGAAGAGCAGGGAAATGCAGATGCAGAAGAATATGCCTCAAAAGAGGTAGATCTGGGGGGGGAAAAAACAGGATGCTCATAATCGACCACTTGGATAAACACTATAAAGGAACGGATAAGGGTGTCACGGATATTTCTATCCATGTGGAGCCGGGAGATATCTACGCCTTTATCGGACATAATGGTGCCGGCAAGACTACGCTGCTGAAGGCCATTACCGGGATCCATCCCTTTGACAAGGGACATGTCACCATTGATGGGATCGATTTGAGGGAGGATCCGGAGGAAGTGAAGCGGCGTATCGCCTACATCCCGGATAATCCGGATATTTATGAATTTCTGACGGGTATCCAGTATCTCCAATTGATCGGGGATGTCTTTCATGTGCCGGCTGCAGACCGGGAGACTTGTATTGCTGACTACGCAGATCGTTTTGAGATCACCGGTTCTCTGGGCGATCTCATTTCCTCCTATTCTCATGGAATGAAACAGAAACTGGTACTGATATCTGCATTGATGCATAAACCGAAACTCCTGATCATGGACGAACCTTTTGTGGGACTGGATCCGAAAGCGGCTTTTATCCTTAAGGAATTGATGAAAGAAGTGAC
This sequence comes from Eubacterium sp., assembly GCA_017541035.1. Taxonomy (GTDB): domain Bacteria; phylum Bacillota; class Clostridia; order Lachnospirales; family Lachnospiraceae; genus Eubacterium_Q. The sequence goes on along the minus strand of JAFXZW010000112.1, from coordinate 23,576 downwards.
GGCTTCGGGCAACGCGATCTTCTTTTCGACTCATGTCCTGGAGGTGGCAGAGAAGCTTTGCAATAAAGTCGCCATCATTAAGGACGGAAAGCTCATCTCCAGCGGACGTATGGAAGAGGTTGTAAAGGAGGATACAAGTCTGGAGGATCTTTTTATGAAGACGGTCTGAAGTGGATTAAGAGGCAAGTTCTAATGCTTCCTTTGGAGGATACTCTGGCATGAAAATGTATCGAATAATGGCTCGTTTGGAGCTGATCAATCTCTTTGGGATCAATAAGATCCGTTATTCAAAGAATCCGGAAGAGAAAAAAAGAAAGACATTTCTAATCATAACCATGGTGATCCTGGCTGTAATGCTTTTGGGATATTCCGGAATCATGGCATATCTGCTTGCCTCAAACGGACTTACGGACAAGATCCCCATGCTGTTCTTCATAGTCGCATTTGCTTTTCAGTTCGCATTGGGTGTCTTTTCGGCAAGATCCCGTATCTACCGGGAGAAGGATCTGGATATGGTGGCGGCACTTCCGGTGCGTGGAACACAGATCGTTGCGGCTCGCATGCTCCGCATGTATGTAGAAGGAGCGATTGTCACCCTGGGATTCCTTCTTCCTTCCATGCTGGTCTATGGGATAAAAAGTGGTGCCGGAGCAGCGTTTTATTTGGGAATTCTTCCCTCAGGACTTATCCTGGCGATCCTTCCCACGACCTTTGCCGCATGGGTTGGCCTGCTTTTTGCATTAGTGATCGCAAGGTGCAGGAGAAAGGTCCTGGCAGAAGTCATGATCTCTGTGCTGATCGTGATTGCTATGTTTCTGTCCGCGTCCATCCTTTCTCCCAAGACCGCGATAGACGGGCAGGATACATTCCGGGGTGCGGAGAATGTCACAGAACTCTCCGAAGAAGAAATGAAGCTTAAGATGACAGAAACCATGAAGGAAGTTATGGGAGACATCGAGAAAGCGATTCCCGTAGCCAGGACCATGGGAGATATCCTTGCTGAGCCGGATTATGGGGGTATTGTCCTATATGCAGGAATCTCGTTATCATTACTTGTCCTTACCGTTATCGTGATTGGAAAACTGTTCTTCCCGATCTCTTCAAAGATGGTTTCCGTAACCAGACACCGGGAGTACCGATTGGAATCTCTTCGCACACAGTCCGTGATGAAAGCTTTAGTGAAAAAGGAGGCGGCGAGATACTTTTCAACGGGAATCTATGTGGCAAATACCATCATTGGGCCGGTGCTGGCGACAGCCATGGCCATCGCCACGATTTTCCTTACACCGGAGGATATTATGGCAAAAGTAGTAAAGAAGGTACCCATCAGCATGGACGTAAGTGCTTTGCTTCCGTACCTGATGGGAATGTTCTTTGTTATGGTAAGCATATCTTCCAGTTCTCTTTCCATGGAGGGGAAGAACTGGTGGATTCCCTGCAGCCTGCCGATATCTGCAAGGGAGATCCTCGGAGCAAAGATCCTGTTCAATTTGATAGTGCTTACCCCGTTCTACATAGTGTCGGAGATCATAATGCTTTTCAGCGTGAAGGCAGATCTCCTTGAGAGAATCTGGCTGATCCTTATTCCCGGGGTAGCGATCGTGTTCTCAGCGTTGCTGGGAATGATTCTGAATCTCAGATTTCCCAAATTACGCTGGGACAACGCCACGGAAGTGGTAAAGCAGAGTGCGGCTTCCGGCCTCAGTATCCTTGGCGGATTTGTACTGATCTTTCCCGGGATTGGCGCCATGTTCCTTCCGAAGTTGTATCAAAATCTCGTTCATCTGGGAATCATCCTTCTTCTGACCGTGATCTGCGGGCTGATGTACAAAAAAATCTGCCATGCTAATCTGGAGAAAATCAGCAGCTCCGTCTGATCATACCGTGAAACCCGATGAAATAGCATCCAGGAGGTAAACTTATGAAAGGGAATAAGGAATTCAGCCTTCTCTATCCGAGAGGGAAGGAAGTAGAGTTTAAGAAGCTTGAAGATAGCGCATTTCATGATCTTGGCCTTGATGTGATCTGTAAAACGGTCACTTCCGAACCAAAGGAACGGGAAATCGTCGCAGAGATTCTATCCTACATGACATCGGATCCTGATGTAACGAATTACAGGCAGGATGTTTTTGAGGATATAAAAAGACTTCCGGATATCCGGGAAAAGATCACGGAGCTGTTCGAGAAGATAGAGTTCAACAGGCAATTTGGCGTAATAAGGAAATCCAAAGATGAGGTTGAGGGGCTTTGGCTTCTGATGCACCGGCTAAGTCAGTATCGTGACTATATTACCTGCGTCGATGCACTGAAGGAGTGTCTCGGTGATAACAGGATCACGTCAAAGGGGTTGAAGGATTTCAAAGCCTATATCGATGAAGTATATGCTGATGCTCATTTCAATGAACTTAAGAAGGATTTAGAACATCTTATGATGGAAACCTCAGAGATTCAGAGCGTGACCCTGGGACTTAATCTGAACAGCAGACTGGAAGCAGTCAGTATGGGAATCATCTCAGTGAATAACAAGCCTTTTAAGAAGTCCGGTATCGTAAGCGCTTTTGCTGAGGGAATCAGTGGTGACAAAATCAAGGACGGAAATGAGTGGAATGGGGATATGCATTACCGTCTGGTTGATAAAACCGGCGGCCCGGGCTATGCGGGTTTCCTCTCAGATATGTTTAAGCATACCAATCCGGTGCTTGCCTCGTCCGGGGTCAGTACGATGACATCCATCCCAAAGGGAGACGGACTTGCCAATGCACCTGCGCATTTTGACAGCACGCTTAATAAGATGCTGGATTCAATAGCCAAAAGCCTGAGACGAACTCTCGATAAGTATGCGGATATGGCACTCTATCATATTGCGGATGTGATTCCGGAATTTCTTTACTATATCCGATTCGCAGAGTTTATAACAGGACTTGAGAAAAAGGGGTTCCGATTTACAAAGGCCGGAGCGGTCACCGGAAAAGATAACCGGATGCGTGCGAAGAACTTCTATAATTTCAAACTTGCTCTCAGTCTTTCGGATCCGGGGGAGCTTGTGGGAAATGATCTGGATTTTGATTCCGATCATACGATCTATATTCTTACTGGCGCCAACCGGGGCGGTAAGACAACTTCGACACAGGGCATCGGACTTCTCTTTGCGCTCGCCCAGGGCGGTATTTCCGTACCTGCGGATTCATTTGAATTTGAGCCGGCTGATTGCATTTTTACTCATTTTCCTGCTGATGAAGATAAGACAATGAATCTGGGACGTCTTGGTGAAGAGTGTATCCGTTTTAAAGAGATCTTTACCGGTGCAACCTCAGACAGCCTGATTCTTATGAATGAGACTTTCTCCACAACCTCCTTTGAGGAGGGATATTACATCGCCTGTGATGCGATCCGGGCATTGCTTACCAGGAATGTGAGAACGATCTATAACACACATATGCATAAGCTGGGAAAAGATGCGGAAGAATTCTCCGATAATCCCATGGCTAAGGCCGCGTCGCTTATCGTGAAGAGTGATGGCGGGAACCGTTCCTTCAAGCTTGCGGTTGCACCTCCGGAGGGCTCCTCCTATGCTTCCGATATAGCGAAAAAATACGGCGTGACCTATGACATTCTTGTTGGTGAAGGGAAGATATGATAGCCGGAAGATTTCGCAATCAAAGAGGAAACAGACTGTTTAGAAAATAATCGAAATAGATATTGACAGAAAAAACTCCTTATGGTAATTTCTATTTAGACATTCATCTAATTAGAAATATATCAAAGGGGTTTTTTTAGAAAATGCAACTCCCTGACAGATAATGTTTCTGGTCCTTAATTATGTCTTCGGAAAAGGAGAAAATGTGTGATGGAAATCCTGTCAATCGAGGGAATAAAAAAGAGCTTTGGCGAAAAGAAAGTACTTCGGGGCGTGAACTTCACGGTGGGAGAGCAAAGCATCTTCGGTTTTATCGGTCGAAACGGGGCTGGGAAGACCACAACCATGAAGATTGTTCTGGGGTTGCTGACTGCCGACGCAGGCAGTGTTATGGTCTGCGGGGAGCCGGTGACCTACGGGGAGACAGCTACGAACCGTTTTATCGGATATCTTCCGGATGTTCCGGAGTTCTATCCCTACATGCGTGCAAAAGAGTATCTGAAACTATGCGGAGAGATAAAGGGACTTTCGGGAAGGGAACTGCACAGCAGGATCGACGAACTGCTGGGGATGGTGGGACTCTCTAAGGAAAAGGCGAAGATCGGAGGGTATTCCAGAGGCATGAAGCAGAGGCTTGGAATCGCTCAGGCAATGATCGGGCGACCAAGGCTTCTGATCTGTGACGAGCCTACATCCGCACTGGATCCGGTAGGACGTCATGAGATCCTGGAAATATTGAAGGCGGCCAGGGAGCAGACATCTGTGCTCTTCTCCACCCATATTCTGTCTGATGTGGAACGGATCTCGGATCATGTTGCCCTGCTGGAGGGCGGTGAAGTAAAGGCAACCGGTTCCATCGAGGAATTAAAATCTCTTCATACCGAACCCGGTGCGGGACTCATCCTGAAAAATAGTGACGATGCAGCAAGGGTGCGAAAGGCTTTTCCGAAAGCGGTGCAGAAGGAAAATCGACTGGAGTTCACGAATCTTCAAGAAGAAGAGGAGAGCAGATTGCTGTCATTTCTGGCAACGGAAAGGATTGCAGTGATACGATTCGAGAGAAAAGAACCGGATCTGGAGGATCTTTTTATGGAGGCAATCAAAGAGATATGAGAGGATTTCGTACATTTTTTAAAAAAGAAATGATGGAGCTGTTCCGCACCTACCGCTGGATCGTTTTGGGTGCGGCATCCATTTTTCTGGGAATTCTGGGGCCTCTTACGGCGAAGCTGACACCCTGGATCTATGAACAGATGGGAGATACTCTGGCGGAACAGGGAATCGAGATCCGGGAAGTGATCGTTACGGCAAAGGATTCCTGGTCGCAGTTCATCAAGAATATGCCGATGCTGCTGATCGTTGTTATCGCAGTCCTCTGCGGCAGTTATGTAAATGAATACGCGAAGGGAACACTGATCCCGTTGGTAACAAAGGGGCTGACAAGGGTCGCCGTTGTTCTGTCAAAGTTTCTGAATCATTTTCTGATATGGACGGCAAGCTTCTGGCTGACCTTTGGCATGACCTGGGGGTATACGGCGTATTTCTGGGATAATAGTGGGATGAAGCATTTCCTTTTGATGGGAGTGTTCTTCTGGTTAATGGGGATCTTCCTGCTGTCGGTACTGGCTTTTTTCTCTTCATTTATGAATTCATCGATCCAGGTTCTTCTGGGCGTTGGCGTGGTATACTTCATTCAGATGCTGGTGGGAATGATCGGGACCGTAGAGCGTTTTCTTCCGACTTATCTGATGGGCAGCGGCAGCATGCTCACGGGAGAAATGATTCCGGAGGATTATCTTCCCGCGGCAGGGATTGCATCCGGGGTCAGTGTGGTGCTTCTGATCCTGACGGTTGTGATAACAAAACGCAGAAAAATATGAGTTCCCATCCGGATCAAAGAACTTCTGTATCGGTTGGGAAGCGGCCGGGATATGTTATACGATTTTCTTGACGAAGCCGAAAGATCGATAATATAATGATAACGGAGTCAGGAGGTATATACTGTAAAGAGATATGCATTGGAGAAGCACAGTATGAAGCATGCATGGAAAGAATTGATCTATGGAAAGCGTAAGTATATTCTGATTGAGCTTTTGCTTATCCTTCTGATGTTTATGGTCCTTTTTCTCACCGGCCTTGCCGAGGGCCTGGGCCGTGCGGTGATCGCGGGGATTGATACCATGGATGCGGAGTATTATCTTCTGGACGACTCGGCAGAAAAACTGATCACGGTATCGAATCTTCCGGAAGAGGTGTATGAAAAAGTAAAAAACATGACGTCTTCTTCGGTAACGACGTTGGATATTCAGCGAATGTATCTTGTGAAAGAGGGGGAAGAAGAGAAGATCAATGTCATGTATTTTGCTGTGGAACCCGGAAGTTTTGCGGAACCCCCGGCTATGGAAGGGAACAGCCTTTCCGCTAAAGGCCCGGAGCATCCGATCCTGTTGGATGATGATTTCAAACGGAAGGGGATCGCTCTGGGAGATACGGTATATGATTCATCCACAGACCTTCCTTTCACGGTTGTCGGGTTTACGAAGGATCAGATGTACGGCCATGTGTCCATTGGTTTCATTTCAACGGAAACATATACGGAACTTCGGACAAAGCTGAATCCCATGTACCGGAAGGGTTATCATGCCCTGGTTATCCGGAACGGTGATGTGGAGAGGATCAAAGTTGACGGAACGCTCCTTGTGAAAAAGGAAGATGTGATAAAGAATATCCCATCCTACACGGCAGAGCACACGACCATCAACATGATAGTCTGGGTTCTGATCATCATTTCCGCCGTGATCATCGGAATCTTTCACTATATTATGACGTTGCAGAAGAAAAAACAATTTGGCGTGATGAAAGCCCTGGGGATGAAAAATGGAATGCTGGCAGGAGTGGTAGTTTGCGAAGTAGGGATCCTGTCGATCCTTTCCGCGGCAATTTCTCTGGGACTGACCTTCGGTATGGCTGCGGCAATGCCGGAGACCATGCCGTTTTATCTGAAAGCAGGCAATGCTATCGTAGTGGTTCTTGCCTTCGTACTGATCTCCGTGCTCAGCAGTATTTTGTCTATCGTGAACATTTCCAGAATCGATCCCATCACGGCGATAGGAGGTGGTGAAGAATGAGCCAGGCATTGCTTGAAATGAGTCATGTGTCCAAATCCTATCAGGACGGTGACGGAAAAAAAGTAGTTCTTCATGATGTGTCCGTTGAGGTGAACACCGGAGAGATTGTTGCGATCCTCGGCCCTTCCGGATCAGGAAAATCCACATTGCTCTCCATCGCAGGGATGCTTCTTTCTCCGGATGAGGGAGAGGTTCGTATTGCGGGTGATATTGTTTCCACACTACCGAGATCGAAATGGGTTGGCGTGAGAAAGAACCGTATCGGATTCATCTTTCAGAATCATCAGCTGCTTCCGTATCTTAAGACAAAGGATCAGTTGGACATGTTTCAGGCGAAGGAGTACAGGGAGACAGTGAATACGGAGAATCTGCTGAACGAACTGGACATCATCTCCTGCAGGAACAAGTATCCTTCCAAAATGTCCGGCGGAGAGAAACAGAGAACTGCTATTGCAAGGGCTTTCATCAATGATCCTGATATCATCCTCGCGGATGAACCCACTGCCAGTCTTGATTCGGAGCATGGTCATAAGGCCGTGGAAATGATCCGAAATGCGGTTAAGAAGCGGGGAAAAGCCGCAATCATTGTAACTCATGATGAGCGGATTCTGGATCTGATGGACCGGATCTACCGATTGGAGAACGGTAAGTTGAGGAGGAGTATATGATTTTATTGATCAATGCCTGTGTGCGTAAAGAATCAAGGACAAAAAGACTTGCTGATTATTATATTGAACAATCTGGTGAAACATATGAAGAGCTGAATCTCTCTGAGATACAATTTCCGGTGGCGGATGAGCGCTTTCTCTCTAAAAGAGATTCGTTGATAGCTGCGAAGGCATTTGACGATCCTCTTTTTTCGCTTGCAAGACAGTTTGCCAATGCTGATAGAATTGTGATTGCCGCTCCGTACTGGGATATGTCTTTTCCGGCATCGTTGAAGCAGTATATCGAGCAGATCAATGTCCGGGGAATCACGTTCGCATACACGCCGGAAGGAATCCCGAAGGGACTGTGCCGGGCGAAAGAGCTTTGTTATGTGATGACGGCCGGAGGACCATTCTGCTCGGAAGAGTTTGGCTTTGGATATGTAAAAGCACTTGCCGAAAGCTATTATGGGATTGAAAAGGTCTCACTGATCAAGGCAGCTGGTCTTGACATCATCGGTGCAGATGTGGAAGGAATACTACAGGAAGCATGTCGGAAAATTCGTGATTGAATACTTTTGACGAAAAGGATGCGGACGAAAAAGAATAGAAAATCATGCAGGAATCATTTCTGAAAATGAAAGGCAGGACATATGGAAATACATCACGAGCAACGGAATGCCGACTGCTCCAGATGCGGTCCCTGATCGGGCGTCCATAAGTCCTGCCTGTTTTGTGAAGGACATTGATAGCTGTTCCGGATTGTAAAATAGTGTTCCCTACATGGAAGTGTATCCGCCGTCAACCGGAAGAATCACGCCGGTTACATAGGAGGATGCCGGAGAGGCAAGGAACAGGGTGGCTGTATCCAGCTCGCCTTCATTTCCGTATCGGGAGAGAGGAATCATGGTCCTGGCATTTGCCTGGAAGAATTCACTGTCCAGCGTCTCCTGAGTCAGAGGGGAATAGAAGTATCCGGGGCAGATGCAATTGACAGTGATATTGTATTTTCCCCATTCAGCTGCCAGTCCGCGGGTAAGGTTGACCAGACCGCCCTTTGCTGCATGGTAAGGAGAGCAGGGTGCCACCTTATTGCCCACCATGCCGTACATCGAAGCAATGTTGATGATACGCCCATAATTTGCAGGAATCATGGCTTTCTTGGCGGCAGCTCTGGCTACCCGGAAGGATCCAAAAAGGTCAATGTTGAATTCGTTCTCAAATTGATCATCTGTTATATCTTCAGCCGGAGCAACGGCACCGGTTCCCGCATTATTGATGACAATATCAATACGTCCCCATTTCTCAAGAACCAGATCTATGGTCTTATTCACCTTTTCCGTATCTGTAATATCACAGGGGAGGGCAAGGGTTTCAACACCGAATTCTTCTGATATCTTTGCGGCAACCTCTTCGATCAGATTCTGTCTGCGCGCGATCACGACGATCTTCGCACCCTGATTGGCCAATGCCTTTGCCATCTGAACGCCCAGTCCTGTGGATGCTCCGGTTACAATAGCCACCTGTCCTGTTAAGTCAAAATATTGTTTCATAGTCAATCCTCCTGTTGTATTGTTATTAAAAAAAGTTCTGTCCATTATGATATCAGAGTTTTTATCATTTCACAAGATTGTGAATGAACATATCAAGGTTGATAACCATCCTTTAAACTGATATTGTTATGTTGACAGTTCTTTTTTGAAATAATACAATGTTGTTATGGTTAATCGGCATATTTAAGTACCTGCGGCCCCCTAACAAGACTGATATAAAGCAGAAGGCCGCAAATTGTATTTCGGAAATAGAAGCGTCATGGGGATTGACGCTTCTTGTTGCATTACGGTAATTGCCCAAAGAGGTGAATTTGTGCAGCCTAAGTCGAATAATAGATTAAGATGAATGGAGGTAACTATGAAGCACAAACTTGAGGACAAAACATTGACCATCTATATGGAAGGTGAGTTAAATACCGGCAATGGTGAGGGAGTGGAGAGGGAGATTGATAAGATTATCAGTCAGAATGAATTCAATGCCCTGGTACTGGATATGGAACACCTGAGATATCTTGCATCAGCGGGACTCAGAATCGTGATCCGCCTGAAGCAGGAATACGATGATCTGTCGATCGTCAAGGTTTCCGAACAGATCTATGAAATCTTCTGCATGGTAGGATTTCAAAAACTGATGAAGATTGAGAAAAAGTAACGATTCATCATCCATGAAAAAATGGTTGCTCGAAGACATAATACCTGCATTTTCAGATAGCTGACACGGATGGGAATTATTTAAGAGAGCGAAAGATGAAAAAGGCAAAAATGCAGAAAGAAAAAAAGATAGGTGAAATCATTTACAAGTGGCTCCTGATCCTTGTTTTGGTTACTTTTGTCCTGGCAGCGGTGGTGGGCTTTTTTGTGCAGGATTATTTCCAGAAGCGTCAGAGTTTTACCATTCTTCGCCAATACATTGAAGACGTCGATATGGAGCTTGATCTGAACGGGGAGATGGAGGAGTATATCTGCGGAGACTGGGGGATGAATAATGATTCCATAGAATTAAATTTTGACGCCTATCAGGATAATGACTTTCTGAAAAGACTGGTGAATTACAATTCCGAATGGCTCACAGAGGTAACGATTGTCAATAATAAGGGCGTGGTAACACATTCTTCGAATCCCGATATGATCGGATATGATCTGCATGATAACGAATACATGTCTGAGTTCTTATGCATTCTTGATGGCAAAGACTATTACGCAAGAGATTTTTATCCCAATCCTTTTGAAACGGATAATACTCTTAAAATGGTATATGGTGCGGTTTCCGTAAAAGATTTTGATGGCCTGGTTCTTTTTGGCTTTGACAGAGATACAATAAAGGCGCATTTTGAAGGCGAATTATGGGACGCCGTTACCGACAAAAGGATTGGCGAGACCGGATATATGATCGCATGCAACCCGGAGGGGAAGATGGTCGGTATTACCGAGGCTGCGATCAGCGACAGGCTGCAGGAAGAAACTCCTTATACCGGAGAGGTGGAGCTTCCCGAAACGGAGGATGAGATCAGTAAGCAGATCACGGAGTTTTATGGCGAGAAATGCTATGTATCTGCTGTCAAAAGAAAAGGCTATTATCTGATCGCTGCCTACCCGGTAAAGGATGCGAATGCTCTCAGGAAAAAGTACAATATTATGACATTGATCATTTTCGCCGTTGTCTTTACTGCCTTGCTTATCTCCCTGTATGTATTGCTTAAAAATCATGTAGTGCATGAGGTGATCAGCATCCACGGATCCCTTAAACGTATCACGGAAGGAGATCTTAATGAAAAAGCAAGTGCGGATGGATCCCTGGAATTCTGTGATCTGTCCGATGGAATCAATGAGACTGTATCCAATCTGAAGGACCGGATTCAGGCTGCTAAGGAACAAATCGCAGAAGAGATGGAAAAGGCCAAACGGATACAGAAAGATGCGGTTCCCGGGATTTTTCCCGAACATGATAACTTCGGACTTTATGCATCCATGTATACCGCAGAGGCGGTAGGCGGTGATTTCTATGATTTCTTTATGGTCGATGTCAATACATTGTGTTTTGTTGTAGCGGATGTACCCGGAAAGGGGCTTCCGGCAGCACTTTATATGATGAATGCCAAGACATTGATCAGGACATTTGTTGAACAGGGACTTCCGATAGATCAAGTGGCGGAACAGGTCAATCGAAAGCTTTGCGAGAATTCCGATGGGGATATGTTCCTTAGAGCCTGGTTGGGATTATTAGACCTTAGAACCGGTCTTGTGAGTTATGTCCATGCAGGTCATACTCTGCCGATTCTAGTGGGGAATAATACCTGCTTTGTGAAGCAGGAATATAATTCTGTATTTGGCGTATTAAAGACAGCGCGTTATCTGAAACAGGAGATACGGCTTCTTCCGGGAGAAAGTATCTATCTTTATACAGATGGAGTGATTGATGCTCAGAACGCAGGCGGAGAGTTGTATCGTGCAGACAGACTTCTGGCATTGATAAAGAGAAAGAAGAATGAACTGCTTAACAATGATATCGACTCTTTATGCAGATCGGGATGTGAGATGGTATATGAGCATGTCAAAGAATTTATGGGGGGTTTTCCCCAGTTGGATGATATTACTATGATATGGCTAACTTACAAGGGGGCGAAGGCTTAAGATGAGGAAGTATTATCAAAAGCACAGGCTGGGAACCATCACCCTTATCTGGCTTGCTGTTATAATGGCTGTCGCTCTTGCCGTTTCATTAACAGTGGGCTTTTTGCTGCAGAATCATTACCAGCAACGGCAGGCCTTTTCCATGATCAGTGATTATCTCTCCGAAAATACCAGGAGGATCGATCCGCATGAAAGGATCAATGAATACTTTATTGAATGGATGGATGAGATCGTTGATGTTGAGGGTGCTTCGAGAAAGAAAGAGTTTTGCGACAATGACAAGCTCCGGAGAATCGCTTTATCTAATCCGGAGAATTTTAATGAGGTCAGCTTCGTAGACCGGGATGGGATCATCGCTTATTCCTCCAATCCGGAGTTGATCGGTACGGACATAAGAAAAAGTACACATCTGGCACCCTTTGCATGTATTCTGGAGGGTGAGGGCTCCTACTCGGATCCCTTTTCCGCCAGCCCCTTTACTGATTCGGTAAAGACGGCGTATGTAGGCACGGCTTTCCGGGATAAAGACGGGTTTATGCTTTGGGGGATGGACGAAGAGATCTACCGGAGGTGGATCCTGTACAGGATCATAACCGTAACCGAATCCTCCAAGATCGGCATGACCGGATACATTATAAACCTTGATCCGGATAAAAAAATTAACTGTATATCTTATTATATGAAGGATATTGCAGGGGATACCTTTACCGAGGTTTCCGTACTTCCGGAGGAGGAAGGAACGGTTAAGGAGACAATCTGTGAGCTTTATGGTGAAAAGTGTTATGTGGGGGCCATCAAGACGCCGGATTACTATGTGATCGGGGCCTATTCGGTAGCTGAGGCGGAGCAGTTTCAGTTGCAGAACAATATCCTTTTTGTGGTTTTAATCCTTCTTGTTTTAGGCATCTTTTTTGTAGTCTTATTCATCATGCTTAGAAAAGTCGTTATAAAAGGAGTGGAGAAAACCCATTCTTCGCTTAACCGTATTACCGAGGGCGATCTGGATGAAAAGGTAGACGTCAGAGGATCTCTGGAGTTTTCGGAGCTATCCTCCGGCATTAATGATACAGTGGATAGATTAAAGGAGCTTATTAAGGCAGAGGATGATCGCGTAAAAAAAGAGCTTTTACAGGCAAAATACATTCAGGAGTCTGCTGTTCCTGGGATTTTCCCACCATATCCCGACAACAAAACATTTGGACTTTATGCATCCATGCATACCGCCGAAGAAGTGGGTGGAGACTTTTATGACTTTTTTATGACTGACGAAAATACACTTGTCGTTGTGATGGCAGATGTATGCGGAAAGGGTTTGCCGGCGGCACTTTATATGATGCGCGCCAAGACTCTGATAAAGAGTTTCGCGGAGCGAGGGTTGCCGGTGGAAATGGTGGCATCGGAAGTGAATAACAAGCTGTGCGAGGAATCCTCAGGTAATGTATCCATGTTTGTCACGGCCTGGCTTGGTTTTCTGGATCTTCGTAGTGGAGTATTGAGTTATGTCCATGCAGGGCATACATATCCACTGTATATAAGCGGCAATGAGATTACCTACGTAAAAGAGTCGATCGATCCCATACTTGGTGTATTCAAGAAGATGGAGTATGAAAGACAGGAGATCAAGATGTTGCCCGGTGACAGCATCTATCTTTATACGGACGGAGTAACGGAAGCGGAGGACCCGGAGGGGAACCTGTACTGGAATAACAGACTGCAGTCTTTTGTTACGAATATGGTAGACGATATCGATACCACAGACAGGAATGAATATTGCAGGGAAGCCTGTGAAAGAATTCTTGCTGAGGTAAAAAGCTTTGAATCCGATACGGTTCAGACAGATGATATCACCATGTTGTGGATGAAATACTGTGGATGAAACGTTTCTTTCTGAACTGAATGAAAAGGAGAAAAATCCATGCGATTAAAACTGATCACAAATGACAATTCCCGAGATTTTGAAGAACTGCTTCCTGATGTTTTTCTATCTCAAAATGAACTGATTGGTGTAGCCTGTATAGAAGAAACGGGTGAGGAGGATATGATTCTGGGTACTTCCGTAGTTAATCCGAATGAAGCGGATGACGTACTGGAGATTCAGTGGTTTTATGTGCAACCGGAGCATCGCAGGAAGGGAGCAGGTTCCTGCATGGTGCGGGGAATCAGGGATATAGCCAGAGCTGCCGGCCTGAAGCTTATAGATGTCTGCTTCTGGGGGGAAGATACCGAAGAAGAGGAGACGGATGGATGGACGATCGATCCCATAACGGAAATCGATGACCGTTGGGATGAATCAGACGAAAACCGGGAAAAAGAATATACGGATATTGATATTCTGAAACGGTTTCTACTGGAACAGGGGTTTCTTACCATGTCTGAATATCCCATTTATTCATTTCTGCTTTCGGATATCATCTCTTCAGATTATGTCAGGGGGCATCAGAAAAACAAAGACAATAAGGTTATGGAAGTGTATGAAGGAATAACCTGGAGAGATACACCAAAGACAAAGAGAGAATCGGTAAGGAACATGGTGATAGAGGCGGGCTTTACCGACCTCACATACCTTGCATCGCCTGATATCAGTTTCGTTTGCACAAGAGGTGATGAAATTGTCGGATGCCTCCTGGCTACGGATAACCCGGAAGAAAAAACAATCACAGTGATGCTGTTCATTAATTTTTCGCAAGACCCGGTTTGCTCCGCAAAGCTGATCGCAGTTACCGGAGATCAGGTACTGAAAAGGTATCCGGAGGACTATCGCGTTTCATTTATTGCAATGAATGAGAATACGTTAAAGCTACTCAGTACGATCCTGGATGGAAGCGAAAGGATCATCCTTGACGGTTATACCGTTCGTGGAATACTGGAAGCGTAGGGAGGTACAGCTATGTCGGATTTTGATTCAAATGTTGAGGTATACAGAAAGAAAAAACAGGAACTGATCAACACGGGTAACGTGGAGGAAACAAATACAAATGTGACCCGTGTGGCTCCGGTGCTGAAGGAAAAAAAACAGGATAAATACACAAATGCTTACAGGAAGATCCTTGCTGCTGATTTTGATACTGCAGACTGGATCAGTAAGGAAGCTCCTTTAAGGAAGCATAGAAAGAATATAAATAATAACTACAAGTCTTTGACGGGTCGTAAAAGCGGACTGTCCAGCAAGGAAAAGCTTAAGAGAAAGGATGAATTTGAAACCAGACGGGATCTCTCCTTGAAGGCATCCATGGCTCTTGGGACTTTTATTGGATCGGCCTCCGGTATGGATCCGGATCCTGCGGATGAAAGCCTGCTAAAGGCTGTAGAAGAGATGGATCTGTCTAAATTCGTTTACGGAGGAATGGAAGGAAAGCAGGATGTGGTCTGCGATGCGGAATTCATCTCCGGATTTACGGAATTGATGCCCGTTCTTCATAATGCAACTTTGCTCTACAACAAGCTTCTTCAGGGGAATCTTGAAACAGTATCTCCCATGATCATGAGTAAGCTTTCACAGATGAATGATATGAGGCAGGCTTACGAGGACCGGATCCGGATCATTTCTTCACCCTATTATGTGTCCTTAAGAGAAGTCGATTTTGATAAGAGTACAAAGGAAAAACTGCGAAAGGGT
This sequence comes from Eubacterium sp., assembly GCA_017541035.1. Taxonomy (GTDB): domain Bacteria; phylum Bacillota; class Clostridia; order Lachnospirales; family Lachnospiraceae; genus Eubacterium_Q. The sequence continues at coordinate 8,364 of JAFXZW010000112.1, read as the reverse complement.
GAGGATGAAGAAAAAAGAGATGAAAGCCTGAACGACTATGCAAAAACGATGCTTCGTTGGCAGGAGAGCGGGAGAAAGCTGCTTACCGCTAAAAAACCGGTTGTGGATGCCGCACCGGTGGAAAAAGTTGTTCAGGATGACAGTGTTCTTTCGGATAATAAAGAATATGTGAGCGATCAGGCCGTTGACAAGGTGATCGGAAAGATAAACAAGAAGGCAAAAGATAAGTTTAAAAAGATGGTCAATGGACACCGCGATGAGCTCATGACCTATACCAGGGAATGGGTTTACAGTGATCTGGATAAGAAAACCGATGATCAGAAGATGTTGAATGAAGTGGCAAGGATGAAAAACCGGCTTGCACAGGAGCTTGGGGATAAGACCATTAAAGAGTCCACGCGGAAAAACATAGAAAAGGTTTTGCGGCATTTTGACAGGGTGACAGCCGCTTATTCCGCCAAAAAGATTTCGAAGGAGGCTATGCAGATCTGGCTGGACCGCTGCCTCCAGCATAAACTGAATTATTCCAGAGAAATGTATTTGGACCTTGTCCATCAGGGTGCCACTAAAAATGATGAAGTCGGTTACTATAATGAGGCGAAAAAAATAATCGATCCCTATGTGAAAGAAATGAGCGGCGTAATCTTCGCACAATCCTCTTTTCAGAGTACAGGTGTTTATCAGAATGAGAAGGATTCGGGAGAAACAAATGATCCGGCAATTCTGCGTGCGCGACGGGGTTGTCAGGTAGACAGGGTAAATGAGTTCACGGGTATGGGGCACGTTTCACAAAAGAGCTTTGGCAGTGATTTTATGCATATCAGCGGAAAAAACGCAGATTATAACGATATTTCCACCCGGGCATATATCAGTGCAAATCCCAAATATAAGTCGCTGGTACTGCGGCTGTTTACTGAAACCATTGCCGAATTTGAACAAAAGAACATGCGGGATGAGATATATTTTAAGATTTCGACCGACAGGGACAGAAGTAATGGATTTGCAACAGATGATCTGACTGTTTATCTGGGATCAAATGTATCCGTTGAGGAAAGAAAGCAACTCCTGGACAGGTTTTATGAGAAGTGCAATAATGTGAGCAAAGATAAGGGAGAAAGTATCCTGGACGGAGAAAATATGGTCATCGCAGGCACCAAGTATAAGGACGGGATCGCGCTTGCCGGAGAACCCGATATTGCTTCTCTGCTTAACTCGAATTTTTCCAACGCCGACAGTAAATTCCATTCCACATTCAGCGAAAGAAAAAAATTAGAAAAGATGCAGGGTATGTCCACTGATGAGATCAAATCAAAGTATTCCTTCAATACATTTGTCATATCCATGCTTATCCAGAGTACTTTTGCCGCAGGATACCGTCTCGGAACGAAGCTGAATAAAGCGATCAATACAAATGATCCAAAGGTAAGAGAAGCAACTAAGAAGATCTTCCGCGAACTCTGCTTCCTGAACGGGATCAATCCGGAAAATATGGCTGATATAGACAATCAGTCAGCTTTGGGTTAATCATAAGGGGATCTTCCGGGACTTTTTCTACGGAATGTCTGCGAACAAAGATGAAGGGAGACCGGAAAATGAATAATGATGCATATTTATTCGGGCAGATACTTGGTACACATTCCTTTCTTCTGAAAGGAGGATTTCTGAAACCGGATGAATATTCCGAGATTGAGGAACAGTTTTTTCTTCCCGGAGGCGAGACCGGTACGGCAGCTACTGTGCTGGCTTCCCTTGGGGTATCGGTTATCATGGACGGAACCTGGATCGGTTCGGAAGTGGGACCGATGCTGAAGGAATTTTATGCCGGAAAAACGGTGGATCTATCCGCACTGAACTTTGACTTTCAGGATCCGGGCGTAATGGATTATGTGGTAATAGCGGGGCAGGTACGTTCACCTATGGGACGTTTCCAATCTCTCTTCTCCAGCGGTAAAAAATGGTGGAATACTCCAAAGGAAGAGGATATCGCCTGTTGTAAGGCGGCGGCAATCGATCCGTATTTCGGTGAGGATTCGCTGAAGGGTGCGGAGCTGTGTCTGAAGCATGGAATACCTTATGTGACCATTGATACCAGACACGACAGCTTCCTGCATCAGCATTCTGCCATCAATGTCGTCTCACATGAATGTTTGGATCAGAGCTACCCGGGAATGGATCCTGAAACGGTTATGGAACAGATGAAGCAGGGAACGGATGGGCTTACGATCCTGACGCAGGGCGGCGGAGATATGCTGTTCGGGCGAAAGGGAGAAGAAACTCATCGGATCCCTGCTTATGATGTAGAAGTAAAGAGTACACTCGGTGCAGGAGATACTTTCAAGGCGGGATGTGTTTATGCACTGCTGCATCATATGTCAGATACGGAAACAGTCCGCTTTGCAGGTGCCTGTTCCGCTGTGGCCATCTCCAGATTTCCGCTCCCCCTGCACCCGCCAAAGCCGGAGGAAGTAAGAAGGATCATGATGGTATAACTATAGATTCTGATTTCACTTTTTATAAATCGATAATAAAACCGGACGTCAGGACATTATGAAATGAAGCATAACGTAAAAAGCAAGCTCAACTTAATTCTGATATCGTTATTACTCCTCTGTTTGATCCTTACGGAAGCAGGAGTTCCTTTTGGTGCGGTTTTTGCTGATGAACCGGAAAAAGGAACTGTTCGTGTAGGATATTATGAGAATGAGGTGTTTCAGGAGGGGGCTCAGGACGGAACGGTAAAAACCGGTTATGCGTATGAGTATTATCGGAAGCTATCTGAGTACACGGGCTGGAAATACGAGTATGTGTACGGCAGCTTCGGGGATCTTTATCAGATGCTTCTTGACGGAGAGATCGATCTTCTGGCAGGCCTTGCCTGGAGAGAAGAACGCGCTTCACTGATCGGATATCCGAAAAATATCATGGGCCATGAATCCTATTATCTTGTGAAGCACAATTCGGATGCTAACGTGACAGCCGATCCTTCAACGATGAACGGCTGCAGGATCGGGGTGCTGGACAGCGCCATGGTCAGCGTGCTGGACCAGTATCTTCGGGACAATGATGTAAAGGCAGAGGTGGTTACCTATGCCGATTACATTAAGCTGTTCAATGCATTTGATTCCGGGGAAGTAGATATCCTGGCAGCGGAAAGCGACGGAGCTCATGGCAGAGCGCATTCCGAGGTCCTTACGGTCTTTGGAACATCGGATTATTATCTGTGCGTGAATAAAGAACGTGAAGATCTTCTTACGGAACTGAATTCTGCCCAGGCAATGCTTGCAGCCGAGGAACCGAATTATCTGAATTCACTGAGTGCAAAATACTATTCCATCAGTGTTACGGCCCAGGCGTATTCCGCGGCGGAACGCGACTGGATGAATAATCATGATACTCTGCATGTGGGATATCTTGATAATTATCTTCCCTACAGTGATACGGATGATCAGGGAAAAGTGACCGGTATTGTGAAGGATATCATACCTGCAATCCTGCAAAGTGTAGAAATGCAGGATATGACGGTAATCTATACCGGGTACAAAAGCTATGATGAAATGATCACCGCCATCGGTGCCGGTGACATAGATGTGGTATTCCCCGTGGGAGGAGGACTGTATTACTCCGAGGAGAACGGCATCTATCAGTCCAATGCCGTCACTCTCGTACCTGCGGACCTGGTTTATTACGGCAGCTTCGGTGAAAATACCACATCGCATTTTGCCGTAAATGAGAATAACCGCATGCAGTATTATTTTGTTCGGACGAATTATCCCGACGCCGAGATCACCATGTATCCCTCGACGGACGAATGTCTGGAGGCGGTGCTGAAAGGAAAGGCCGGATGTGTCACTTTGAACGGCCTCAGGGCAAATGATATTCTCAGAAACCGGAAATATGAGGATCTTTCCTTATATCAGACCGGTTACAATGATTCCCGGTGCTTTGGTGTGGAGATTGGAAATGAAGGGCTTCTGAAGCTACTGAACCGCGGGATCAATGTGCTGGGAAGCGATTATGCGCAAAGCATTTCCCATCGATATACCGGCGGCTTATATACCTATGATTTTGTGGATATGCTTCGGGATCATCTGCTCCTTTTCAGTTTGATCATCTTTGCCGTGGTTGCCCTGATCGTGTTTCTGCTTGTGCGTGATATGCTGCGATCCAAAAAAGAGATCAGGGAAAAGGAGAGAGCCGGGAAGGAACTTGAAAAAAAGAATACAGAGCTTGCCGCAAGTCAGAAGGCTCTTTCGGATGCCCTCATCAATGCGGAAAGCGCCAATCGTGCCAAGACCACATTTCTCAACAATATGTCCCATGATATCCGAACCCCCATGAACGCAATCGTAGGGTTTACTGCTCTGGCGGAATCTCACATGGATGATAAGGAGCAGGTGCGGGATTATTTGGGTAAAATATCTGTCTCCAGCCGGCATCTGCTTTCACTCATCAATGATGTACTGGACATGAGCCGGATCGAAAGCGGAAAAGCGGTTCTGGAGGAAGAGGAAGTACATCTGCCTGAAGTGATCCGGGATCTGGAAACCATCGTTCAATCCGACATTACATCGAAAGAAATTGCATTTACCATAGATATACAGGGCCTTGTCCATAAGGACATCATAACGGATAAGCTGCGGCTTAAGCAGGTGCTGTTAAATATCCTGACCAACGCTGTTAAATTCACACCGGCAGGCGGGACGATCGATCTCCATGTTACGGAAAAGCCTTCCCTTACGGAGGACATCTTCAGTTATGAATTCCGTATCAGGGATAACGGAATCGGAATGAGCAAGGAGTTTCAGAAGAGCATCTTTGATGCCTTCACACGTGAGCGGACCAGCACAGTCAGCGGCATTCAGGGAACCGGTCTCGGTATGGCGATCACAAAGAACCTTGTTGAAATGATGGGCGGTACCATAAGCCTGGACTCTACCGAGGGAAAGGGCAGTGAATTCGTAGTAACCCTTCCCTGCAGGATCTGCCATGTTTCCGACACAGCCTTATCGACACAGGAACAGAAAGATATGCCTCTAACCGGAAAACGTGTTCTTTTGGCAGAGGATAATGAGATGAATCGGATGATCGCTGAAGCGATACTCACAGAATCCGGTCTTTTCGTGGAAATGGCGGAAGATGGTATGGAAGCCGTCGAGAAGATGCAGGATATGCCTGCCGGATATTATGATATTATTCTGATGGACATCCAGATGCCGAGAATGGATGGATATGAAGCAGCAAAGCGTATCCGGGCCCTCGAGGATAAAAAAAAGGCGTCTATTCCCATCGTGGCTGTTACAGCCAATGCCTTTGAAGAAGACAGGATGATCGCCATGGAAGCCGGGATGAACGGACATCTGGCAAAGCCTTATGATATTCCTGCCATCATGGACATGTTAAAAAAACTGTTGTACAGAGAATCATCCGGAAAGGAAGAAAATGATTGAAGGAATATCAAAGGAGCAAAAGGAAAAACTTGACAGGCTGGAAGCTTATCTCCGGGAACTGGGTTCTCTTGCAGTAGGCTTTTCAGGCGGGGTCGATTCCTCTTTTCTGCTGTATGTTGCACATAAGGTGCTTGGGGATCATGCGATTGCTGTCAGCGGGGCGGATGCATCGGTGCCTGAGCGTGAGCTTGACAGCGCAAAAGCTTTTTGCAGGGAATATGGAATACGGCATATCATTTTCAGGATGAATCCTATGAAGGAGGATGGATATCGAAATAACAGCCCTGACAGATGCTATTTCTGCAAGCGGGGGATCTATACGGAGATCCGGAGGATTGCTGACGAAGAAGGAATCGCATTCATGGCAGAGGGTTCCAATCTGGACGATATCGGTGATTACAGACCCGGCCTTCGGGCTGCTGCAGAGCTTTCGGTGAAATGTCCTTTACGAGAGGCGGGGCTTACCAAAAAGGATATCCGCATGATCTCAAAGGCTTTGGGGCTGCCGACCTGGAATAAGCCGGCATATGCATGTCTTGCTTCCCGGTTCGTGTATGGCGAAGAGATCACGGAGGAAAAACTGCGGATGATCGATCAGGCGGAACAATATCTGATCAGTCTTGGTTTTGTGGAAGAACGGGTACGCATACATGGAAAACTGGCAAGGATTGAAGTCCCTGCAAAGGATATTTCGCGACTGGCCGAGGAGGAAATTCGTGATGCGGTCTATAAGAGGTTTAAGGAAATAGGCTTCCTTTTTGTGACTCTGGACATGCATGGCTATCGTATGGGCAGCATGAATGCAACCATAAAGGACTCCTGACACATATGATTTGTGAATTAATTGAAGATGACTGATAAGGATCGACATATAAACCTGATAGGAGGCCATAAAAGAGGGATGAAGGAGGTATGATAATGAGCATTGAACTGGGGAACATGCCGAAACTTGGATTCGGCCTCATGCGTCTGCCTGAGGAGAACGGCAGGATCGTACATGAACGTGTCTGCGATATGGTCGACCGTTACATGAAGGCCGGAATGAATTATTTTGATACGGCTTACGTGTATCACGGAGGCATGTCCGAAGTAGCTGCAAGAGAAGCACTGGTTAAACGGTATCCAAGAGAAAGCTTTATGCTGGCGACCAAGCTTCCGGCCTGGGAAATCCGAAAGAAGGAGGACATCGAGCGAATCTTTCGGGAGCAGCTGGAACGGGTCGGAGTTGACTATTTTGATTTTTATCTTCTTCATTCCGTCGAGGATGGATACAACTATGAAACCTATGTAAAATATGATTGCTTTGACAGGTGTATGAAACGGAAGACGGAAGGGAAGATCAGGCATTTTGGTTTTTCCTATCATGGAAGTCCGGATCTTTTGAAAGAGATTCTGGATCTGCATCCAGAAGTGGAATTTGTGCAGATCCAGCTGAATTATCTGGATATGACGAATCCGGTGGTTCGCTCCGGTGAATTATATGATATCCTTGCGGAGCGCCATATTCCGATGATCATTATGGAACCAGTCCGCGGCGGCATGCTGGCCAATATGCCGCCTGCAGTAGAAGCAAAATTTAAAGAAAGACAGCCGGAGCGTTCGGCTGCTTCCTGGGCATTCCGTTTTGTCGGATCCCTTCCCGGCGTCATGACGATCCTTTCCGGTATGTCCACCGAGGAACAGATGGATGATAATATCAGAACATTCTCGGATTTTGAACCTTTGGCGGAGGATGAGAAAGGAATCATAGAGGATGTTGCGGCAGAACTGCTCAGTGTGCCGCAGATCGGATGTACCGACTGCAAATACTGTTGTGACGGATGTCCGATGAAGATACGGATCCCGGATATTTTCCGGACAGTCAATACGATGCGGAGATTTCCGGATGACTGGCGTTCCCGGAATTTTTACACCGGCCTGCTGGATCGCAGCGGCAAAGCGTCCGACTGCATAGGCTGCGGTCAGTGCGAACGGGTATGCCCGCAGCATCTGCCGATCATTGAACTGCTAAAGGAAGCATCGGAGATCCTGGACCGTTGAAACACGGTCATATAAGGAATGAAAAAAAGGAGTAAGACATGATTCCGGACTATCATCTGCATACTGAATTCTCAGGTGACTGCAGGACACCTGTGCGCGAACTGATCTGTTCCGCCCGAAATAAGGGTATGACGGAAATCTGCATCACTGATCATTATGATCATGATTTCCCGGAGGGAATTGCGGAAGTAAGCTTTGATCTGGATTTTGACAGATATTTCACTACTTTGAAGGAACTGCGGGACGAACTTGCAAAGGAATTCCGACTGAAGATCGGAATCGAGCAGGGGCTTATGCCAGGCACCTGTGAGACTCTTTCGGACTTTTCATCCCGTTACCCCGATCTGGATTTCATTATCTGTTCCACCCATGTTGTGGACGGCTTTGATCCCTATTACCCGTATTATTTTGAAAAATGGGGAGAGCAGGGCGGATATCGCAGGTATTTTGAAGAAATCCTCTATACGGTTGAACATTTTGATGACTACTGTGTATACGGACATATGGATTATATTCTGCGTTATGGACCAACCAAAGCGGAGAATTTCCGGGTGAAGGATTACATGGAGATATTTGAGGCCATTTTCAGGGCTATCATCGGAAAGGGAAAAGGCATTGAACTGAACACGGGCAGTCTTTACCGTGGCCTTTCTTTTGCCCATCCTCATCCTGAACTCCTTACCCTGTATCGTGAATTGGGCGGAGAGATCATCACCTTTGGAAGCGACAGCCACGATACGGAACATGTAGGCTATCGTTTCGACCATGGGGCAAAGCTGCTGAAGTCTCTCGGATTCTCATGGTACTGTACCTATGACAAACTGCAGCCGGAGTTTCATCCATTGTAGAAATATGCGAGCCGGGTATCGGTCACCCG
>JAFXZW010000014.1 GCA_017541035.1 Eubacterium sp. | reverse complement strand
GGAAACGGATTATCTGGCGGCATATTTCACCGCGGATGAAAATGTGGATATCACTGCTCTCCGCGAACATGCAGCAAAGTATCTTACTGCTTACATGGTGCCTCAGGCCTTCCTGCAGCTGGAGACGATGCCCATGACCGCCAATGGTAAGATTGATAAGCGTATGTTGCCGGAGATCCGGAAAACGGTTGGTGCCGGATCTGTTAAAAAACCTGAAAATGAACTTCAGAGGATCCTCTGTGATCTTTTCTCCAAGGCTCTGGGAATGGAAGTCGGTATTGATGATGATTTCTTTGCCATGGGAGGAACGTCACTTTCCGCGGCGAAGGTTCTGATGGGTGCCAAGGTGCAGAATCTGCTCATGGAGTATCAGGATATTTTTGACGCGAAGACGGTGGAAAAACTGGAAATGCTGTTACGCAGCAGGCAAATGAAGGGTTCCGGGGAAGCTGCAGTTCAGAAGGCAGCGGAAACCGGCGAAGATCCCGGAATCGCAAGGGTGCTTGCCCATAATACCCGTGAATTCGCGGATGAGATTCGGCAGGAAAAGATCGGAAGCGTTCTGCTTGCGGGAACGACGGGATTCCTGGGAATCCATGTCTTAAGAGAACTGATCGAACAAAGCTCCTGCAGGATCATCTGTCTGGTAAATCACAGAAAGACCGCCAAATCAGTGATCTCACCGGAAAGCAGACTGCGGCTGCAGCTGTTCTACTACTTTGAGAAAAACTATGAAGAGCTGATCGGTGACAGGATCAAGGTGATCGAACGGAATGTTTCGGATGCGGATGGTATCATGGATCTTGAAAAAGAAGATTTTGACACTGTGATCAACTGTGCCGCCATTGTGAAGCATTTTGCAGACTTCAATGAGTTGAAAGAAGTAAATGTGGGCGGCGTGGAGAATCTGATCCGGCTTTGTCTGAAGAAAAAAGCCCGTCTTATCCAGCTGTCAACTGTCTCCGTCAGCGGGGAGGCTCTGGATGACTGGAAGACAGAAAAGGAGCTTACGGAAAATTGTCTGAATATCGGACAGGAAGTTACTTCCAATGCTTATGTATACACCAAATATCTGGCGGAAGAGATGGTACTCCGGGCGGTTGCCACACAGGGCCTGGATGCCAAGATCATGCGGCTGGGCAATCTGATGAGTCGTCAGCAGGATGGGGAATTCCAGATCAATTTCCGGACAAACAATTTCATGAATTCACTCAGGGCATATGCAGCTCTTGGCTGCTTCCCCTATTCGGAAATGGACGAGCAGGTGGACTTTTCACCCATTGACGAGACAGCGCGCTTTATCATCAGGCTGGCGGGAACACCATCCGGATTTACCATGTTCCATGTATATAATTCCCATTTGGTAGATATGGGAGATGTCCTTACAACCATGGTTTCCTGCGGTATACAGATGAAGGCTGTGACAGACGATGAATTCAAAAAGAGACTGAACAGGGGACTTGCAGATGACAGGATCAATACCCTTCTGTCGCCTTTGGTTAACTACGACCTGACCGATGATTCCCGCCGAAGAGAGATTCCCGTTGACAACCGGTTTACAGATCAGGCGCTGTACAGACTGGGATTAAAATGGTCGATCACGGATTTGAATTATCTTGAAAAAATGATCGAAATGCTCAGGACACTCGGCTTTTTTGACAGATGGGAGAACTGATAACAGATCGTGTATCATTCAATGAATAAAAGGAAAGAGAGGAAGAAGGTACTATGTCAGACGCTTTGTCACCGGATATTATCTGTAAAAATGTACTCTGCTACGGTGATTCCAATACCTATGGATATAATCCGGCCAACGGCCAGCGGTATCCGCAGGATATAAGATGGACCGGAAAGCTGCAGAAGCTGCTTGGAACAGGCTATCATATCATCGAAGAGGGATGCAATAGCAGAACAACGGTGTTCGATGATCCTGAGGATGAGTGGAAGAACGGACTTTACTGTCTGAAGCCCTGCCTGTATTCTCATAAACCCGTGGATATCGTGATCCTTATGCTGGGAACAAATGATCTGAAGGAGGAATTTCATGCAACCCCGGAGAATATCGCAGAGGGAGCGGAAAAACTGGTGACGATCATACGGGATTTCACCCGGGAGGTACAGGGATTTATCCCAAGGATCCTTCTGGTTGCCCCTGCCAGGATAGGGGAAGGGATTGCGGATTCGCCCTTCAAAGACAGTTTTTCCGTAAAGACCATTGAATATTCAAAAGCCCTTCCTGCTTTATATCGGAAGGTGGCTGAAAAATACGGATGTGAATTCATAAATGCGGCAGAATATGCCAACCCCTCAGAACTGGATTCGCTTCACTTCATGCCGGAGGATCATGATAAACTGGCAAAGGCATTTGCAGAGGCTATAAAGGCGGGGGATCGGGCTATCAATATGCTTTGATGAAGAGTGAGTAGGATTACGGAGGTTTGTAATGGTGTACGCCGAAGAAGTATTAAAGCTTATCGATCAGTCACCGACGGCATATCATGTGATCAGGAATGCAAAGACGATCCTGGATCAGGCCGGTTTTACGGGACTTGAGGAAGCAGACAGATGGAAGCTTGAGGCAGGAGGGGAGTATTATGTTACAAGAAATGACTCTTCCCTTATCGCATTTACCATACCGCGGCCTGATTTTAAGGGCTTTCGCATTATGGCGAGTCACAGCGATTCTCCCTGCCCGAAGCTTAAGGAGGATCACGAGATGCGCGGTGACGGATATGTGCGTCTGAATGTGGAAAAATACGGAGGAATGCTGCTTGCTCCCTGGTTTGACCGCCCACTTTCGGTTGCAGGAAGAATCCTTGTCAGAGATGGTGACGGGATCAGGTCGATCCTTGTGAATCCCGATAAGGATATTGCCGTTATCCCGTCACTGGCCATTCACATGAATAAAGAAGCGAATACGGGATATGCATACAGTGTTCAGAAGGATATGCTTCCGATCATCAGCACGACAGCGGAAGATAAGGGAATCATGTCTCTGATCGCAAAAGAAGCGGGAGTGGAGGAGAAAAGCATTATCGGAAAGGATCTCTTCCTGTATATACGTGAAAAGGGCGTGATCTGGGGAATGAATAATGAATTCATCGGCTCCTCCAGACTGGATGATCAGGAATGCGTATGGTGCTCACTGAAGGGTTTTACGGAAGCGAAGAATGATGCGTATGTGAAAATGGTATGCATTTTCGACAATGAAGAAGTGGGTTCACGAACCAGGCAGGGAGCTGATTCGGACTTCCTTTACAACCTGATCGACAGGATAAATGATAATCTCGGAAGGAGCCGGGAGGAATACTATACGGCACTGGCTGAAAGCTTCATGATTTCGGCCGATAATGCTCATGCCCTTCATCCTGCCCATAAGGATAAATATGATCCGCTGAGGACGGTAAAGATGAATGAAGGGATCGTGCTTAAGTTCAGTGCCAGACAGAGCTATACAACTGACGGGATATCAGCTGCGTATGTAAAGAAAATCTGCGAGGATAACGGCATTCCGTATCAGGTGTTTGTCAATCACTCCGATGAGCCGGGAGGAAGTACACTGGGCAACATTTCCGCTTCCCATGTATCCGTCAGAACGGCAGATATCGGACTTGCCCAGCTTGCCATGCATTCCTCCTATGAAGTGGCCGGCATCAAAGATATCAAATGGCTGGTGGACTTCTCAAAGGCCTTTTTCGCATGATCCTTTTTAAAAAGAACATGAAGAGAGAAATGAAGACTGACAGGTATTCGGCCTGTCGAATTAAATGGCTTTATCGACCGTGATATGGTAAAATGGAACCCGGGTGTATAACGCTCGGGTTCTTTGCGTAAAGAGACCGCTGATACAGAGGAAAATGCTTCAGCTGTGAGTTGGGAAAGGGAGAAAACGATGTCGGTTCAGTTACTTGAAAAAATAAAAGAGAATATAAAGGCCTATCCGGATCTGAAGGTGATCGTGGATGTAGGGGAAGGGAATCTTTATACTTACCGTACTTTTGAGCTGAAAGCCAGGAGGATTGCTCAGCGTCTGGTGGGGCGCGGAGTGAAGAAGGGAGATTTTGTTCTGATCGTTCTTCCCAGAAATAAGGAATACGTGGCCGCCATGTATGGAATCTGGCTGGCAGGTGCGGCCTTTGTTCCGCAGTCACCGAGTTATCCGAGGGAGCGTGTGGAATTTATCCGCGAGAACTGCGGAGCCCGGGTGGTCATCGATGAGCAGTTCCTGCGCCGTCTGGAGGAGGAAGAACCGCTTATGGAGGACGTGGAGGTTGACGAGAAGGATCCCTCCATTCTGATCTATACCTCAGGCTCCACCGGAAAGCCGAAGGGTGTGCTGCACACCTTTGGAAGCATTAATGACTCTGTGATCCGATTTGCCATGACGCAGGACGTTCCGATAGGATTCCGGGCGGCACTGGGCGCACCCTTTACCTTTGTGGCATCCGTACAGGGCGTTTTTCAACCTCTGTATTCTTTGTGCACAGCATATCTTACGCCATATGAGGCAATGCGGGATCCTGTTCTTCTGGCAGAGTTCTTTGCGGAAAATGATATAGAGAGAAGCTTTATTTCTCCCAAAATCCTTAAGGTGTTCAAACAGAAGAGGAAGACTCTGAAGGAGGTCAGCACGGGCAGTGAACGTGTCTCCGGAATCTGCAGTGACGAATTCAGGCTGATGGTTCGTTACGGTCAGACGGAATCCGCATCGGCGGTTATGGAGTTTGAGGTGGATCGATCCTATGAGAATACCCCAATTGGTAAACCGATGCACGGTATCTCAGTGTATCTTCTGGATGAAAATGATCAGCCTGCGGAGGAAGGAGAGATCTGTCTCACGGGACGCTTTGCATCAGGCTATTTCGGGCTAGAGGAGCAGACGGCAAAGACCTTCCTTCCGAATCCTTTTCGTGATAAGGACGGACATGAAACACTGCTCCGGACCGGTGACCTGGGCAGGATGGATGAGAACGGCAATGTCATTTATATCAACCGGAAGGACTGGATGGTGAAGATCAACGGGCAGCGTGTGGAACCTGGCGAGATCGAGACCGTGATCAAAAAACTGGATGGGATACATGATGCGGTACTGAAGGATTTTAAGAATCGGTATGATCAGACTTACCTGGTGGCGTATTATGTGGAAAAGCAGCCCATCGATCCGGAGGATATCCGCAGGGCAATCTCGGATGAACTGCCCTCTTATATGGTTCCCTCCTTTTATGTACGGCTGGATAAGCTGCCGGTAAATGCCAACGGCAAGCTGGACAGAGGGTCTCTTCTTCCTCCGGCGAACAGTGAATTCCAGAATGAATATGTGGAACCGGAAACCGATGTTCAGAAGGCCATCTGCCGGGCGTTTGAAGAAATCCTCGGCGTGGAACGGGTAGGCCTGGAGGATGATTTCCAGTCCATGGGAGGAGATTCCATTACAGCAGCCATGGTGGCGGCAAAAATGACGGCTTATCGTGTTCGGCCGGCGGATATCCTCATGGGGAAAACACCCCGTGCGATCGAACAGAGACTGATTCAGGCTGAAAGCAAAGTGCGAAGCAGAGAGAAGAAGGATGTACGCAGCTACCCCTTGATTCCTGCAGAGCGAAGTATGTATATGGAACAGGAGAAGAATCCGGATTCAGTTATGTATAATCTGAATCTGACATTCTCTCTCAGGGGTGTGGACGCAGATCGGATTGAAGAAGCGCTTGGAAAAGTTTTTTCCGCACACGAAGCACTGCATTCCTACTACGGAGTGGAGGGTGGTATTCCGATTCGAATTCTTTCGGAAAAGCTTCCGGAGATTGTCAGGAAGGAAGCAGAATCGGAGGAGGCAGTCCGAAAGATTGTCGATTCTTATGCAGAACCATTCCGGCTTACGAAGGAGATCCCGATCCGCGTGATGATCTATGCCCTTCCGGACGGGGAACAGGTGGTACATCTGGCTATTCACCATATAGCCTTTGACGGCGGCTCGGCTGGAACATTCTCCCGGGAATTTATGGCAGCTCTGAGGGGTGAGGATATTCCGAAAAAGGAAATCGATCTGTCTGATCTGAATGAAGAATTGTCGCACCCTGATGTGGAAACCGGTATGGCATTTTACCGCAGGCTTTTTGAGGGAGGAGTCCCCGTTAATGATATGCCGGTGAAGGGCGGAAAGCGTCCCATGGTACATCCTGTTTCAGATCAGGAGATACCGGTCAGCTTCCTTCCCGAAGAGGTGGCTTTACTTGATCAGGCCGCGAAACGCTATGGCATCTCGGAATTTGAACTGATTTTTTCCGCTATTGCCATGACCGTTGCAAAGTACTGCGGATCGGATGATGTGGTTCTGGGAATCCCCACAAACCTGCGTCCGGCGGATGCTGCGGATGTGATCGGTATGTTTGTCAATACGGCACCGGTACGCGTGAAGGTTCCGAGAGAAGCGTCGGTTACTTCTTTTCTGCAGGAAACCGGAGAAGCAGTCAGGGAAGCAACCTATGGCTCCTCCCTCCCCTTCGAGGAGGTGGCAGCAGAATTCGCTAAGGAACGGGATGCGTCCAGAAATCCGATCTTTGATGTAAGCGTAAACTATATGCAGACTCCGGAGACCTATGACAGAGACGGAATCCGCTGTGAGATGTATTCTCCGCTTCAGAAAATGAGCCGTGATATCGGTATTGTGATCCATAAGTCATCAAAAGCGCTCGGTTGTATCTTCCAGTATTCCTCAGAGCTTTTTGAGGAACAGGTGATCCGGAATATGATCGGACAGATCCGCTCGGTTCTGAACCTTCTTGCCTCCGGAGAAGCCGCTACACTGAGGGAGGCACTTGTCCTTCCGGAGGATCAGAAAACATTTCTGGAAGGATTCCGGAGAACCGGAAATGCGGAGCTTTCGATCACGCTGCTTCATAAGCTGTTTGAGGAAGAGGTGAGGAAGCATCCGGAAAAAAAGGCCCTGATCGCGGTGGATGGGAGCTATACCTATCAGGAGCTGAACGAACGCGCGAATCTTGTGGCATATCAGCTTATCAAAAGGGGAGTCGGGATCGGAGACAGCGTGGCTTTGCTGCTTCCCAGAGAATCCTGCTTCTTTGCATGCATGCTTGGCGTGAACAAAGCCGGTGCTGCATTTATCCCCTGTGATCCGCAGTATCCGGTAGAACGTATCCGGCATATCATTGAGGATTCGGAAGCTCATTATGTGGTAACAACGGAAGAACATCTGAGAGAGTATCCGGAGGATCGTGCGATATTGGTAAATGATCTTCTGAAGATGACTGAAGATGAGGAATATGCAAAGGAGAACCCGGATCTTACCATGTCGGATGATGAATTGTCCTACATGATCTACACCTCCGGTTCTACCGGAAAACCAAAGGGCGTAATGCTGCATCACAGGGGTATCTGTAATTACCTGCAGCCTCACCCGGCTAATCTGCATGTGAAATATGTCCATGATCATATCGACACCTATCTGTCGGTGACCACGGTTTCATTTGACATGTCCTTCAAGGAGCATATGGTAACGCTCTGTAACGGCAAGACTCTGGTCTTCGCGGGTGAGGATGAAATGAATGACCCGCGGGCTCTGGCGGAACTGATCAATAAGTACGGCTGTGACTGTATCAATGCAACACCCTCCCGTCTGCTTCAGTATATCGAGTATGCACCCTTTGGCGAGGCCCTGAAGAACTGTAAGCTGATCATGTCCGGAGGCGAGGGCTATCCCATGTCTCTGGCGGAGAAGCTGCGTGTGCTGGCACCGGAAGCGCGGATCATCAATACCTATGGTCCTACGGAGATCACCGTATCCTGCAACGGTGCGGATATCACAACGGCAACGGTGATCACGGTGGGTAAACCGCTTCTCAATTACAGCGAGGTGATCGTTGATAAGTTCGGAGATCTCTCTCCCTACGGGGTCGCGGGAGAACTCTATGTAGGAGGTGCCGGCGTGGCCCGCGGATACCGGAACCTGGAGGAGATGACCCGGGAGAAGTTCGTCATGAAGGAAGGCGAGCGGATGTACCGTACCGGTGATCTGTCCCGCTGGACGAAGGACGGAAATGTAGAGATCCTGGGGCGTCTGGACAATCAGGTGAAGCTTCGCGGACTTCGGATCGAGCTGGGGGAGATCGAGGGACTGATGGAACAACAGCCGGATATCAAAAAAGCGGTTGTTGTGATCCGGAAGATCCATGGTCAGGATAATCTCTGCGCCTACTTTACCGCAGAAAAGGAACTGGATATCAATGAGCTGAGAGGAGAACTCCGGAAAAAACTGACGCCCTACATGGTTCCGACAGCTTATCTGCAGATGGATGCACTTCCCATGACTCCCAACGGGAAAACGGATACCAAGGCGCTTCCCGAACCGACCGAGGTTGCAGCGGGAGAGTATGTTGCTCCTGTGGGAGAGAAGGAAGAGTTCTTCTGCAATCTGTTCGCTGAGGTTCTGAAGCTTAATAAGGTGGGAGCCACCGATGATTTCTTTGAGATCGGAGGAACTTCACTGGTTGTTACATCCATCGCAGTCAAGGCTTCCGAACAGGGCTATACGCTGAATTACGGTGATGTATTCAAATACACGACCCCCCGTCAGCTTGCGGAATTCATGTCAAAGGGTGAAACAGCATCAGTGAAGACGGGAGACCGTACCACGGATTTTGATAGTTATGATTATTCCGGGATCGAAAAGGTTCTGGCGAAAAATAACCTGACCTCCTATCAGAGTGGCAAGAAGAGAGAGATCGGAAATATCCTTCTCACGGGAGCAGCCGGTTTCATGGGCGTGCATGTTCTGGCAGCTTATCTGACACAGGAAAAAGGAACGGCTTACTGTATCGTTCGAAAGGGAAGTTATTCGGATGCGAAGAGCAGACTGCAGAGCATTATGTTCTACTATTTCGGCAGCAGCATGAAGAAGCTTCTGGATGACAGAGTCGTTGTGATCGATGGCGATGTAACCGGATATGATACCTTCCGTGCTTTGGAATCACAGCCGATCCATACGGTGTTTAACTGTGCCGCAAATGTAAAGCATTTCTCCAGTGGAACGGATATCGAGGATATCAATGTGGGAGGTGTGGAAAACTGCATCACCTTCTGCGAAAACCGGGGCGCAAGACTGATACATTTTTCTACCACCAGTGTGGGGGGCGGCCAGATCGTGCAGGATCGTTCCCAGCTGCGGGTGCTGGATGAGCAGACACTTTATTTCGGACAGTCTTTAAATAACCAGTACATTTCCTCCAAGATGCTTGCGGAGCGGGTTGTACTGGAGGCGATAGCTAAGGGACGTGTGGATGCAAAGGTGATCCGTGTAGGTACGCTGGCTCCCCGTGATTCGGACGGTGAATTCCAGATCAATTACCTGTCCAACAGCTTTATGGGGCGGCTTCGTTCCTACTGGATGCTGGGGGCTTTTCCCTATTCGGGAATGGGAGGAGAGGTACGAATGGGACCCATCGATACCAGTGCGAACGCCTTCCTGAGGCTGGCCAGAACTCCGAAGGACTGTACAGTATTCAATGCCATCAACTGCAACTCTACGCCGATGATCAATATCATTCTGGAGATGATCCGGAAGGGAATGGAGATAAGGCTTGTGGAGAATGATGAGTTTAAGATCATTTTGGAAAAGGCGGAACAGGATCCGGAGAAGGTACAGGTGCTGCAGAGCCTCCTGGCTTATCAGAATAAAAGAGTGCAGAAGGCGGCCTTTACAACGGAGGCTTCCTGCGAGTATACGACTCAGGTGCTTGCGAGAGAAGGCTTTTTCTGGAACATAACAGACGGACCATACATCGAGCGTTTTGTCGATTCCCTTGAGACACTTGGTTTCTTTGACGAGGATGCGCTTGAGAGATAGAGATACATAAAGCGAAAGGAAGTAAGGCATATGAAATACTGGGTGATCGTCGGTGAAGGCGGCGGATATGAGGAAGTGAAAAGTGTAAAGGCAACGGAGAACAGAAAGGAAGAGGTTGCAAAGAATCCGAAGGCTCTGGACCGGAGAGTCATACGTCAGGATGATATAACCTTTACGATTGAAAGAGACGGAAAAAGGAAGCTTTATGTGAATGGCTTTCCTGAGGAGGCGCCGGATCTGTTCCTGCTCTGGGGGCATTATAACGAACAGCAGGAGGGAATCAATGACTGCCTGCTTTCTCTGGGAGCAAAGAGCGTGAATCCCATCGAAGGGAAAAGGATCGTCTGCAGTAAGCTGAAAACGGCTGATGTTCTGGGACGGGCCGGAATCCCTCAGCCGAAAACCCTGCTGCTGGATCATGGTACGGATGCGGACATGATCGAGAAAGAACTGGGAATCCCTGTGGTGGTAAAGCCCAGTGACGGTGCGCAGGGGGAAGGAGTAAAGCTCCTGAAGACCAGAGAGGAACTGGATGCATATATACAGGCCCTTCCCGAACGCCTGAACGGGGTGATCTTGGCGCAGGAGTTCATAGCCTCCTCCAAAGGCAGGGATGTCCGCGTATATATCATAGATCATAAGTATATGGCGTCCGGAATGCGGATCGCCGGGAACGCGGATGAATTCCGTTCCAACCTTCATCAGGGCGGACGGGTAGAACTGTATCCGATCGACGAGGCTGCGCAGAAAATGTGTGAAAAGGTATCGGAGATCTGCGGCCTCCGGATCTGCGGAGTGGATCTTCTGATCACCGGGGACGGTTATGTGGTGGGAGAGGTGAACTGTACTCCCGGAATGACTGTGCTGGATATGGGTTCGGAACAGTTTCGGAAGACGATGCAGGGAGTGGTATTAAATACTCTGAATCAGTGATTTTCGTGATGAGGGTGCCATGCAGGCATCATACACAGATCAAAAGAAAGCAAGGGGGATTGCCGGTATGGGCCGTTTGATCGGAAAGTATATAAAGCCGGATATCGGACATGTGATTGCGACCATTGTGTTCACGCTGGTGCAGTATGGTATTCAGATATTCGCACTTCTGCCGGAATCAAAGCGTCTGATAGATAATGGCGTTGCTGAAAAGAATATGGATGCGATCTGGAAGAGTGTCTGGATCATGCTGGCGCTGACGGTGGGAGTGGGTGTCTGCTCATTACTTACATCTTATTTCAGTGCCCGGGCAACGGCAGGGTATATAAACAGGCTCAGAAATGCCTGCTTTCGCAAGGTTGAGAGTCTGACGCCTCAGGAATTTGCGGCACTCGGCGAGTCAACGCTGGTTACGCGAACCATGGCGGATGTGACCCAGATGCAGATGACGGTGCTGAATATACTTCGTTTGTGGCTGATCGTTCCGGTCATGATCATTCTGGAGCTGATCATGATCGCAAGGCTGAACCTGACGATCTTCTTTATCCTTTTTGGCTTTTTTGCGATTACCGTATTCTTCCTTGTGTATTTCGGAGCTGCATCCAGAGGCGGTTTTGAAGTCCTTCAGAAGAAGCTGGACCGTATCAACCTTCTGATGAAGGAAAGGATTACGGGAGCCCGCCCTATCCGTGCTTTTCGGAATGAGGAGCTTGAGAATCGGAAAACCATGGATGCAAATGAAGATGCATACAACACGGCGATCGAAGCAAACCGGAAGATCAATTTTCTGTCCCCTATCGCACTGGTCACCATGAGCTGGGTTGTTGTCGTGATCTATTTGGTAGGTACTTCACAGATCCAGAATGGTATGTCATCCATCAGCGAACTGCTTCTGATCTTCCAGTATGTTACTTTTTTCATCACCAGCCTTGTGGCTGTTCCCTTCCTGGTAAGCACCCTTCCGAAATCTTCGGTATCCTCCCGAAGGATCAATGAACTGTTGGATTACGAGTCTGAGATCAAGGTGGACTGGCATGAGGTACAGGCACCGAAGGAGAGGAAGGGAGAGATCGAATTTAAGGATGTGATCTTCGGTTATGCCGGAGCGGTAGACGTGATTGCAAATGTCAGCTTTCGGGCCGAGGCCGGAAAGGTGACGGCGCTGATCGGGTCTACAGGCAGCGGAAAGACAACCATTCTGAATCTGATGCAGGGATTGTATCAGCCTACCTTCGGGGATATTCTGATCGACGGAGTAAGCATCAGGGGATGCAGGGATCCCTGGCTGAAGGAGTATTTTTCTTACGGAACGCAAAGACCCATGATCTTCCAGGACACGGTTCGGAATAATATCTGTCCGGATCCTTCGATGCAGGACGGGGAAAGGCTTCAGTCGGCACTGGAAGCCTCCTGCTTTGATGAGGTTCTTGTCGACAAGCCGGAAGGCCTGGATTATATGATGTCTCAGGGAGGAATGAACATTTCCGGCGGGCAGCGGCAGAGGCTGTCTCTGGCTAGAGTATTTGCGAAGGATGCACCCGTGTATATTTTTGATGATACACTTTCCGCTTTGGATGCCAAGACGGAGCAGAGGGTACTGGATGCCATGCGTTCCAGGCTGGCCGGCAGGACGGTACTCCTCGTGGCCCAGAAGATCAATACCGTCAGGAATGCGGATCATATCATCGTCATGGATAAGGGACGGATCGCCGGACAGGGAAAGCATGAGGAACTGCTTCGGAGCTGTCATGCTTACCGTGAGATCTATGAGACCCAGTGCTATCTGGATCAGGAAGGAGAGTCGAAATGAGTAAAAGGAAAAACGATTCTCCCGTTCTGAAAAGATTATATAGTGAAATAGGAGAATTGAAGGGACGTTTCTGGAGGATCATTATTCTGGTAGTGATCGCAAAGATCTGTCTTGCCATCGCACCGGAAATGGCAAACCGGATCACGGATTCTCTTTCCGGCTTTGCATCCGGCGGTCAGCTTGACTGGGGAAAGATCATGATCCTTTGCGGATTCCTGGCGGTATTTTATCTGGTCGGTTATGGCGCGGATGGATTTGTGACCAGGGCTATGGTTTCCATCGCGGAAAGCATAGTCAGAAAACTCAGAAACCGCTGCGGTGAGAAGCTGAACAGATTGTCTATCGGATATCTGGATTCCAATCCTATCGGAGATACGCAGGCCCGGGTCACGGTGGATCTTCTGAATCTATCTACCGGTATGGAGACGAATGTTGCACCGCTCCTTGCCCAGCTGGTGCTGATGATCGCAATCGTTATCATGATGTGCATTACGGATTTCAGACTTGCGGTGGTATATGTTGTGTTTATGCCGATCATTTCATTTTCTCTGAAATTCGTTGTGAAGCGTACCAGAAAGCTTTTCCTGGAATCCAATCGTGCGCAGGGAAAGGTTTCGGCAAAGGTGACGGATACCTTTGCAAATCATATGATCCTGAAGGCTTACGGCATGGAAGAGATCAAACGCCGTGAGATGGAGGCGCTGACGGTGGATTTTGAGAAGAAGTTCATCCGGTCCAGGTACATTTCCGGTTTTACACGTCCCGTCAGCAATGTGCTCGCACGTTTATCCTATGTCCTGGTCTGCCTGCTCAGCGGATATTTCATGCTGAAGGGGGAAATGACACTGGGAGAGTTCACTGCGTTCCTTTTCTACGGAAATATGATCGCGACCCCTATGAGCGAGCTCTCTGTAGCAATTAATAACTTCCAGGATGCCCTTTCCTCGGGTTCCCGTGTATATGAGTTCCTGGATCAGACAGAGGAGCCGGAGGAGAAGCCGGAGGAGAAGCTGGACGCCCGGAAGGTAAAGGGAGAAGTGGCTTTCGATCATGTATCCTTCCGGTATGTAGCTGACAAACCGCTCATGGAGGATGTGTCCTTTACGGCAAAGCCTGGACAGACCATGGCTATCGTGGGACCCTCCGGAGCCGGTAAGACTACTTTGATCAATCTTCTGATGCGTTTCTATGAGATCAATTCCGGAACGATCCGGGTGGACGGAACGGACATCTCGAAGATCTCCAAAGAGAATTTGAGAAGCATGTTCGGCATGGTGCTTCAGGAGAGCTGGGTGCTGGATGGAACCATCGAAGATAATATAGCGTTCGGACGGCCGGGCGCGACTCATGAGGAGGTGGTAGCGGCTGCGAAGATGGCAGGCTGTGACGAGATCATACGGAAGCTCCCGAACGGATATCAGACCCATGTGGGACCGGAGAATTCGGCACTGTCTGCGGGAGAAAATCAGCTGCTGGCCATTGCCCGGGCCGTGATCTCGGATCCGAAGATCCTGATCCTGGATGAAGCGACATCTCAGGTGGATACCAAAACCGAGGCTGCCATCACAAGAGCTATGGAGATGATGATGGAGGGCAGGACCACATTTATCATTGCCCACAGACTCTATACGATCCAAAATGCGGATCAGATCATTTTCATGGTGAACGGAGATATTAAGGAAGTGGGTAATCATCAGGAGCTACTGGCAAGAGGCGGCCTGTACGCATCCATGTACAGAACCGGATTAGATGATTGAGGGAGGTGCGGTCATGACGAAGTCATGACATATGAATCGCACCGACCGACGCGCCGCCGAGCGGAGGCGAGGGGGCAATACCTATGAGATGGGAGGTGCGGTCATGACGAAGTCATGACATATGAATCGCACCGACCGACGCGCCGCCGAGCGGAGGCGAGGGGGCAATACCTGTTATACAAAGGAGGAGGAATATGAGAACGATCGAACTGCAAGAAGCCGAACGTCTGGTCAGGGAAGGAGAGAGCTATACAGCGGAGGAACTGAAAAGGGTGCAGCAGGTGCGGCTTACCGCCCTTGTGGATTATGCGAGAGAGCATTCTCCGTATCTCCGTGAATTCTATAAGAACCTTCCGGAGAATTATACCCTCAGCGATATTCCGGTAATGGAGAAGAAGGAATTCCAGGCTCATTACGACGAATGGGTGACAGATCCGGAGCTGAAGGAGGATATGGTAAGAAAGTATCTTATGCGCGGGGCGGAGGATAATTCGCTGCTCCTCGGAAAGTACACGGCTCTGCAGACCTCAGGTTCCACGGGGAATCCGCTGCCCATGGTCCGGGATGATTACCATAACAAGATCCACGGAGCGCTTCTTCGAAACCGGCTTTTCTATGGCGTGACGCCGGGGCTATTTGATCATTCCAAACATAAGACGGCTTTCCTTGTGCATGTATCCAACTCGGCATCCAGCTATGGCTCCTATCTGAAAATGCGCCGGCTGCGCCCGGGCTTTGAAGATAATATCGTCGCATATCCCATAACGGACAGTATCGATATTCTGGTTGATAAGCTGAATGCATTTCAGCCGGAGATCATAGTGGCCTATCCTCCGTACCTGGTCATGCTTGCGGAGGAGAAAATGAAGGGGACGCTGGATATCCCGATCAAACTGATCCTGTCCTCTGCCGAGCTTCTGACGGAGGAAAGCTATCACAGAATTCACGATGTATTTGGGGTTCCGATCCTGAACAATTATTGTATGACGGAGGGCGGAGAGATTGCCATGACCCATGACTGTCCGCATCTTCATATCAATGAGGACTGGATCATCGTGGAACCGGTGGATGAGAACCGGCAGCCTGTAAAGGATGCTTCCGAGTATTCCTCCGGAATCCTTGTAACGGATCTGACGAATTATGTACAGCCCATTATCCGGTATTATGTCAGTGATTCGGTACGGATCCGCAGGGAGGACTTCCCCTGCTATTTCCGGCCGGTTCTGGATATCCGGGGGAGAGTGTGGGATTCCTTTATTCTGGGAGGAAAGAAATTCACAACGAAGGCACTGGAGGTAAAGGCTAAGTTTCAGAAGGGACTCTGCAGCTATCAGTTTGTAAAGACCGATGATAATACCATGGAGGTCCGCGGGATATGTACGGCAGGCTCTGATCCGGCGGTGGTTCTCAAAGAGCTGGCGGAAAAACTGGAAGGATATTTTAATGAGACAGGGGCACCGGAAGTAAGAGTGAACTTCTCCACAGATCCGATGATCAGTAACAAAGCCGGCGGAAAAACACCGATGTATAAGGATATTACCTGACCTGATGGGGAGAATTCGCATGGAAGATATAAGAACAACAGCTGATAATGAACTGAATATTCTCATAGCCGGGGATGTCTTCCCTGTGCCCTCCAATGAAGAGTATTTTATCGCCGGAGATACGGAAGCTCTCTTCGGTGAGAAGATTATAACGCTCTTTCGGAATGCGGATTATTCGGTCTGTAATACGGAGGGCTGTATTGCCGATCAGAAAGATACGATCCGGAAGGTGGGACCGGTTGTTACCGCCGGAGGAGCAACTCTGAATGCACTGAAGCAATTGGGAGTACGGGCCGTAACGCTTGGAAATACGCATATTATGGACGGAGGGGTTACCGGTTTCCGGGATTATACTTCGATTCTGGATGAAAAAGGGATCAGGTATTTCGGCTGCGGTTCCGACTTGGACCATATGAAGAATCATATCCTGGTGGAGCAGAAGGGCGTCAGAGTTATCCTCTACAATGTGATGGAGTTCTTCTGCAACGGTGCTACGAAGAAAGACCCGGGTGGAAATCTGTATGATGAGACCAGAGTGCTTGAGGAATTGAGGGAGCTGAAGAAGGAATGCGATCATCTGGTGGTGCTGTATCATGGCGGCTTTGAGTCCACATTTTACAGTTCTCCGCTGATCCGGACGCGTTTTCACAGAATGGCGGATGCCGGAGCAGATATCCTGATCTCCCAGCATACGCATGCCATCGGCAATGAGGAGGAATACCATGGGTCACTTCTCTTCTACGGACAGGGGAATTTCTGCTTTAATCTGGCAAAAAAGGTAAATGAATACCTGCTTCATGGTATGCTCCTGTCTTTCTTTTTCACAAAGAACGGATTCCGGGTTGAGCGGCACGTGGTACGTCGGACGGAAATCGGCTGTATTTATGACGAGGAACAGGATCTTTCCGGACAGAAGGAACGGACAAAAATGCATGAGAAGCTTCTTGCCGGAGATCCGGAGGCAGAGGAGGTATTCCTGAAGGAAAACCGGAGAGTCAGCAAGGTCTTCGTCGAACGGCTGCTGAAGGGCTTCTACGGTACGGATGAGATTCCGGAATTCAGCGAAAAGCAGATCCGCATTCTTCTTCTCATGCTTCAGTCGGAGGAAATGAATGAGATGGCCGTCTGCTATTTTACGGAGTTGTTGGAGAAATATGGAAAAGAATCAAAAAGATGATAAAATAAAAAAGAGAATCCGTTTTCCCCTTATGGGGAGGATTTCCGTTCTGATATTTCTGGCCATGCTCCTGGCCGTTGTGCTGGTTGCCGTTGTGTCTCAAAATTCCCGAATGAAAAGGGCAATCCAACAGGGAGGAGAATCAGCAAGACAGGCTTGTGCGATCGTCAGAAACTTCCTGGAGAAGGGCGGATACGACGAAGACTTTTTTCGGAGAACGGAAGACGATAATTATGATGAATACTTTTTTTTCAGAGAAATTTTTTTCCCTGAAATCTGCGAGGGAATGGATCTTAAATATCTCTATCTTTTCACCATTGATCAGTACGAAAAACGTCACCATATCGTTACTGTGGCGAGAGATAGAGATGATCAGGTATTTGTAGACGAAATAATGAAAGATCAAGAGGATGGTTCCCAGCTCCCGCTTCAGGACAATGAAAAGAATGTAATGAAAGGGACTATAGAGAGCGAACTGCAGGAGGTGAATAACAAATACGGACATGTTGTGAATTGCGTAATGGGATATCGTGATGAGAACGGAAAGCTGCTGGTATTGATCGGCGCGGATTATGATATGGATTATGTGATGGAGATCATGAAAAAGGACAGCAACTACCTTCTTATCATCGGCTTGACAGCCATAGCCATTACATTTTTCCTGGTTCTGATCATGATCCATATATGGGTGATTCGCCCGATCCGCGGGCTCTCACGACATATGCACAATTTCATGTTGGAAAAGGATATTCAGCTTCCGCCCAGCAAGTCTCACTTTCGGGATGAGGTGACGGATATGGAATCCTCCTTCCGGAAGATGGCGGAAAATCTGAAGATGTATGTCGCAGATATCCAAAAACTCGCATCGGAGAAGGCAGAGTCGGATGTTCAGCTTCAGGTGGCGCACAAGATCCAGAACGGTATGGTTCCGCCGGAAAAGGAATACTCCGGCCGCGGGTGTTCGGTCTATGCAGTCATGCATCCCGCACTGGAGGTGGGGGGTGACTTTTACGATGTATTTGACCTCCCCATGGGTAAGGTTGGAATTATGATCGGAGATATTTCGGGAAAGGGTATCGGAGCGGCCCTTTTCATGTCAATCGTCCGGCGTATCGTACGGGAACGCCTGCGTACGGGTATGCTGCCCGCAAAGGCACTGAAACGTGCGAATGATGAGATCTGCAGAGAGAATCCGGAGGGTTTTTTTGCAACCGTTTTTGCGGCATCATGGGATCCGATGAGCGGAAAGCTGACATATGCAAATGCCGGTCATAATCCCCCCATCAGATTTGGCAGTAAAACGGAGGAGCTTCCGATCCATCCGGGTGATCTCCTTGGTATTTTTGAGGATGCATATTTCCGGAATGAAACGATGAATCTCGAGATCGGAGAGGGAATCCTGCTCTATACGGACGGCGTGACGGAAGCACTGAATCCGGAGCATACAGCTTATGGAGAAAAGCGTCTTCTGGAGCAGGTATCACATTTGGAACCGGATTCAAAAGAAATCGTTAAAACTGTTCGGAATGATGTGCTGGGATTTGAAGGAGAGGATAACATCTTTGATGATATCACTTTGATCGCCATGCGAAGAGTGGAAATGCAGTGGATCAGAATGGCTCCGGAGTTGTCGGAGCTTGGCAGACTGAAGCGGTATGTGATGGGCTTTGTGGAGGATCAGTCACTGGCGAAGAATATCATGACGCCTTCCGAGGAATGGTTTGTGAATATTGTATCTTATTCCGATGCCAAAAGTATTCTCTTCGATATTGTCCGTGAAAACCAGCTGATCAAGGTGACCTTTGCTGATGACGGAACGCCCTTTGATCCGACGTCATATATGGAGGAGAAAGCATTTGAGGAACTCGATACAGGAGGTATGGGCATCGAAATGATCCGGAATATGACCACGGAACTAAGGTATGAGCGTGTTGAGTGCAGAAATGTTGTGACGCTTGTTTTTAAGCAGGATCTGCAGTCAGGCGGATAATAAATCTTGTTCTGTGGCCGGAGAGAATATGCATAAGATTCTTCGTCAGGAACCTTTCGCGATATAGAAGAGGGGAAGATATAACAGGAAAATATTTCGGGATGGAAATCCGAGAATACATACAAAAAAAGGAGAACAACTATGGAGATCATTAAGACAGAAAACGGGACCGAAGTAACACTGAAACTGGTTGGCTGGCTGGATACCCAGGCTGCGCCGGAGCTGAAGGAAGAGGTCGATAAATTAAAGGATGATGAAAAGCTTGTGCTGGATATGAGCGAACTGGAATATGTAGCTTCTTCGGGACTGAGGCAGTTTGTAGCCGCATATAAAAAAGTAAATGGGAAGATGGTACTTCGAAATGTGTCGGACAATATCCTTGGCATTTTAAAGACAACGGGTCTGGATAAGAGAATCCCCATCGAATAATCGGCACATTTCAGAAGAAGTCAGTTCGGTATGGGTAAGTCTGATCAAGCATGACTGAGTTTGCTTTTTTCTGTGACAGATGTGTGACAAAGGGTATGATATTATATGGTCATGAAAAGGATTTCATCTGGGATCCGATCATAGAATACATCATAAGGAGGGAACGACTATGAGAAAGCTTAATGGAGAAAAGACTATGACGAAAAAGAAGGTGACCAGGAGAATCGTTGTAGCAGTGATGGCAGCAATGTTCTCGCTCTCTCTGGTGGGATGTGGTAATTCAGGTACCGCAACTACTTCTGAACCGAAGAAAGAGGAAGCCACGACCAGCAGTGCTCCGCTTGGTGATCCAATATCCTTCGTGAAGGAAGGAGAAATCTACTTTGACAATAAGCTTGGAGGTTCGGTGACGATCTCTGTTGACGGAAAGAAGGTAGACGGTAATACGGCAGCATTTAAGAAGGGTATGTCGATTACGATCGATGGACTGGAACCCGACGGAAAAACAAGCTATGCCGTTGTGTATATGAATAAAGGTGATAACACCTACAGAAGCGGAGCCTTTGTTGGTAAAGGTGCAGATAATTCGATGGTCTCCGAATTGCTGACAAAAAAGCTTAATCTGGATGTCGTTAAAGTATGTGTCTGCCTTTTTAAACCCGGTGACACATGGAACAAGGACTTGAGCGAGGGAATGAACAAGCTGATCGAAGGCTATATGCCGGCAGATACGCTTGATAATTGATGTAATGTAACTATTCACGTTTATCATAAAAATGCTGCAGCCGCATGCTTACACGCAAGCTGCAGCATTTTTTGATACCTGCGAAACAGGGACCCTTCCATTCATCGCAAACACAGGTAATAAAAAATGACAAATGTCATGTGGTTTTCATACCACTCTGTGACAGAGCTCACTTACAGAGCATGCCGCAGGGTGGTATATTTATTTCGTAAGTAAGATACTGAGGATATGATTCCGGAAGGGAGAAGCAATGAGCGAAACAGTAGTAAAGGTTACAAATCTGGTAAAGCGATACAAGGAACTGATCGCACTGGACAATTTCAGCCTGGAGATCGAAAAAGGCGAGGTATTCGGCCTGCTGGGCCCCAACGGCTCCGGCAAGTCCACCACCATCAACTGCATTCTGTCGCTGCTCACTTACGATAAAGGAGAGGTGGAGCTCTTCGGCGAGAAAATGACGAAGGATCGTAACGATCTGAAGAAGAGGATCGGACTGGTCAGCCAGAATGTAGCGGTTTTTGACGAACTCACCGTATATGAAAATGTGGACTTCTTCTGCGGACTGTATATTCAGGATAAGAAGACCCGGGAACAGTACGTAAATGATGCAATCGCCTTTGTGGATATCGGAGATTTCCGGAAGTTCTATCCGAAAAAGTTATCCGGAGGTCTTCTGCGACGTCTGAACATCGCCTGCGGCATCGCACACAAACCGGAGCTGATCATTTTCGATGAGCCTACGGTTGCCGTGGATCCCCAGTCCCGGAACAAGATTCTGGAGGGAATAACAGAACTGAATGAAAAGGGAGCAACGGTGATCTACACATCCCACTATATGGAGGAGGTAGAGCAGATCTGTTCCCGTATCCTTATTATGGATAAGGGAAGAGAGGTGGCCTCCGGTACGTCGGAAGAGTTGAAGGCGAAGATCCGGAATACCGAAAATGTGATCGTGGATATCCGAAAGCTGTCGGATGAGGACATAGAGGGAATCCGGACGCTGAATCACGTTTATGAAGTGACATTCCATGACCGCAGGCTGACGATCAAATGCAGCGGCGGAAAGCATAACATTTCCCATGTGATCGAGTATCTGGCGGCACATGATCTGTCTTATGACCGGATCTATTCCGAGCTGCCGACACTGAATGATGTTTTCCTGGAAATTACGGGAAAAGAGCTGCGTGATAAGGAGTGATGACATGTTTCGTATCTATGGCTTATACATAAAGAAAATGCTTCGGACGAAAAGCGCTCTTTTCTGGAATCTGGCGTTTCCCATTATCCTGGGAACCCTGTTCTACTTTGCTTTCAGCAACATCTACGGGGATCAGGCGTCAAAGGCCATGCGGATCGCCATCGTTGGAGAGAATGCGGAGCAGCATCCCTTTACCAGGGTTCTCGAGGGGCTGACATATGATGACGGAAGCAGGATGATGGACATTACCTTTGCAACAGAGGAAGAGGCAAACCGTATGCTGGATAATGCCGGTTCATCGGAAGGCGTGGCGAAGGCCCTCTTCGGTTCCTCTCTGGAAAAGGATAAGGAAAAGGGAGAAGATGACCGGACAAAGCGTGTGATCGGTGTGATCACCCTTTCCGGCGCTCAGGATGTAACCCTTACGATTAAAGAAAATGATATGTACCAGAGTATTCTGTCCGGTATCGTCAGCGCTTACCGGCAGAAGGCTGCCTTTCTTGCAGACAGTATGGAAAAAGGCGGGGAGGCATACGAGGAAGCGGTAAAGGTTGTTTCCGAGGATGTGGAATTCGTTATTTCCAAGGGAATGGCTGGCGAGAATAAGGATCCCTATCTGGCTTACTTTTACAACCTGATCGCCATGATGTGCATGCTGGGGTCCATTCTCGCTATGGATATGTTTATCAGTGTGCAGCCGAATGCAACGAATACGGGACTTCGGATCGGAGCCTCCGGAGTCAGCCGGCTGAAATATGAGGCGGCGATCTTTCTGGCAGTCTTCACCATGCAGATGGTGTGTACGGGAATCGCACTGGTTTATATTCTGGGCATACTGAAGCTTCGTTTCGGCGGAGAACTGGGAGGGATCCTGCTGACG
>JAFXZW010000111.1 GCA_017541035.1 Eubacterium sp. | reverse complement strand
GATTGACATGCAGGTTGCTCATTTGCAGGAGACGATCAATACTTCCTACCCATCCATGAAAGAGGCTCTGATCAAGGAGAAGAACATCGTGGCAGCATGTTACCTCTGGATTTCGACCTATGAGAAGCCGAGTGAGAAGTATAGTACCTGGCAGGAAAAAGCAGAACTGGATGTGGATAAGTTCGAGGACGATCTTCGGGCAGAGTGCTCTGTGAACGCCAGTCAGGGCATTTTTATTTGGCCCTGTCCGTCCAGTAACCACATCACTTCCTACTTTGGAAACCGCACACCACCGAAACAGGGGGCGTCTTCAGATCATAAGGGTATCGATATCGGAGCATCCATGGGTGCACAGGTGATTGCTGCCGCAGCTGGTAAGGTGACGACAGTATCGTACAATTCCGCCAGAGGATACTTTATTGTGGTGGATCACGGAAGCGGATATGTGACACTGTATCAGCATCTCAGCCGACAGGATGTGAAGGTGGGCGATATGGTGAAGGCGGGACAGCAAATCGGAGCAGTAGGAGAGACTGGAATCAGTACGGCACCGCATCTTCACTTTGAGGTCCATGTGAATGGGACACTTGTGGATCCTTTGCAGTTCTTTGAATAAGGCAGGTGAGTATAAATGAAGAATGGGAATCGGATAGAGGTGGATCTGGTATTGCTGGTGACTGTGATTCTGGTTGCCCTCCGGTTTGACGGAGTAATACAGTGGCCGTGGCTGGTCGTGCTCTCACCTCTGATCGCGGCAAACGTGATTAAGCTGGTAATTATCATTGTGATTATCGTGAGAAACAGAAGGAAATAAGGATGGGGAATTAGTGCTCGGGTGGCTTTCTTGCTGTCCGAGCATTTTTTTTGTTTCTGTGCAAGGATTCTGCAAGAGTCGGTGTTGTATTCTATGTGCAGAAACAGGGAAACAACCTGAAATATAGGAAAGCGAGGTAAGCCAAATGAATAGATTGATCGAGATTTATGATGTAATTCGAAATTGTATTTAGGATACTTTATACACATTAAAAAAAGTCAGAAGGAGGGCACAGGTATGGAATTATGAGGTGATGGAATACAGCAGCATCCTGATCGGAGGAAGCTTCAGGGATCATTTACGATATGCATGGATCAATCCTGATTATAAAATTAATCGGTAAATATTCAGCGCTCAACGGCTCCGGGTGCCGAAAAGTTACAACAATTGATCAAAAGGGAGGTGTTTCGCCTCCCTTTTGTTGCGCTTTTGTTACCTTTTGAGAGTTATACTATGATTAAACGGATAAGTGTCCAAACCTGCGGATGACAATATCATACCGGCAAAATAGGAAACAGGAATACTGAGAATAAAATGACTGAAATCGAAAAGGAGGGATCACCATGCCGCCAAAACCACATTTTTTAACCGAAGCAGAGAGTACCAATTTACGGGCAAAGCATCTCATTATGCCGGAAGAGGACCAAAGATGGCTGCAGACTCATTTGGATCGTATAAATGAAACGATGCAATATCATATCCAGGGACGCACTTCCATGGACGATGCACTGCGCCTTTTTCTTATGGCGGATAAAGGTTTTACCCTGCAGCAGGCCATAGAGATGAGGGATATTTCTCCGGCGCAGATGAAGGCGTATTATCAGGAGTTCATAGAGACCTATGCCAATCCGGAAAAGACGGGTGAGGAAAATATGTATCTTTTGGGCGGCATGCATAGCCGCGCATTAAAGAAGATCCAGGAATTCCGGTTTCCGAATTATCACAATGTCAAATCCATCGCGGATTTTACCCGTGTTTATGCTTTTTTTACAGTGCTGAACGGTATAATGACCAGTCTGAGTCAGGACACGCAGATTTCGGATCCGGGACTTAATCTCGCTTATTATGCCGGAGCAGGTGGGAAAAGCAACCTTAAGAAGCTGGCCCAGCCCATTGATAATGCATGTTATCAGGTTACTGTTATGCTCCAGTTTCTTGATTATGATAAATTCGATTATCCGGTTGATACGACGGCGCAGTATCTTAAGCTTTGCAAAAATCAGATTGTAAAGTATTCCAATAAGACCATCGGTGAGATGAAAATACCGGTCTTATTCTCAAATGATGCTGTCCAAAGAATTGCGTTCAATGGCGAGTTGATGAAACCAAATGGAAGAGGACGACGCTCACCTGTGGAAGGGGCGAATGAGTACAGGAGATATCTGAATGGGGAAGGTGTTGAAATTCCCTTAAGTCCGGCATTTGAACAGGAAATGTCTGCGCAGATCCTGAATTCGAAGCAGGACTTTTCCGGTACCCTGACTAACCAATTAGAGAGTCGTCTTGTAAATCATGGCTTAGAGGCATATCTTTCCTGCCCGCATCCGGAAGATACCGGCGATGCCCGGGATATCTTCAGCCTTTCTGAGGAAGATCAGAAGAAGCTGCAGTGCACCTATATGGAGATGTTCGATCGCGGACTGTCCGGGGTAGAGATGAATGTGATCTATGATATGGGACTCACCGAATTTGATCTGATCAAGGTAAGAGGTGGAGAAACCATTTCCCAGATGGTCAATCGGAAGTATCCGAATCTGGATCAGGAGACAAGATTCCGTGCCATGATCATGGAAACCGTACGTCATTCATTGACGGATGGCGTTGTTGTGATGGATTTAGAATACAATCCAGAGACCGGAAATTATACGCTGAAGAACGGGATTGCAATTGAGGCAAAGAAGGATGAAGAACTTCGGGCGGAAGAAAACACAGCCATGGAGGAAGGGCTGTCGGCAACAAAGGCCCAAAGAGAAGAAATGTTCCGGAAGGAAGACGGGGAGATCATTGATTCGGTTGATGAGCTTTCCCCGGAGCAGAAGGAAAGAGCGGCAGGAATGTACGATCAGATCTTCGGGGCTGCGTTTAATTCCATCAATATGAGGGATTACCGAATTACGAATCCGGAGAAGCTGGATGTGGACTTCTTCCGTGTGGGCGGAATGAGTCTCCGTTCATTCCTGGGCGAGACCAAAATGGGCGCTCTTATGAATGCGGGACCCGATACGCTGAAGGCGGAAATCCTCCGTATGTCAACAGATCCGAAGATTCCTCTTTCTCTTTCTACGGTAAAATATGATGCATTACGGAACGAATACTCTGATCGGACACCGATCCATATCATGGATGCGGAAGATCAGATACGGATCCGGACGGAGTATACGCATCTCAATACGCTTCTCGAATATAAAAGGTGGATGGTAAACAAATACGAGGAGCTGGGGTTAGGACAGGCCGCTCAGACAATGCTTCAGAGCTTTGATGAGGAAACATGGATCGACATGTATCACAGCGAGTTCCATAACGCTGCAGTAAAGGGCTTCACGATCCCGAAGGAGAAGGTGATTTCTCCGAATCAGCTTGCAAAGCGGGCCGAGGATCCGGTAAACCCCCACTCTCAATCTTTTGAGAATCTGAAGACGGTATACGGGCCAAAACCGCTGGTGGTTGAAGGATGGGTCGGTCCTGCCCCCGGCGCAAATATTTATACCAAAGATAATTTTCTTCAGCATTCGCCCGAACTTCCGCAGGGAAACTTTACCGATGGAGATTTTTCATTGGTGGCCTTTTATGCAGCACTTTCACCGAATGTGATCGTATCGAATCCGTATATTGCAGCACCGGAAGAATGGATCTCCAAAGAAGATCAGTTCATCAATAATGCCAGCATGTGGACCATGGATATCGCTGCGCAATATCCGAAGCCCAGAACGAATCTGGGAGATGCCTTCCTTGAAAAAGCCATAAAGCCGGCGCGTATCGCGGCGTCCGACATGATCAGTGCCTATGAATCCGGAAATCAGGAACAGATGGTGGGGATTCTTTCCGATGGTCTGAAGAGAATGATGAACTACATGTTGATCACCGCAGACCTTAAGAATACCAGTGGACCGACGGCTTTTAAGCTGCACATGCTCCGGAAGACGAATGAAATGCTGGACAGATATCCCGGGATCAGGGGAGAAGTAATGGACAGGCTGACGGAGGAGGAAAAGGAAAGCCTTAAGGTTTTTCTTTCTCTGGAAGATGTGCTTAACCAATCGATTCATGCCAAGGCAAGACTGGACGAGGCAAAGAAGAACGAAGAAACACTTCCCCCTGAAGAACTGGAAGCTCTTACGAAAAAAGTGGATGCATTTAACTTCTATGCTGCTTCCTGGGAGAAAAATAATGCAGACTGTTTAAACACACCTGAATATAAGGCTTATGTCGAGGACACTGAAAGAGCAATGATTCAGCGGATGTATGCAGCTCCGGGTAATACTGTACCCGGGGATGTCAGAAGTGCTGAGCTTTTTATCTATCAAATGAATCATATTCAGCTTGCTCCGGATATAAAGGAAGCGCTTCTTTCAGAGGATCCGCTTAATGCAGCACAGGTAATCCGGGGATCCGGGGATCATCTTGAGCAGTATTACAATGCTGAGTGGCAGAAGCTGGAACGGGCAAAGGCAGTCCTTGGCCGTGCAGTTGATGGAGAGCAGATTGAAGCAAATCAAGAGGTAGCTGATCAGGATGAAGCGGGTCAGAATGAAATCGTTCAGCATGAAATAGTTCAGGAGGAAGTGACTCCGGAAGCCTGTGATACAGCAGCGCGGGATCAGGAAGAAAGCAAAAGAAGGCTTGAATCTCTACGGCGTCTTCTGGAGTCAAGGCTTTCACTCGTAGATATGGATGTTGTTCGTGATTCATATAATTCAGAGGCGAGAATGCATGCCTGGCCGGATTTCCAGAGCTTTGAAGAAAACAGAGAGGAGCTTTCCCCGGAGCAGCATCCGGAACGGTATAAATGCTATCTTGATCAGCTGATCAAGTATTATAGGAGCAACATTCAGAAGTGTTACCGGATCGAAGAGGAGATTGACAGGATCAAAATACCGACGGATCCTGACTTTGAGGTGAAATACGATCAGCCTCTGAAAAAACGGTTTGCGAGATGGAACAGATATTTTGAAAAACTCAGTCAGTTGAATGGTGATTTTGCAGGAGAGGATCGTGAGGTGGTCCGGCAGGCAGCCGAGCATTTGAAGGAGGTAAAGGAGGATATAGCAGCTTCCATAACCAGAGCAAATGATCTTACAGCGGGAAATGCAATCCGAACGGAAAACATGCTTCGGGGAACCGAAGGATATAATGAGGACGAAAAGGAATTCTCCGGACTTCTTGTAAAGAAGAATGTCGGGGCCGGTGTCCCGGAGGTGAAGGTAATCACGGAAGATGCCGGGGAGGCATACCGTAGACTTCTTGCAGAACCGCCGGTGATCAGCGAGGCGTTAAGAAACAAAGGAGTTACTGCCATCCAGATGATGCAACAGCGCTCCATGCTTGAAGATGTCCCCGGCAGCCGGACCATGGCCCACGGTCGCACCGTCAGCCGCAGGACAGAACTTGCCGCAGCAGTGGAAAGGTCGCCCATACAGGCGATCCGGGAGGCGGACAATCGTTACATTGAAGCATATCAGGCGGAAAGAGAAGTTTTTGATCACATCAGGGATTCTTTTTCTGCGGATACCTGGGTTCCGAAGAATATGACACTTACCGGGGAAAAGAAGGTTCCTTCAGAATTCATTCTGGATCCTAAGGTTGACAGTCGGATGAACGCCATCTGGCAGGTGGGAATGACGGCAAAGCGGTTGGGCGTCAGTGCTGAGGAATTCATTCAGAATCCGGGGCTTTTCCTTATCAACAATCTTCGGATGAAGCTTGCGGAAAATGGCCTTTCCTCTATGACAGAGCCGGGGGATGATTTTATATCTTCGGTAGAAAAGCTTTATACCAAGGGAAGAGAACTGTCCCGCGGCGCAGGGCTGAAAGGTAAGGTTCTGGAGGGACTCTCCGGCACGGAATATGTGGAAAAGGCTATCGGAAATCTGTATATGATGGAGGAAAATCCGGACAGACGTAAAAGTCTTGCTGCTTATACGAAGAAGCTCAGTCAACTGATCGATGCTGCCGTAGAGCGTGAAAATGCGGAATGTACATGTGTATATCAGATGATGTGTTCTACTTCCACCGCAGACAGGAAATCGAAACAGGCGCTCATGGAAGGTCTTAAATCAGCCTTTCTTTCCGGAAGTGCCATCGGGAAGGAACACCTTCCTGTTCCCTATACTAATGGGGAGGGGATGGAGGAGGAACGCCCGGTGAAATATCGGGACCTTCTTGCCCGTAAGAACGCATATGCGGAGCTGACAGTTATTTATAAGAAAACACTTCCGAGTGCAAAGGCTTCGCAAAGAAAGGAGATGAAACTCCTTATTCAGGAAACCATGCTGGATTATCTTATGGCTCATCCTGAGGATCGGGATAAGAAGGAGTATAAGAATCTGGAGAAGTTGGCGCAAAGTGCAGACACTGAGATGGAGATCGCACAGCCCGGAAATGATGCGGAGCTGAGAAATCGGCCGAAGACAAAGTACAATCAATGGAAACAGGATTTTACCGCGGAGCTCAGGAATCTGGAAAACAGAGTAGTCGCGAGAGACCGGGAAGTGAACAATGAGATCTTACGGCTGCAGCAGGAGGCAGAAGCGGCAGCCAGAAGACGCAACCCAAACAGAGCCCTTGCGTGGGAGAAGATGGAACAGATTGAAACCAGGATACAGGAACGGCAGAATCAGCTCCTCATCGCATGGCAGAAGAAGGAGATCACGGAAACCTATTTCCGGGCCAGATATGATGATCTGCACGAGGTATTGCTGAATCCGGGTCGGAAGCTTAAGAATCCGCCGAAGTTTACGGATAAGCGGAATGCTGAGCAGTATGCCGAAGATGTGAAAATGGTCAGCAACCGAGTAAACTGCAGCTTTGGAGAAGGGTATTTGAAGAGTCTTGACAGCTTCAAGGAATGGAAGAAGGGACAGTGGGATGCCAACCAAAATGAGCTGGCTGCCTATTCGACGGAAGACTGGAAGAAAGCGTATCGCAAAGAACTTTTTAATGACAGCAAACGGCGGGGCACTCCGAACTGGGTTAAGGAAAAGAACGGAGAGGCGATTCCGAGAATAGAGGAACGAAGATTGCAGAGGCAGCAGGAACTTGCAGCACAGAATAACAATGCGGCGCAGAATAACAATGCGGCCCAGAATAACAATATCGCTCAGAATAACCCGGCACACCAGAATAACGCAGGAGCACATCATGCACCGGGACATAGACCGGGGCGCCACTAAGTTTTTTCAGCCGCAGGCGTTTTCGCCCGGCGGACAAACTTGTATTATAGTTGACAGATTTTGAGGGAGGCCTGAGCAGCCTCCCTCTTCTTTGCTTATGGTATGATCTGAAGGATCCTTTCCATATCCCGCGCACAGAAGTTGATAACCCTCTCCCGTTCGGGAAGTCCTTTGTGACGGTCCATATAATCGATGATCCGTATGCAGCCTAAAAGCTGCGCACGGTTTTTGGTATCCTGAATAGTTTCTGCGTCAGCTTTATCCAGGTAGAGTTCAAAACTCCGGTCACAGATCTTCGCAGCCGTTTCCACATCGATCCCCGGCATATGTGCGGTCATGGGTCCGATAAACGATGCCATGGGCACCCCGCCCGATCTCAGGACAGCCCTCGATACTGATCTTTCGCATTTTCTTCATACGTTTCACTCCAGCCTTTTGATTTATTATACTATTCTATCACATTTTCGGATATTTTCGGATTCGTGTTGCGCTTTTGTTATCCGATCTGTGATATGCTTGGAAATGTAAGTATAAGGCGCTTATCAGGTGTTTCTGATTGCGTACCGAAGGAGGTGATGATATGCCGATCATTGGTCTGAATGGAAAAGTAATAAAGGAAGAGGATATCGGGTTCCTTACCGAAATGCTTAGGGGGTCCCTGGAAAATCATATCTATCATCTGACTGAGTGGCAGAGAACAGCAGCAGCCCGTGCAGAGGATCCGGCATTCTATGACAGGATCCTGCAGCATTTCAGGAATGGTGTGGATCACTTGTCGGAGAAGATCAATGCTGCAAGGGAAGGAAAAAGGAAGATCAAGGTTCCCGACCTGATCAAAGAGGTCTATTCCGGTATTTCCCGGGAAATTGTGGAGCAGCTTCGTCAGGAGGATATGAATCAGCTTGGTATTTCTGTGGCAGTTGATTCATTTCTTAACTATGAAGCTTCTGAATGGGGTGACGGCAATCTTGCCCGGGAATATCCGAATAAACAGGAAATGAAGATAGGAGCAAAGGATACGGATGCCGGGTATACGCGGACGGAAAGTGCGTTCCGGTTTGTAACGGAGCCTCTGGACGGGATCGAGGAGATCGAAGAGTATGATCCGGCGAAGGACAGTGTAGCCGCTTTATACAGCGGGCGTGCGGGAAATTCCGGGACCCTGAATCCTGCCAAAGAGGGGTATCAGGAGAAAATGGCAGGTCTTATCATTGGCGGAGAGACCGCCAGGGGGCGCTCAGTGGAGCTTCGAAATAAGGCAGAGGTCAGCTTCGGAGATCTTTTTGAAACCCTCACCAGGCTGAATAAAGTGGTTATGACGAATGATCCGCAGGGCGGAAAGCTTCGGGGCTTTGGTATTACTTCCAATGATGTGATCGGTTCCGGTACATTTGCTGCGCCTGTAAATGTATATAAAACCCTGTCCCAAATTGCGGACGGGATCAATCAGATAAAGAAAGTGGAGGATCCGGCTCTTCGTAAGACCCGGGCAATCCAGCTTGCCGCATTTTCCTATCAGATGCTGGTGTCGGAGCATGTGTTCGCGGATGCCAACGGAAGAACCGGACGCCTTTTTGCAGATACCATCCTGCAGACCTTCGGCCTTCCGCCGCATACGCCTGTGAAGGATAAGGTAAAACTGGTTCATACCATGGGTGAACCCATGGATTTCAATGCGGGAGCTGACACATTCTTTGAAGGAATCCGGAAGAGTGACCGGATCCTCAGGGAGGAGAGGGAGAATGCTCCCGAGCCGGAGGAAGAGAAGCTGAATACGAGACAGGGGCTTCTTTCCGAGATTAAAGCTGAGATGGCCAGAAAAGGCGGGCAGATCGCAGAATCCGAGGTCTATAGAGATTATATCCAGGCGATGGATGTGCTCGATTCGAAGATGGAGGAACTGAGTCAGCGGGATGCAGAGGAGAGAGAACATAGCCTCACCGCACAGGAGAAAGAGGATCTTCTGGCCAGGATGGTTCGTGTGGCAGAGACCGGAGAGCGTTTCCTGGACAGTGGGAAGGAGGCCGGAAAGGATCTTTCAAAGGGTGTTTTCGGTATGGTGAGCCGGCTTCAGACCATGGTATCGAAGGATCATGATATCATAAATGAATACAGGCCTGAGACGCATCGAAGCCTCAGGGAACTGCAGGAGGACAGCCGTACCGTTACCATCGACCTTAGGAACCGCAATATCAAAACCCTTGGACATTTGACGTCTTCCCGTATCCCCATGACCATATACGGCGCAAACGGGAAAAGACGTACGGGTGTTTTCACCAAGACTGTTAAGAGCAATGTGAAGGCCAGATTTGACGCCATCGTAAGAAAGGCCGCAAAAGGTTGTGATCCTGAAGCTGTGGCGGAACTGAGGGGGATGCTCCCGGCGATGGCGCAGGAATTTGCGCGGATCGGCAGAAAAAGATATGACGATACGCCCTTTAAAGTGGATGATCCGCCGGAAGTGGTTCTGGGCAGCTTTCTTGCTTTTGGACATGGCGTACGTAAGGCCAACAGAGTGGATAAACTGAATAGTCGTGATATTAGGCAGATGCTCAGGCTCTGCAAGGTGAAGGAGGAGCGTATTCCGGACAGTGCAATGAAGGTCTTAACTGAGGGCCTCAATGAAATGTTTGCGAATGCGGCAAATCAGATCATTTCCGGCAGTCTGGAGTTACCGGACGGCAGCCGGATGGATCACAGGAATTCTGCCATGAGTGTTGTGGCAGGTCTGCTTGGAGCGGGTTCTCTTCTGGCCAGATCAGACAGTGTTCGCTGTATCGATAAGGACGGAAAACTGGTGGAGGGGACCTTCATGGATTTCGGAAAAGGATTGGATCTCGATGGTGATAAGTCCCTGATCCGGCATATAAATGATAATCCGCTGAATAAGACAAAGAACAGGAATGCAGTGATCCGGTCTCTGGCGGATCTGCAGATCATCGACTATCTTTGTCTGAATGTGGACCGGCATTCCGGAAATCTCATGTATCAGGTGGATGCGGCCGGGAATATCACAGGAATCCAGGGAATCGATAATGATTCTTCCTTCGGCCGCCGAAGATGCGCGAATGAGGAGAACACGACTCTCAGAGTGATCAGCAAAAGCATGGCTGAGAAGGTGAATAAGCTTTCTCCTGAGATGATGCGATTTGCTCTTCGGGGCAGAGGGCTTACCGATGAGGAGGTCTCTTGGGCAGTGGAAAGACTGAAGGATCTGAAATCACTGATCGAGAGAAAAGTTGTTGCTACGGTTCCGGATAATAAATTCGCTGATCTGTCTAACAAAAAACTGTACCCTGCAGATAAGGACAGTATAAATACCATCCGAACTACCCTTGGATTGATCCGTTCATTATCCAAAAAGAGAATTGCAGATCATATACCATTTGTGCCCTATGTGGAACGGCCGGTGGAACTGAGCAAGGTAAGCACCACCGACCGTAAGTACACTGTGGGTGGAATGGTGGATTTGTCGGAGAAAGCACAAAGAATGCTGACTGACACGGAAACGGACTTCAATGTATCCAAGATCAATTCCTTTGGACGCAGAAGCAATGAATTCACTGAACTTCTGGATGCCGTGCGGAGTGTATCAAATGTTCCGGTATACCTGAGAAGGTCAAACCGGCTGGATGAGGAGAAATTTGTCTCCGACCTGAATGCCGGTGAAAGCCTGATGGTATTTGACGAGGCATTTAATACCCTGAATGAGAAGGTAAAAACCTATCTTCGGAAGAAGACCCGGGAACGCGGCCTGGATGAAACCGGAAACATCAGAGGAAAAAATGATTATGAGAAGAAGCGGATCGCTTATGCGAAAAGTGTTCTCTCGCTGGTGAAGCAATATCAGGCAAGAAGAAACGGTCCTGTGAATAAAGCGGATAAGATGGAAGAAAAGGCGCTGAAGGACCGTCGTGATCAGAATAAGAAGAATATCGGGAGGAATGCGTTATGAAGGAAGTTGAGAATATCATAGACGAGAAAAAACAGGGTGAAGCGTCATCTGACCCAGGTGGGCAGGGATCATCCGGATCAGATCACACATCCTACGGTACAAAGGACGAATAATAAGAAGAATCATCATCCGGAGATAATACCCGGGAAGTAAGGTCTGTATTTAGCTTCCGATGAGCGGTGTCTCCATGAGGCATCGCTCATCTTTCAATATGTGCGATTGGGGTTCTTTTCCCTCTTTTATAGTGTGTCAGATTTGTTGCGCTTTTGTTATATTTTAGTTGTTATAATGATAATAGAAAATGCGAATAAATAATCTCAATCATCTAGTTAAAGCAGGAAAGGAGTATAAAACTATGAAAGAATCTGATCACGGTCGTTATTATGATGAAGACTATTTTGATCCGAGAAGTATAATTGATGAGGATTATAGTTCAAAGGTTAGTAGTGAAAAGCAGGATGAAAAGAAAGAAGATCTTTTAGATAAAGAAGAGCCTTTGGATAATGAAGATATTATAAAGAATGAAG
>JAFXZW010000110.1 GCA_017541035.1 Eubacterium sp. | reverse complement strand
ATCAGATCACCTATGTGGCGCCGAAGGATACCCTGACGGTGGGCAGCTTCGTGATTGACTTTGTGGACTGCGACCACGGAACCGGTGCACCGGATGCGGTTGGCGTCATCGTTACGGTGGATGGAAAAACTGTTTATGAAACGGGAGATACCTGCCTTCGTCTGGACAGGGCCATTTCCCTTCCGCGGGATCTGGATGTCCTGATCGGCCCCATAAACGGAGCTTATGGGAATATGAATGAGGAGGAACTTCCCCAGCTGGCGGAGCTGCTCCGCCCGGGCGTTACGATTCCCTGTCATTACGGGATGTTTGCTTCACATCATGGGGATCCCGGAAGGTTTTACGATATCATGAAGGAAAAAAAGCTTCCCTGTCTGCTGATGCAGCTGGGAGAGGGCATCGTTCTGTAAGAAAAGTGTCACGGTGCTGAGGATCTGCAGAGCAATGAATGGGACAACTGCAACAGTTCCTCGGATAAATTGCGGCTGACTGAAAATAGAAATCTGGAGGTTATAAATGGAACGCGAATTTGAAGGAAAGAAGCTCCTGATCCTCGGAGGGAATCCGGAGACGACACCGCTTGTGGAGATAGCAAACAGTATGGGGATCAAGACCATCGTATCCTCGGGAAGACATACGGACCCCGCAAAGAAAGCGGCCTGGAAGGCATATGATGTGGACGGGATGGATGTCCCCGGTCTGGTGGCTCTGGCCAATGAAGAAAAGGTGGATGGCGTGCTAGTGGGAGTAGCGGACATTCTGGTTCCCTCTTACTGTAAGGTGTGTGAGGCGCTGAACCTGCCCTGCTATGCAACCCAGCAGATTGTGGATGTTTTTGCATTTAAGGATGTATTTAAGACCACCTGTGAACGCTATGGCGTACATGGCATTCCCGAATTCTATCTGGATGCGGAGATGAAGCGGGAGGATCTGGACAAGATCGTTTATCCGGTCATGGTGAAGCCTGTGGATAACGGCGGCGGTGTGGGAATGACCGTTGCCTACAATGAAGAGGAGCTGAGGGAGGGCGTCCGTATCGCTCTGGAGGCTTCCCACAAGAAAAGATTTATCGTAGAGAAATATATGCAGTGTGAAGATATGGGTATGTATTATACCTTTAAGGACGGATACTGCTCTGCATCCTGCATTTATGACCGCTATACCACGGACGAGCAGCCGGGTCTCTCCCGGGTCTGCCTGGGTGGAACCTATCCGTCCAAACATCTGGATGCTTATTTCAGCCGCATGCATGAAAATGCGGTCCGCATGTTTAAGGAGATCGGGATCAAGAACGGTATCCTTATGCTTTCCGGATTTTTTGAAA
Organism: Eubacterium sp.; assembly: GCA_017541035.1. GTDB lineage: Bacteria > Bacillota > Clostridia > Lachnospirales > Lachnospiraceae > Eubacterium_Q. The sequence goes on along the minus strand of JAFXZW010000110.1, from coordinate 3,893 downwards.
ACGGTGAATTCTATGTATATGATACCGGCTTCCGTCTGCAGGGTGAGGCACCTCATCTTCTGATGAAGGCAATCCATGGCTTTGACCAGAGAGAAATGCTGATCCGTTTTGCTTTGACCGGTTCCGAGGGAGATATCGATCTTATGAAAGAGGATGATACCTACCTGCGCGGAAAGCATGCGGCAACCCTCTGGTTCCTGCTGAAGGAAGGAAAGATTGCACGGATCGAGGGGCTTTCAGACTGGGAGCAGGATCCCTGTGCCATCGAGAATATCCAACGCCTGCATGAAGGAGATACGGTACTTCATGAATGGATCGGAAATGAAAAGCAGGTTCTGACAAGGCTTTATCTGGTATGCGATACGAAGGAACAGCTGGCAGAGCGTCTGAAGCATTATATGGCAACGGTACATGTTTATAATGAGGCGGGTGAGGATCTCTGCCTGAAGGGCTTTGATGTAGACAAGGCGCTTGGGTGATAAAGAAGCAATATGCCGAAGATGGCATCCTGAGAGGCGAAGCCTCGAAGGATCTCAAATACGAGGATAAAATATGTCAGAGAACAGATTAAAGGATAAGGTCATCGTGATCTCCGGCGGAACCAAAGGCGTCGGTCGGGCCGTAGCGGAGGTCTGCGGCAAGGAAGGCGCGAAGGTTGTGATCGGAGGTCGTGACGAAAAGGCAGGTAAGAAGATCGCGCGAAGCATCAAAACCTATGGCTCGGATGCCATTTTCGTTTATACGGATCTGCTGAAGGTGGAGGATTGCAAAAACCTTTTTGACAAGACCTATCAGACCTACGGGAAGATTGACGGCTTCTTCAATTATGCGGGGGTGACTCCGGTTTCTCCGCTGGATACCTGCGATGAAGAAACCTTTGACTGGGTTATGGATGTGAACTTTAAGGCAGCCTTTTTCTGCTGTCAGCAGGCTGTGAAATACATGCGGATGAATGGCGGCGGAAGTATAGTGCTGACCGGCTCGGCCCATGCCTGGGGAGGGCAGAAGGACCGTGCAGCCTACGCCTGCAGTAAGGGAGTCCTGCGTATCCTAATGGAGCATATCGCCCATCAGTACGCATCGGAGATGATACGCTGCAATTACCTGACTCTGGGCTGGACGCCCACAGAGGGTGAGGTGGCACTCCGGAATTCTCAGGGAGAAAGTGAGGCAGAGCTTCGCCGCAGAGCAGCGGAAATCCTTCCCATGGGGCGTATGTGCGAACGGAGTGATTATGTGGAGGCCTTGGTTTATCTCTTCAGTGACGCCAGTTCCATGATGACAGGCTCTACCTTCCGCATTACGGCGGGAGAATACATCTAATTGATAAGGGAGGTATAAGATGACTGAATGTGAACGTCTGGTGGAGAATGGCTTTATAACAGCTGAATTTCTGCAGCCGGAAGAACGCTGCGGATATCATGTTCCCACGGAGATCAAAAAGGTATGGGCGATCGAGCTGGATCTGTTCCGCGCTGTCAGCGAGGTATGTCAAAAGCACGGCCTTCGTTTCTGGGTGGCTTACGGGAGTATGCTGGGGGCGGTCCGGCATAAAGGCTACATTCCCTGGGATGATGATTTTGATATCATGCTCCCCCGAAAAGACTATCAGAAACTGATCCGTCTTCAGAAGGAGTTTGAGGCACCTTATTTCCTTCAGACAACCCAGAATGATACGGATTATTACAGTTCCTTTGCGCGACTTCGCAACAGCAATACCACAGGAATCCTGGTTTCCCCGAACAATACCTGTAATAACGGGATCTATATCGACATTTATCCTCTGGACGGGGTGCCTGATCCCGGAATGAAGAGAAAGGTACTGCTTTTTACGAATCAGACCAGAAATGTTCTGGCCCATGCTTATGTCTTTAATGTAAATCCCAGCAAGCTAACGCGCACTGCCCACAAGATCCTGCATTTTCCTCTGGTTCCTTATGACCCGGTCAAAGCATACCGGAAGGTGAACGGCCTTTCCGCGCATTACCGCTGGAAGGACTGTGATTATGTGGGCGTAACCTGCTTCCCGTACAGCTATCATTCAGACTATACCGTTCCGAAGAGCATCTTCCGCAGGACGGTCTGGATGGATTATGAGTTCCTGAAGGTGCCCGTGCCCATTGGCTATGATGAGTTCCTGCGGGATAATTACGGAGATGATTACATGGAGTATCCCCCGGTGGAGGATAGAGGAGCATGGCATGACTTCACATTTGAACCGGATGTGCCTTATTCCGATTATAAGCGGGAGAAAGAATGATCACGACATTCGCCTGACATAACGGAGATCCCGGTAAGAATGGGGAAGGCGAGGAGAGGAAAGAAAATGATCGACGAGAAGGAAGTACAGAAGGTTTTTCTGGATATGCTGCTGAAGCTGGATGAGGTTTGCGAGAGACACGGCCTACGGTATTATCTGGCTTACGGAACCTGTATCGGAGCTGTCCGTCATAAGGGTTTTATCCCCTGGGATCATGATATCGATGTACTGATGCCCGTAAGGGATGCCTGGAAGCTGATCCGTTATCAGAAGGAATTCGGTGACAGATATTTTGTCCAGAATAAGAAGACGGATCCGGAATTCGGTTCGATCTCCTTCAAGCTGCGGGATTCGGAAACTGCCTGTGTCTGGGAGGAGTACAGGCATCTGCATTATAATCAGGGACTGGGAATTGATATCTATCCCTTCTACGAGGCTCCGCGAACAAAGCCCGGACTGCTGATCAACATCTGGCGCTCCCATATTTACAGGGCGCTGGCAAAGGGGAATACGCCGGTGGAGCATGGCGGGTTTTTTGAGAAGCTGACGGCTGTTCTGCAGAAGCTTTACCCGGGAGAACGCGGAGAAAGGAAGATGAAGAAGATCCGTCATCAGCTGGCTGGTGTGCGTAACGGGAAGGAAATCCTGGATTATTACGGGCAGGACATTTCCCTCTGCAGCGCCATCACCTATCCGAAGGAATGGTTCGGAGAGCCAAAGAAGATGGAATTCGAAGGCCACATGCTGAACGGACCCACGGAGCCGGAGAAGTATCTGACCCGCCGGTACGGAGACTTTATGACGCTTCCTCCGGAGGACAAAAGAACGAATGATCTGGATGTCCCGGGAGTGATTATCGATACGAAAAAATCCTATCGGGAATATCTTCTATGATTTCCGTGATTGCACAATTCGGAATGTATTGGTAAAATGGAACTGTGCTCTGTATTATACAGAAGAAGTATTGTATGTTTTTTTAAGAGAGGGGAACGATCATGTCAAAGCTTTATATCAAAGCCAATGACCTGGAAGAACTTGACTCCGTTAAGATCTTTGATGAGAGAGGAAAAGAGGTCTACTACACGAAGGATGATTTCATAGCAACCGGACATCGGATCAAGATTTTTCTGGCAGAAACCATTTCCGAAAGGGCCTACGTGCAGGAAAAGTATGACCGGCTGGGCGATACCCGGTTTGAGTTTGCATCGAAGGATAAGTTCGGAACCGTAGCCCGGGATCCCATGTCCCGCGCGGCACGGTACATTGTCGATTACGATGAGGCCTGGGAGATCGTGGGTGATCCCTTTATCTGGAAATATACCGTATACCGCGGAGCCCTGCGGATCATCGATGTAAAGAGTGAACCTTATCTGATCCCCGGACAGGCGCTGAACCTGACCCCGACTCATATCCTGACCTTTGATTCGGAGTCGGACGTTCTGATCGGACTGACCTTTGTACTTGCGATTTATGCGCTGAACAAGTATCGCTATTAAACACAATCATTGATTGATTTACCGATATGCATTACAGATATTTCACTCCGGAACAACATATCTGAATAGCTGAAAACCCTTATAAAACAAGGAGAAAAGAGCATTTTTCACTTGCTTTTAATAGCCCAATATGGTAT
>JAFXZW010000109.1 GCA_017541035.1 Eubacterium sp. | reverse complement strand
GTGGAAGAAGGGTGAAACTGAAAAGACAACATGGACATCCGAAAAGACAGCGAAGACACTGTCACTTGAAGCAGGAACCTATTTATTCAAGGAAACAGCAGCACCGCAAGGATATGAGAAGGTTGATACAGAAATCGAGTTTACAGTAGCGAATGACGGAAAGGTTAATGTTGTAACTGTATCCGGTAGTGTAGAACTGAAGGACGGAGTAATCATCCTGAAGGATGCACCGAAGAATGCACCGAAGAAGTATCCGGTATCCATCAGCAAGACAGATCTTGGCGGAACAGCAGTATCCGGTGCCGTGATCGTTCTTAAGGATGCGGATAAGAAGCAGCTTGAGAGCTGGACATCCGGCGCAACGGCAAAGACCTTTGAATTAGAAGCAGGAACTTACTATTTCCAGGAAACAGCAGCACCGGTTGGTTATGAGAAGGTTAATACTGAGATCAAGTTTACCGTAGATAATGATGGAAAAGTACTTATTGAGACCATCGAAGGTGTAGTTGATTTTGAAGACGGTGTTATCATCCTGAAGAATGCTCCGCAGAAGGGCAAGCTCATCATCACCAAGACTTTTGGCGGTGAAGTGGTAGAAGCAGACTTTGATTATCTGAAGTTTATCGTCAAGAAGGATGGTGATATCTCCGGAAAGACCTATACTCTGAAGGATGATTTCACGCCGGTTGGTGATACCTGGATCTGCGAGATTGAGCTGACAGGAACCGAGCTTGGCAAATATACCGTTACTGAGAAGAACTATAACGAGATCAGTGGCGCGGATGTTGAGGTTTCCTACAAGATCAATGGCGGTCTGAAGGCAGAGAGTGATTCCGCATCTGTTTCCATCGGAGATAAGGATGAGATCACGGTAGCATTTAACAACGAGTATCCCGGTAAGCAGCCTGAACCCATGAAGAAGTCCGGCAAGCTTATCATTACCAAGACCTTTGGTGGTGACGTTGTTGATGAAGACAAGGAGACCCTTTCCTTCGAAGTGAAGAACACGGCAACAGGTGTAAGTACAGAGTATAAGCTGAGCGCGTTTGATGAGAATCCGCTGACACATGAATTTACCCTGACTCTGGATCTGGAGGAAGAGGAGCTCGGAGATTACACGATTACCGAGAAGAATTACAATCAGGTAAGCGGTGCGAAGGTTGAGGTCAGCTACAAGATTAACGGCGGTGTAAAGACCGTAAATGAGACAGCAGGAGTAACTGTTGAGGATGGCAAGACCGTAACGGTAGCATTTAACGATGAGTATCCTGTAAAGCCGGTTGAGCCGGTTGAGCCTCCGAAGGAAGGCAAGCTGGTTATCACCAAGACCTTTGGTGGTCCGGTGGTTGAAGCTGATAAGAAGACGCTTTGCTTCGTAGTTACCAATACCAAGACCGGCGCTTCCACAACGTATAAGCTGAGTGACTTTACCGAGAGTGGCGGCGTTTACACGAAGGAGATTACGATTTCCGAAGAGGATCTTGGCGATTACACCATTACCGAGAAGAATTACAATGAGGCAAGTGGTGCGGCTGTTACTGTAAGCTATAAGCTGAACGGCGGTAAGAAGACGGTAAGCGAGACAGCAGGAGTAACAGTTGAAGCCGGAAAGACCGTAACGGTAGCATTTGACAATGAGTATCCTGAGAAGCCTGTGGAGGAGACCGGAAAGATCTCTGTACACGTGATCGAGGAAAAATCCGGAAAGGATGTACCGTATGCCAAGGTTGTGATCACGGATGAAGATGGTACAACCAGAACTTATGCTACAAATGAAGACGGTGTGATCGTTGATAAGGATGGAAAGATCCCTGTTGTTCCGGCCGGCAAGTATACTGTTACAGTATCTGAAGTACCGACGGGTTATGATGTTAAAACCGGTGAAGTCGGAACGGTAACTGTTCCGAAGGACGGCGAAGGACATCATGATGCAGTGATCGCTACGGCGAAGGGTGCTATCATCATCACAGTTCTTGACGAGGATACGGAAGAGCCTGTTGAAGGAGCAGAAGTAGTTGTTATCACTTCTGAAGGCGTGAAGAAGACCTTTGTAACTGATGAGAACGGACAGGTTACCGAGTATGCCAAGACCGATGAGTTCGGTAATTATGTAGCTGAACCCGGTGAGTATGAGTACACCGTTGTTAAGGTTCCTGAGGGCTATCATGTAACAGTTGGCGAGAAGCAGACAGGCGAAGTATTCGTAAATGAACTCACTGAGCTGGAAGCAAAGATCGCTCCTTCTACCGGCGGACTTGATATCAAGGTTATCGATGAGAAGACGAAGGAACCGGTTCCCGGAGCAACTGTAGAAGTGATCTATCCGGATGGCTCTACACATACCTTCATCACAGATGAAAATGGTATGGTTACCGAGCTGACAAAGACGGATGAGAAGGGTCGCTATCTGGCAAAGACCGGTGAGTACAAGATCACGGTAATCCGTGTTCCGGATGGTTATACCGTAACAACCGGACAGACAAAGACCGAGATCGTTGAGACGGATCAGGTTAAGCATCATGTCGCTGAGATAGTCACAACAGATACCTCTACACGTCGGCCGCCGTCGGATAAGACGGCTCAGACAGGTGATGAGACCCCGATCACCATGCTGTTTATTCTGATGATGATCTCTGCAGGTGGATTTGCAGGTGTCGTTCTGAAGAAGAAAAAAGCAAAGAAATAACGATTAACAATCCGGAACCCCGCAGTAAATAAGCTGCGGGGTTCTTTTTGCACGACTTTTTTCGGAATTATAAATGTGGCATTTATGCCTGTTTTATGGTATGATACTTGTGGATTTTTATAGGGTACAATACCGGGTAAAAATAGGCGACGTAGGGTATCCGATGCCGGGGAAGTCTGTCCGGAAAGACGGGATCAGCTTTCGACAAGCAGTACAGGCATGATAGTCAGGCAAGAAAATGCAGAGCGGAGAAAAGAAATGTTTGAACTGAAGATTAGGATATTTACAGATTTGGGTGAAGACGCGATCGATGCTTTCCGGGAAGTTGTTCCTGAGGAAGGTGTTGAATTTTCAGTGGAATATTGGGACGAGGATCCGGTCAGAATATCGGATGCGCTTCCGGTATTCATTTCTTCGAACCGTTACCTGCTGGAAAAGGCAGAGAGACTGGATTATCTCATTGTGGGTGTGGGGATCACACTAAAGGGGAAAGGCAGGAAGGAGGAGACGCTCAAAGAGGATATCCTCTATTCAGCGGTAATCTGGCCGCAGCTGGATTCCGTTGTTGATCTGAAGACCTATTTCCAGGCTTTGCTTCATGTCCTTAAGGCTGAGCAGGAGACGATGCGGTATTTCGGGAAGGTTCCGGAGGGCTACGGGATCCCACAGAGCATCGCAACAGCCCGGTCATTTGAGAAGGATATCATGCGGATCGCCATGACGGATGATCTGACAGGACTTTACAACCGGAGATATTTTCTGAATTATCTGCATGAGAAATCCGCATTGATGTGGACTCTGCTCTATATGGACCTTGATAATTTTCATAACGTCAATGATGTTTTCGGGCATTCACGGGGTGATGAAATACTGAAAAGGGTTGCATCGATTCTGGATCAGATATTTCCCTATGGTATCAATATCCGTCTGGGAGGAGATGAATTCGCGGTTCTTCTGGAAGAAGAGTATCATTCGGATCTATTGAATGATAAGATCGCTCAGCTGGAGGGAGAAGTGCAGACACTGATCCCGGAACGCCCGGAGCTGCTGACTATCAGTGTGGGAATTGTATCCCGCCGTGGCGAGATCAAGGATGTGGATGAGTTCCTCCGGGAAGGCGATATGCGGATGTATGAGGTAAAGCGCGTACATCACGAAAAAAAGAAAGCGGCTCTGCAGCTTGACAGGGAACCGGAGGATGTCAGGAAGATCCTGAATGTATTCCGGGAGGCTTTCATTAAAATGGATGAAGATCCCGCAGTTCGCCGTTCGGGCCATATTCTGGCCAGAGATTACACACCGCAGTTGAAGGAGCTGGCGGAGTATCTGCGGGTCGGACGTATCGGTGTGCAGTATTTCGACAGTCAGGAGAAGGAACATTACGGAGAAGGCAGCAGCTTTGATATCTATAACTGTGGGAGTACGGATGAAACCCGTTATATCGAACGCAGATATGTGACGGGCGGTTTTAATATTGCCTATTACCGTGCCGTGATCAGAGAGGGTGAGCCGGACTGGCAGACGCTGGAGAGGGATCGTGTGGATCTTCTGCTCCGGATGTGTTTTGTATTCAATGGGAGGAAACGTCTGCAGGAGATCGCGGAGCGCCTCAGCTTTTATGATCAGGACATGGGAATCCGCAATGTGAAGTATTATTTTGGCGTACTCGGACGACTGGCACATGAGCGCAAGCTGTCTGATTATACGGCCATGCGTATCAATATGAGACGTTTTACGGCTGTGAATCAGCAGATCGGGCATAAGCTGGGCGATCTGGTAATGAAGCGGTTTGTAGATGAGATCGCTTCCCAGCTGTCGGGAGATGAAATGATCTGCCGCCTGGGCGGGGATAATTTTGTGCTTCTGGTAGATAAGGATCATGAGGATGATATCCTGGATATGCTGGAAGAGTCCATCATCGTGTACAATGATGAAACCGGTGACCGGATCCGGGTGGGTGCTTCCGTGGGTGTTTATCAGATTCCGGATGATGGATCGCTGCATTTGCGCGGGGAGATTATGGACCGCGTCACCCGGGCAGCTTCGCGGGCGAAGGCAAGTAAGGACACAGCGATCGTTTATTTTGATGCGGCTATGGTAAAATCTACGGAACGTGAAATGGAGGTGGAAACCTCCTTCCACGATGCACTGGAGAATGAAGAGTTCCGGGTATTCTACCAGCCGAAGGTGGATATGCGTACCTATAAGCTGGTGGGTGCAGAGGCACTTTGTCGCTGGTTCAAGGGTACCGGAATGATTCCTCCGGGAGATTTTATTCCTCATTTGGAGCAGAGCATGGATATCTGTGCGCTGGATATGTACATGCTGGATCATGTCTGCAGGGATATCCGCCGCTGGCTGGACGAGGGGCGGGAGGTTCCGCGGGTATCCGTGAATCTGTCAAGGCGGAATCTGGCGGATGTAGACATTTTACGGCATATCCTTGAGGTAATCGACAGGAATCAGGTGCCACATGAATATGTGGAGATCGAGTTGACAGAAACTACGACGGATTCGCATTTTGTAGATCTTCGCCGTATCGTTTCCGGACTGCAGGAAAGCGGTGTTAAGACGGCGGTAGATGATTTCGGTATCGGATTCTCTTCGCTGACACTGATCCGTGATCTTCCCTGGGATGTGCTGAAGATCGACCGCAGCTTCCTTCCCGTGGAGGGGGAGCCGGAGGAGCAGAAGAAGAATATCATGTTCCGGACCGTTGTATCCATGGCACAGGGACTTGGCATGGAAAGTATCGTCGAAGGCGTGGAGACGAAGGCACAGCTGAAGCTGATGCAGGAGAGCCATTGTGATCAGGCGCAGGGCTTCTTCTTTGACCGGCCGATGCCGCGTGAGGAATTTGAGAAGAGAATGGAAGACTCTCATTATCGGGAGTTAGCGGAATCATAGGTGGCGGATATGAAGAATCTCACCATCGGCGTCCTTGCTCATGTGGACGCAGGAAAAACCACGTTGATCGAACAGCTGCTGGTGGCTTCCGGGAGGAGAAAAGAGGCCGGTCGTGTGGACCACGGGACCTCCTTTCTGGATACCGATGCGCAGGAGCGGGCCAGAGGGATCACGATCACTTCGAAAATGTGCCATTTGCCCCTCGGGAATCTGATGCTGACTGTGCTGGATACCCCGGGGCATGTGGATTTTACGGCAGAATCCGAACGGGTTCTGCCTGTTCTTAATACGGCGGTTCTTCTGATCGGAGCGGGAGAGAAAATACCGGCTCATGCCAGGTATCTCTTCCGCCTGCTTCAGGAGCGGGGGATTCCGACTGCAATCTTTTTTAACAAAATGGATCTCCCCGGTGCAGACAGAAAGGGACTTTTGCAGCAGCTGACAGACACCCTGGGAGAAGGCTTCGCGGATTGGTACGGCGATCCTGCTGAACGTGCGGAAGCCGCGGCAGTGCTGGATGAGGAAGTACTGGAACGGTATCTTCGGGAAGGCAGTCTTTTGGAAAGTGATTTTTGCCGCCTTTTTCGGCGGGGTACATTTCACCCCTGTTGCTTCGGATCTGCACTGCAGGGTGAAGGAATCGATGAATTGCTGGGAATGCTGGGGAAACTGCTGGATGATCAGACAGCAGATATTATTCCGGCCGATGTCTGCGGAGAGAAAGCGGAACGGAAAAGCGCGGAGGAATCCTTCGGCGCTTATTGTTATAAGGTGCTTTATGACGCTTCGGGACAGAAGCAGTGTTTTATAAAAATCCTCAGCGGGAAGCTGTCTGTCCGCGAGACAGTGAATTATATTGCGAAGGACGAAGCGTTCTCTGAAAAAGTAACTCAGCTCCGGCGATATGACGGTGCCTCATATGAGGCGCTTCCGTCGGCGGAAAAGGGTGAGATCGTTGCCGTGACAGGACTTTCTGCTGTGTCCCCGGGAAGCGGATTGGGGGCTGCGCCTTCCGCACATCCGGAGTCAAGTCGTCCCATGCTGCGATTCCGGCTCATCCTGCCGGAGGGAACGGATCCCAGACCGTTTCTTCAGAAACTTCGGGTGCTGGAGGAGGAAGAACCCACCCTTGCTTTTGACTGGAGCGAAGGGCATGAGGAGATCACGGTTGCACTTTACGGAGAGGTGCAGAAAGAGATTTTGACGGAGAGGATCCGGGAGCGATGCGGCATCACGGTATCATTTGATGAGGGTTCGGTAGTTTACCGGGAAACACTGGAGGAACCATCCTATGGAGTGGGACATTTTGAACCGCTGCGGCATTATGCGGAGGTACATTTCCTGCTGGAACCCCTTCCGCGGGGAACCGGGATTCTTCTGGAAAGCAGTCTTTCCACGGATGAACTGGACAGAAGCTGGCAACAGACGATCCTTTCTGCGGTGGAAAATGAGCCGTTGACAGGAGTGCTTACCAATGCCCGGCTGACAGATCTCCGGATCACGCTGGCTGCAGGGCGCGCTCATAAGAAGCATACGGAGGGCGGCGATTTCCGGGAGGCAGCGCTTCGGGCGATCCGTCAGGGACTGATGGCCGGGAAGCCGATGCTTCTGGAACCTTATGTTCGTTTTACGCTGACGGTTCCGCAGGAAGCGGCAGGTCGTGCCCTTTATGATATGGGACAGCTGGCTGAGGAGAGCAGGATCACGGAGCAGACAGAAAAGGAGACGACGCTGGAGGGCAGAGGAGCTCTGTCAAAGCTGAGAAATTATATGGCAGAGGTGCGGACCTACACCCACGGAGAGGGGTTGTTCCGGATGCTGTATGACGGGTATGATCGTTGTGCAAATCCGGAAGATGTGATCGAAGCATGTGGTTATGATGCGGAGAGAGACCTTCTGCATCCTGCGAGTTCGGTTTTTGTGGATCATGGAGCTGCGGCACTCATTTCCTGGCAGGATGCTCCGGAATGGATGCATATCGAACCGCGGTATGAGACATTTTATCCGGGGGAAGAGGAACAAAAGGAAGTGAGGCCGCGGATGCCTCTTTCCGAAAGGCTGGAGGCAATCGGAACAGATGAGATCGATGCCATATTGCAGCAGGCAACCCATGCCAATGAAAGTAAGGAGCATGCTTCCGAGCGGAGAAACCGCTGGGCGCGGGCAAATGGACGACGGGACTCTGACGGGCGCGGAGACGGGGAGAAGTCCCAGAAGACAGCGCGAAAGGCAGTACTGGAGAGGAAGCCGTATCTACTGGTGGATGGATATAATATCCTGCATGCCTGGGAGGAGACCCGGGAGCTGGTTCAGACGGATCTCACTGCGGCCAGGGGAGTTCTGCTGGATATGCTGACGGATTACCGGGCAGTGACGACGCCGGAGATCATTGTGGTTTTTGATGCCTACAGGGTTCCGGGACACCGGACGGAGGCCATGGATTACGGAAATCTGCATGTTGTATTTACCAGGGAGGCGGAGACTGCGGATCAGTATATCGCCCGATTTGCCACAGAGCATGAGAAGAAGTATGATATAACGGTAGCCACATCCGACGGCATGATACAGCTGATCATACGGGGGGCTGATGCCAGACTGCTTTCCGCAAGAGATCTGAGGGATGCGGTCAGGATGAAGAAGGAAGAACTGCGGGAGCAGTATAGACTCTGATAATATGATGACAGGGGCAAAAGGTCCGTGCGATGCGTTTGCGCAATCACAGGAGACCTTACTTGGCCTCGGCATCATAATATTTTGATATGTCGATTTGAATGATACGAGGTGAAAGATGAATCAGGAAGTAAAAATAAGTTTGATAAAAGCGGCGGTTAAAGCAAGGGAGAATGCTTACTGTCCCTACTCAAAATATGCGGTAGGAGCAGCGGTACTGACGGATACAGGAGAAGTTGTAACCGGCTGTAACGTGGAGAATGCTTCCTATGGTCTTACCAACTGTGCCGAACGGACTGCCATTTTTACGGCAGTGAGCCATGGGGCACGGAGGATCTGCGCCATTGCGATATCCGGAGCGGGAAGTCCGCCTTATCCCTGCGGGGCCTGCAGACAGGTTATGACGGAGTTTGCAGACAGTCCGGATATGCCGGTATACGTTGTAATGGTTGATGGAGACGAGGAGACAGAAGAGTTCAGATTGAAGGAACTCCTGCCACATGGGTTTATGCTGTAAATAAAGTACAAGGGTAAAGAAATGCCTGACAGAGAAGACTCCTGAGATTGATAGAAACGCGGATAACCTGATAGTTGGAGTAAAAAAGAATGAGCAGAAAAAAAGACATTCCTAATCACAGTGCAGCGGAAACACCGGATGACAGGCTCCCGGACTCTGAGCTCCCGAAGGGAGACCGGCTGCGGTATCACATTTTTCGTATGGTATCCGTGGGTGTTGTGGATGAACCGGTGAATCAGGCATATGACGTAATCTCCACGGTGGCGCTGATCGTGAACCTTGCAGTCATGATATTAAATACCTTTAGCGGGATACAGGAAAGGTATGATACACTCCTTCTGGTGCTGGAGCATGTGACGGTATTTTTCTTTGCCGTGGATTATGTCCTGCGTGTGTATTCTGCACCCTATCTGTATCCGGATCTTTCCCCGGTGAAGGCACAGATAAAGTATGTTTTTTCATTCGCGGGGATCATTGATTTCCTGTCCTTTGCACCCTTCTATCTGCCCATATTCTTCCCCAGCGGAGCATCTGTCTTCCGGTTCTTCCGGGTGGCAAGGATCATGAGACTGTTCCGGATCAACGCATATTATGATTCACTGAACGTAATAACAGAGGTGCTTTCCAGTAAGAAAATGCAGCTTGTTTCCTCGGTTTTCATCATCCTTGTACTGATGATCGCCTCCAGTCTCTGTATGTACAGTGTGGAAAATGCAGCGCAGCCGAATGTTTTTGAAAATGCATTTTCCGGTATCTGGTGGGCTGCCTCTACGCTGTTGACGGTAGGCTATGGGGATATTTATCCCATTACAACCATGGGGAAAATACTGGGAATCGTCATCACCTTCCTGGGCGTCGGCATGGTTGCCATCCCGACAGGTATCATTTCCGCCGGATTCGTTGAGCAGTATACCCGTCTGAAGAAGATCGGTGAGCTGGCGGTGGAGGAAGGAATCCGGTTCATTCGCATAAAACTGAATGCGAAGGATGCATGGGTCGGCAGACAGGTTAAGGATACCCAACTGCCTCACGGCGTTCTGATAGCGGTTATACAGCGGGGGAGGGACACGATCATCCCCAATGGAAATGTGGTGCTAGAAGCGGGAGACACCCTTCTCATCGGCGCTGATTCTCCGAAACAGGATATCCCCATGAATACCAAAGAGGTTATCATAGACAGGAATCACTCCTGGAACGGGACAGCGCTGAGGGATCTGGACATCTCCCGGCAGACCTTTGTCATCATGGTGCGCCGCAGCGGCCGAAATATCGTACCGAAGGGTGATTTTGTCTTCCGTATCGGGGATGAGGTTGTTCTTTATACCAGATCAAATCTGGATGAAATTCCGACAGGAGAATGAAATAACATAAGAAGGAGAGGATAGAAAAATGCATAATGTACACATCATGGAACACCCGCTGATCAAACACAAGATCACACTTCTTAGGGATGAAAATACAGGAACTTCCGAGTTTCGCCATCTGGTTGAAGAAATCGCCATGCTGGAGGCATATGAGGCATTCAGGGATCTCCCGCTCACAGATGTGGAGGTGAAAACACCGATTGAAACCTGCATGTCTCCGATGATCGATGGAAAGAAAATGGCGATTATTCCGATCCTGCGTGCGGGAATCGGCATGGTAAACGGCGTGCATGCATTGGTTCCTTCCGCTAAGGTGGGACATATCGGGATTTGCCGGGATCCGGAAACACATGAGCCCCAGGAATATTTTTGCAAGCTGCCGGAGCAGATTGATCAACGTTTGTCTGTTATTTTGGATCCGATGCTGGCAACCGGTGGATCTGCTGTAGATGCAGTCAATTGTGTAAAAAAGGCGGGAGGAAAGCAAATTAAATTCATGTGCATCATAGCTGCTCCCAATGGACTTAAGAGACTATCTGAGGAGCATCCGGACATAGAGATCTATGCCGGGAATGTGGATCGTGAACTGAATCAGGATTGTTATATCTGTCCGGGTCTGGGAGATGCGGGCGATAGGATATTCGGAACAAAGTGATATTGTTTCATAGTTCATGGAGTGCGGAATCACAACTATCAGGTGATGTGAGACAGGGGCAATAAGATGATACAGACAGAAAATATTATTCTGGCTTCGGGATCTCCCCGCAGAAAGGAGCTTCTCACGCAGGCAGGTCTTAATTTTGTAATCGTGACAGCAGATGTGGATGAGACGCCCACAGAGAAGGAACCGGCGCGGATCGTGGAGGAGCTTTCCCGCAGGAAGGCTCTGGCAGTGGCGGAGAGGCTTCGGACGGAGAAGGAGAATAGAGAAAAGGAACGGAAAAAGGTGTCTGAGGCAGAAGGAAAAGACTTCCTGCTTAAGGGACGCCAGTCAAGTATGGATGCTTCGTGGATACTGGCTGCAGATACCATCGTTGCAATGGATGGTGATATTCTGGGGAAACCGTCGGATGAAGAGGACGCTGTACGTATGCTGCGGGAGCTCTCGGGAAAGACGCACGAGGTTTATACCGGAGTGACTCTGCTCTCTGCCAAACAGAGCTCGGTTACATTTTCAGTTCGTACCGGAGTGAAGTTCTATCCGCTTTCTGAAACGGAGATCCTTGATTATGTAGTTTCAGGCGAGCCCATGGATAAGGCAGGAGCTTACGGGATCCAGGGACTGGGAGCACGTCTGGTGGAACGGATCGAAGGAGATTACAATAATGTTGTGGGATTGCCGCTGGCGGAGGTGCAAAGAAGGCTCAATGAGATGGGTGTCATCTCTTATCAGGGGTAGTTCACAATACAAACAGGGGATATAAAATGGCTTTTGAAGAAACAGGAAAAATAAAAGGTTTATCAGAGGCAGAGGCCTTGCGGCTTGAGAAGGAAGGAAAGTCAAACCGCCTTCCGGATCAGAGTTCCCAAAGCGTGTCATCCATCATCATTGGAAATGTCTGCACTTATTTTAATGCCATTTTCTTCGGATTGGGAATTCTGGTGATCAGCGTTGGCGCTTATCGGAATCTTCTGTTCCTTCCGGTGGTCATTGCCAATATGATCATCGGTATCGTACAGCAGCTGCGGGCGAAGAAGGTGCTGGACAGCCTGTCTTTGCTGGACGTGACGGAATATACGGTGATCCGGGACGGAAAGGAACGATCGATCGCCATGGAACGGCTGGTACTGGGGGATACGATCCTTCTTTCCTCCGGACAGCAGATCCCGGCAGATGCGGAAGTGGTATCCGGACAGATCTACGCCAATGAAGCGCTTCTCACCGGTGAGTCCGATGAAGTGGAGAAGAACCCAGGCGCGGAGCTGATGTCGGGAAGCTTTGTGGTATCCGGAAGCTGCATAGCCCGGCTGACGCGTGTCGGAAATGAATCCTATGCGGCGCAGCTGACGGCAAAGGCAAAGGAAGTAAAGAATAAAAAATCGGAAATGATCCGCGATATCGAACGGATCATTCTCGTTGCCGGCATCGTGATCATTCCTGTGGGAGGACTCCTTCTCTGGGGCTCGCTTCATAGCGGCCATACGCTCCAGGAGGGCGTGGTTTCCATGGTTGGTGCTGTGGTGGGTATGATCCCGGAAGGACTTTACCTGCTGCTTACGGTAGCCCTTACCATGAGTGCGGCCAGGCTGGCCAGGAACAAGGTTCTGCTGCATGATATGAAGAGTATTGAGACACTTGCACGCGTGGACGTGCTTTGTGTGGATAAGACAGGAACCATCACAAATGAGGTGATGACGGTTACGTCCCTTTTTCTTCCGGCCGGAGAGACAGGGGAGGATACAGGAGTACTTTCAGACAGAGAAAGGATGCTGACACGGTATATCCACACGGTTCCGGATGATAATATCACCATGGTGGCTCTGCGGGCAAAGTATCCGGAAGGGGAAGTACTTCAGACAAAGGAGATCCGTCCTTTCAGTTCCAAGACTAAATATTCGGAGATTCAGACAGAAAAGGATGTATATCGCCTTGGAGCACCGGAATTTTTGCTTTCAAACGAACAGATGACTGCAAACAGAGAGGCAATCGAAGCCTGGACGGGACGCGGTCAGAGAGTGCTTGCCATGACGTTAAATGATGAACCCTTCCTTTTCGTCAGCCTGGCAAATGAGATAAGGGAAACAGCTCCGTCCACATTCAGATATTTCAAAGAACAGGGCGTTGCGATCAAGGTGATTTCCGGAGATAATCCGCTGACTGTTTCAAGGGTTGCCATAGAAGCGGGGATCGATGGGGCGGAAAACTACGTGGATGCATCCACACTGGAAAAGGAAGAGGATTACCGGGAAGCGGTTAATAAATATACGGTTTTCGGAAGAGTGAAACCGGAACAGAAGAAATCGCTGGTTCTTGCCATGAAGGCAAATGGATTAAAGGTAGCCATGACCGGAGATGGTGTCAATGATATTCTTGCGATGAAGGAAGCAGACTGCTCCATCGCCATGGGTGGAGGAAGTGACGCGGCCCGTCAGGCAGCACAGGTTGTTTTAATGGATTCGGATTTTTCCCACATGATGCAGATTGTGACAGAGGGACGCCGGATCATCAATAATATCACACGATCAGGTATACTCTTCCTGTATAAGAACATTTTCTCCCTGCTTCTGGCTGTCTTTGCTATCATTCTTTCCCTGCAGTATCCGGTGAAGCCGACGCAGATCTCTCTCATCTCCGGCTTCAATATCGGACTGCCCGGATTCCTGCTGGCCATGGAGAATAATACAAAGCGGCAGCATGGGCGTCTGATCCACAGGACGTTGAAAGGGGCATTGCCATCTTCACTGATCGGTTTCATTTCCGTGGCAGTCCTGATGATTGCCGGACCGGCATCCGGACTGACGGAAGATGAAGTGTCTGTAACTGGTATGTTTATGCTGACGGCAATTGGCTTTGCTCTTCTTTGGAGGCTGATCCAACCGTTGAATAAATACCGGATCGGCGTATTCCTGATCTGTATCATCGGTATGATCTTTACGATTACCGTATTCTGGGATATGTTCATGCATGCAGAGATTACCGGTAAGGCGGCGTGGATTGCGATCGGACTTGCTGTCGGAGTTGCAGCGCTGGCCTGGTGTGTCACTTCGTTGCTGGACAGAGGGGGAAAAAAGCTTCAGAATGCTGAAGCAAAATGATACGTCGATATGGCATTATCAACGCTGATGTGATATACTGTATGAGATTGGCAGAGTCTTCCGGATGGAGAGTTCACCTGCATGTTTTATTTCAATCCATATACAAGGAGGGTACAAAGATGGCATGTTTTCTTGTCCCGGCAGCAGAGGCTGTCATTACCACGATTGCAACAAAGGTAATGCAAAAAAAAGAAAAAGCAAAAACACCTGAGAAGCTTCAGGTCAAGCTGGATGGTGAACAGTATGAGACAGTAGAGAAGCAACCATTCTCGACAAAGATGAAATGGCTGAACCATCTGCTCTGGGGCGGGTCCGGTCTTCTTGCGTTTGAGCATTTATGGCATGGAGAGGTAGTACCCTGGGCACCTTTCCTGACCGCAATGGAAAGCCCGGACAGTACAACGGAAATGCTGAACGAGATGTCCACGGTGGGCGTTTCGATGACGGTGCTGGTGACAGTGATCTGGGGCGGCATGGTTGCCGTATCTTCTATTATGGAGAAGAAAGCTATGGCTCCGAAGACGGATGAACAGTAAGGAGGTAGCAAAATGACACTCTTAATAACTATTTTCGCAGCGGTAATCAGCACAGTGATCTGGTATCGCCGGGATCCGGAAAATGATATGAAGGTGGGTTTCCTCTGTTGGTTGTTTTGGGGTGCATCTCTGATGTGGCTGGTGGATGCAATCTTTGAATATAAAGAGCTGGGGGCAGAGTATTTTTCTCCTTCCCTGCAGGATATGCTGAATGACACCTTCCTTGGTTTTTCTGTGATCGCCCTTGCACTGGTTGTCTGGCTGGTCTATCTTTTGATCAAGGATCCGCGGGGAAGAGTGAAAAGGGCTCTTTTCAGAAAAGCAAGCTAATAATCTGTGATTCGCGGACGATGGAACCATCCTGGATAACGTGAACGGTTACAAAAGAAGGCGGTTCTTCTTAATGAAGGATCGCTTTCTTTGGCTAATGGAGAGGAAGGTAATCCGATTGTCAGGTGAGAGGATCGCTATCGGGAGGTAAGATAATGAAACAGGATGAAAGAGATATTCTGGAGAGGGTGAAGGAGGGGGCCTTATCTGTGGAGGAGGCGCTTCTTGCTCTGAAAAAGCAGCCTTTTACTGATCTGGGATATGCAAAGGTTGATCTCCACAGGCGGCTCCGGCAGGGAGTGTCAGAGGTGATCTACGGTGCCGGGAAAACACCGGAGCAGATCGCCGGGATTTTGAAGAACCTGACAGAGGCCGGGGAGGAGAAGGTGCTGATCACCCGTTTTTCGGCAGAAGCGGCGGAAGCGGTGAGCAGGGAGTATTCCATTTCCTATTTTCCCGAGGCAAAAATCGGTGTTTACGGATCCATGCCCGAACCGGACGGGCTGGGACCTATTGTGATCGCAACGGGAGGAACCAGTGATATTCCTGTTGCGGAGGAGGCTGCTCGTACGGCAGAGTTTCTGGGAAATCAGGTTACCCGTCTCTATGATGTGGGAGTAGCCGGTCTTCACCGTCTGCTGGAGCATTTAGACGAACTCATGCAGGCAAGTGTGGTGATCGTGCTTGCGGGAATGGAAGGCGCACTGGCCAGTGTGGTGGGCGGTCTGGTGGATTGTCCCGTAATCGCTGTTCCCACAAGTGTGGGTTACGGAGCATCCTTCCATGGTCTTTCAGCATTGCTTTCGATGTTGAATTCCTGCGCGGCAGGAGTGTCTGTGGTTAATATTGATAACGGCTTCGGAGCGGCATTTACCGCAAGCAGGATCAATCATATGAAGGTGAAAGCATAGAGAGTCTTTACACGGAAGATGACTGATACCTGTCATTCTGAAGAAGAATCCTGTCAGATACAGGATGGGGAGGATTATGATGAAAACACTTTATCTGGATTGTGG
The DNA here is from genome assembly GCA_017541035.1 of Eubacterium sp. Lineage (GTDB taxonomy): Bacteria > Bacillota > Clostridia > Lachnospirales > Lachnospiraceae > Eubacterium_Q. Next base: position 43,812 of record JAFXZW010000109.1, on the reverse strand, counting down.
GATGGGGGCCGCGGGTGATATGCTGACTGCGGCACTTCTGGAACTTCTGCCGGATCCGGAGGGAATGATCGACCGTCTGAACGGATTGGGCATTCCGGATGTGGAATACCGGATGGAGAAGGCTGAGAAATGCGGCATTACAGGGACGCAAGTGAGGATTCTCGTGCATGGTGTGGAAGAAGGTGATGAGGGACATCATCACAATCATGAGCATTTTCATGATCATGATGGCGATGACCACCACCATGACCATGAGCACCACCATGATGGCGATGACCATCAACAAGACCACGATCATGAGGGCCATGAACATCATCATGATTACGACGACCATGACCACCATCATTACCATGATCACGAGGGCCATGACCACCACCATGATGGCGATGACCATCAACAAGACCACGATCATGAGGGCCATGAACATCATCACGATCACGAGGACCATGACCACCATCATGATCATGACGGCCATGACCACAACCATGATCACCACCATCACTCGCATCGCAGACTGCAGGAGATCCGGGAGATCGTGGCAACGTTCCCGGTGGAAGATACTGTGAAGAAGGATATTTTAGCTGTCTACACGCTGATAGCAGAGGCAGAAGGGCATGTACATGGGAAGCCGGTGGAGGAGATCCATTTTCATGAGGTGGGTACCATGGATGCGGTGGCGGATGTGGCAGCAGTGTGTCTTATATTACATGAGCTGAAACCAGATGAAATCGTGGCATCGCCCGTTCACGTGGGAAGCGGACAGGTACGCTGTGCCCATGGAATTCTCCCAGTGCCTGCACCGGCAACGGCATATATCCTGCGGGAGGTGCCGATCTATGGAGGAGAGATACGCAGCGAACTGTGTACCCCTACAGGAGCGGCACTGCTCAAACATTTTGCAAAACGATTCTCTGCAATGCCGGTTATCCGAACCTCCGCTATCGGATACGGCATGGGAAAAAAGGATTTCCGGGTAGCCAATTGTGTGCGTGCCATCTGGGGCGAGACGGAAGAAAAGGTGGATACCGTGATCCTGCTTTCCTGCAATGTGGATGATATGACAGCGGAGGAAATGGGTTATGCCATTTCACATCTGATGGATAATGGTGCGAGAGAAGCTTTCTGTATCCCGGTCACCATGAAAAAGTCCCGTCCGGGTATGCTGCTTCAGGTGGTGACAACGCAACAGGAAAAAGAAAAAATGGTTTCTCTGATTTTCAAAGATACCACGACCATCGGTATTCGTGAGCAGGAGTTGGGACGGTACGTTCTGGACCGCAGGATGGAAATGGTAGAAACTCCATACGGGCCGGTAAGACGTAAGATTTCATTCGGTTACGGTGTGGAGAAGGCAAAGTGGGAATATGATGATCTTGCGATGATTGCAGAAAGAGAAGGAAAGACACTGTCGGAGATTCGCAGGGAACTGGATAGGAAGTAAGGAGCATTGAAGGCTGCCATTTCGGTAAACAATCCGATATGGCGGCCTTTTCACATATTTCACAGGAATCACAGGATACGTATTTGTTCAAATCGGGATACGTATTTGTTCAAATAGGGATTGACAGAACAGAAAAACAGTAGTATACTTGCGATATCATATGAAGAGTTGCACATATGAGCATACAAAATTCACAAAAGATGACTGAAAAGAGGCTGGGAATTGGACATAACTAACAAATATTAGATGCATCTAATTCACAGGAGGGACTACCCTCCTGTTCGATTTTCAGGGTTCTTGTAAGACTGGGAGGTCAATATGTCAGAAGAAGAAAGGCTGTTTTTAGAGATTGTGGATCTGAAAAAGGGCTTCGGATCGGGGGAAACCCGCCAGGAGGTTCTGCGGGGCATGAATTTTTCCGTGGCAAAAGGAGAGTTTTGCGTACTGTTGGGGCCCTCCGGTTCCGGTAAGTCCACACTTCTGAATATCATCGGAGGTATTGATAATCCGGACAGCGGGTACATTTCCATTAATGGGGATAAGCTGGAAGAGATGGGAGAAAAGGGATTGACCCGGTATCGCAGAAAGCATCTGGGTTATGTCTTCCAGATGTACAATCTGATCCCGAATCTGAACGTGAAGGAGAATGTGGAGGTAGGAGCGTACCTTTCTGACAAGCCTCTGGAGATCGATGAGCTCCTGAAGACACTGGGGCTGTATGAGCATCGGCATAAGCTTCCGAATCAGCTCTCCGGAGGACAGCAGCAGCGTGTGTCCATCGGCAGGGCAATCGTGAAGAATCCGGACATCCTGCTCTGCGATGAGCCTACCGGAGCACTGGATTATAACACAAGTAAGGAGATCCTGAAGCTGATCGAGGAAGTCAATCAGAAATACGGAAATACGATCATTATGGTTACACATAACGAAGCAATCCGGCATATGGCGGATCATGTGATCAAGCTGCGTGATGGCGTGGTACGGCATAACAACATTAATGAGAACAAGATATCAGCGATGGAACTTGACTGGTAGCGGGAGAATCAACAGATGATCCGCGGGCAGCTTCGGACGGCTGCCCTGCTTACCTGAACGAGAGGAGTATAAAGTGGACAAGAAGAAAATGCGGAATCCTCTTCAGAAGAGAGTTCCGAAGGAATTGATCGGAGAGTGGAGAAAATATCTGGTTCTCTTCCTTCTCCTTAGCATCACCATTGGGTTTGTCTCCGGTATGTATGTGGCAAATTACAGCATGCTGGAAGCAGAATCCGATGCGGTGATTAAATATACTTTGGAATACGGACATTTCGAGCTGAATCAGAAAGCGGATGAAGAACTGATCCGGAAGCTGGAGAGCGGCGAGAAGGCAGACGTCTGGGAAGAGGCATTAGCCAAGGCGAGAAAAGAAGCAGATGAGGAGATAGAGAAGAAATCCCGCGAGCAGGCAGAGCAGCAGGCACACGATGCCGTATATAAAGGCGTGGCGGAGCCGTATGACGAAGCAACGAAGAAGGCATTGGATGAAGCTTACAAAGACGTCCTGCAGAAGGTTCTTGAATCCAATGAGTTTGTCAATGCCGTAGAGGAAGCCCGGAAGGAGGCGTATGCCGAGATCGATAAGAAGATCGGTGAAGAACGGGATAAGCAGGAAGCCAAAAAATCGGAGGAACAGAAGAAATTAGAGGAGAATTTCTTTGCGGTTCCTGTCCGACTGTATGAGAATTTCAACAAGGATCTGGAAGAGGATTCCGACAGTGACGGAGTAAAGGACGGAAAGGTACGTCTCTATCAGACGACCGATGAAGTGAATCATTCCTGTCTGATGGAGGGTAAACTTCCGGAGAAAGCGTCGGAAGTTGCCATCGATCGTATGCATGCAGACAACCGGAAGATCAAGGTGGGAGACACCATCCGTATTCAGGGAAAGGATTTTAAGGTGTCCGGGCTCATCGCCATGGTGAGCTATTCCACGCTGTATGAGAATAATACGGATTCCATGTTTGACGCGATCACATTTGATGTGGGACTGGTGCTGCCGGAAGCCTTCGACAGCTTTGATGTCGGGACACACTACACCTATGCCTGGATGTATGACCGGGAGAAGCTAGGAGACAAGGCCATTGATCTTTCCGCTTCCGAGGATGACCAGAAGGACCAGGAGAAGAAGCTTTCCGATAATTACATGCTGGCTGTGGCAACGCAAAGCGCGGTGGCTGAAAATGAGTTGAAGGACTATGTGCCGCGGTACGGCAATAACGCTACGAATTTTGCTAAAAATGACCTGAGCGGCGACGAGGTCATGGCCGGAATCCTGCTCTATATCCTGATCGTCATGATCGCATTTATATTCGGAGTGACGACCACCAGTACCATTACGAAGGAGTCCTCTGCCATCGGTACCCTCAGGGCCTCCGGGTACACAAAGGGAGAACTGGTAAGGCATTATATGGCGGTCCCGGTGATTGTAACGCTGGTGTCCTCCATTGTCGGAAATATCCTTGGTTATACGGCTTTCAAGTTCATTGTTGTGGGTATGTACTATAACAGCTACAGTCTTCCCACATATGTAACGATCTGGAATCCGGAGGCATTTGTCCGGACGACGCTGGTTCCTGTGGCCATTATGATCCTGGTGACATGGATCGTGATCCGGAGAAGCATGCGGTTTTCACCGCTCCGCTTCCTTCGACATGACCTGAGAACCTCAAAGCGGAAAAAAGCGGTGAAGCTGCCACATTTCTCCTTCTTCCACAGATTCCGTATCCGGGTTATCCTTCAGAATATTCCGAACTATCTGGTGCTGTTCTTCGGGCTGGCTTTTGTCATGGTACTTCTGGCCTTTTCCTTCGGACTTCCGGCCACTTTGAAAAGCTATACGGAATCAGTTACGGATGAGATGTTCGTTAAGAATCAGTATATCCTGAAGACCACTGAGGATGAGGACGGAAATGAGCTGACCACCGGGACGCCCGGCGCGGAGAAATTCAGTATGACAGATCTGAAGACCACCGATGGTCCCAGGATCGGAGAGTCCATCACGACTTACGGCGTGTTGGAGGGCAGTAACTATCTTACTGTTCCTTCCGGTCTTGCAGAGGATGAAGTATATATCTCCACTGCTTACCGTGACAAATTCCGGCTGAAGCAGGGGGACAGCATTACCCTGAAAAAGCCCTTTGCGGACGACAGATTTACCTTCCGCGTGGCCGGATTCCTGGATTATACGGGTGGCCTGATCGTGGTGATGCCACTGTCACATTTCAATCAGACCTTCGGATTCAAGGAGGGATCCTTCAATGGATTTCTCTCGGATGAGGAGATCACGGATATCCCCCAAAAGGATATAGCAGCCTCCATCACGGAGGAGGATGTTCTGAAGATCTCCCGCCAGTTGAATCACTCTATGGGAAACTATATGAAGATCTTCCAGGTGGTATGCTTTGTTCTGGCTATCATCCTGATCTACATGCTGACGAAGGTGATCGTCGAAAGAAATGAAAACGCTATCTCCATGGTAAAGATCCTGGGTTATGAGAATAAAGAGATCGCATCTCTGTATCTCATCAGCACCACCTGGTTTGTTTTCCTCTCCGCGGTGATCATGGCTTTTGTGGGCGTATGGGCACTGGGAGGAATCTGGGTGGCATACATGAATAGAATGGATGGCTGGCTGCCGGTACATTTCGGAGCAGTTGACTATCTCAGTATCATCGGGATTACCTTCGGAGCCTATCTGGTGGTTATGATCTTCGACTACCTGCGGATCCGGAGAGTACCCATGGATGAGGCATTGAAAAATGTGGAGTAAATTGAAACGCTTCGGCGGATGGTTGTATCAATTTGGTGATAAGGGATTTTTGAAGTTATGAAACGGGCAAAATGATCATATTTGTTCAGGATACTTCAAACATGAAAAAGGGCGGTTGTACTGATTGCTATGTACAACCGCTCTGATTTCAACCATGGCTTATCTACAGAAGGGTACCCTGTCTGTCTGTCAAGATGATTACCTCCTCATATATATCTGTCAATACTTTTCGCCTATTTTTTTCTTGATTATAGGAGAAGCTAAAACTTTTTAGAATAAAAAGTACCTTTCCCTGAACCATGTTTTACTATATATCCCTCGTCTAAAAGCTTCTTCATCGCTGCTTCTACGGACTTTTCACTGATACTCGGGCATATATTTACTATTTCGCGCTTATAACCCTTGGGACAGTCACACCCTTCTCTGTCTTGCAACCTTAACCACATTTGTTTCCTGCTCATCGATTTTTTTCACATAATCAGCGAGATAAGGAATGCAAAACATTACTTTGCCGCGTTCCGGAGCGGCGATGATTCCATGATTAATAAGATATGCCCTCGGCCTGCTTAGTTTGTTTTGCGTTAAGCCCATGCAATCAGCAATATCAGAAGTAGCAGCGAGGCGCTCTGTATCTGCCGTTACTTACCGTAAGCCTAGAAGGATATCCGAGGAACAGAGGGAGGCTTCAAGGCGCAGGATTGAAAACATAAATAATTGTAAACAATTATCTCCTACGCATTGACTTTCTCCTATTAATGAGTATAATTTAGGAGTATGGAGGGGCGTAGGTGCAGTATGAGACAGTTTGATTACAAAAAATACAAAACATATCGTTGGGATAATGAAATCCTGAATTACCTTTCTCAGATACATGAATACAAAGGGAAACAGGAGCTGTTTTTGAGGCAGAAACCTGTTGAAATGGAAAAACTTGTAGAGGTCGCAAAGGTCCAGTCTATTGAATCATCTAATAGAATTGAGGGCATTATAACAACAAGTACCAGAATCGGACAATTAGCTAAGCCTGTTTTAAATCGGAATCACTATTGTAGTATATAAACGAAGGTGCTACAATGATTACGTGCAATATTATCACTGACTAATGCTTTGCACTTATTGGGTTAAACCATGTGAAAAGCCTTGGTTATTAATCTTTCACAGCAAAAGAAGGGAGCGGACTATGAAGCAAAGAAGAGGCAGATTGTTATTGGTAATAACGCTGGTGATGATGTTTTTTATCGCCGGTGCAGCATCCGGAAATCGGGTTGAGGCGGATTCCGGGTATGATATTCTAAGCGAGCATATTTATCCATTGATGGATAAATCAATCAGAAAAGATAAGGTAAATATCATAGCGTGGGATAACGATCTGGTGATAACAGTCAATATCGTACTGAAGAATTATCCGGAGCTTTCCTCGAAGATCAACGTGATCAACCTTGGCGTCATGTCCTCGGATGCAACGAAGGCGTATAAAGCAATCCTGGACGGAAAATACACAGGATATACCTTTATTTTCGCATCGGATATCGGCGATGTAGCGGAGCTTGTCAAAAAAGCAGACGCACTGAAGAAGATCGGATTTAATGAGGCGGATTACGCTGATGCATATGAGATCACAAAGAAAATGGGATTGGTAAATGGAGAACTCCGTGCCATATGCTGGCAGCTCTGCCCAAACAGCTTTTTCTATAACGCAGCCATTGCAAAGAGTGTTCTCGGAACCGATGATCCCGAGGCGGTTCAGGAGATGATCTCGACTCCGCAGAAGTTCAACGACGTTGCGAAGAAGATGAAAGAAAAAGGCTATTATATGACCTCCGGGGTTAATAAGAAGGCCATTGATGAAAATCTGAAATATGTTTCCTATACAGAGAATATTTATTCCAAATTATCCGTTCTTCTGAATTCCTATGATGCAAAATCATATGACAACGGCGCCGGGATGTGGGATGAAAAATGGAGTGCTGGCTTCACAAACGGAACGGTATTTGGTTATTTCGGAACAAACTGGATGGAGGGAGTCATTGAGGGTAACAACGGAAAACCCGGTGCTTTCAGGGTCTGCGAGGGACCTGTACCTTACTTGTATGGTGGAACCTTCCTCTACGTAAAGGACACGGGAACGCAGGGCGTTGATGCGGCAAAATTCATTTCCGATTTGGTAAAGGACGAGAAGGTTCAGAGCGAAATATCAAAGACAAAGGGTGATTTTGTAAATAACAGCAAGGCAAATCAGAAGCTGGCTTCTGATTCTTCCTTGAATGATTCATTCCTGGGCAATCAGAATCCGCGTAAAGTATGGCACTCGGCAGCGCTGTCGCTCGGCGGCTCATCTGCTGCAAAAGCTGAATGGAAGAGCGAAGGCGGAAAATGGTATTACATTGACGCAAACGGTAATAAGGCAACTGATTGGCAGAAGATCAGCGGTAAATGGTATTTCTTCGACAAGAGTACCGGGGTTATGGCAACGGGTTGGCAGAAGATCAGCGGTAAATGGTACTACTTCAAGGGCGGCGTTATGCAGACCGGCTGGAAGAAGCTCTCCGGAAAATGGTACTTCTTCAAGGAAGGCGCAATGAAGACGGGCTGGCTGAAATCCGGCGGAAAGTGGTATTACTTTAACAGTGACGGCAGCATGGCAACAGGCAGCAAGGCCATCAGCGGAAAGACTTATCAGTTTGACAACTCCGGCATCTGTCTGAATCCGTAGATGATGACGTGACTTTTTCGGAATGGCGGTTTATAATCCTGAAGAATTCAGCAGCGTTGAGGAGGTATTTGCAAAAGCCGACAGCGCGATGTATGAAGATAAGGTGGCCATGAAGGCACAGAGAAGAGACTGAGGTGAAGATAGTATTAAGCAAGGTCCGGTACAATTACCGGACCTTGTTGTTTTGTGCAATGCGGTTTTCAAGCTCTCCGTGCCTGCAGGTGAATGAAACCATTTTGAAGGCTTTTTACACCTCAGCTACCGGGGCATAACGGATCCGGAACCTTGGCAGCTCCGCAAGAGTCGTGCAGTAGTTTTCCGCCCAGTCGGCTTCATCCGTTTCCGGATTTTCTCCATCAGCCGGAGGTGCGAAGAGCAGTACCTTAAGTTCCTGTCCCGGGATAACTGTCGGTGCATCGGGGCTGAAGAAGGCAGGCATGAGGTCGATCATCCTGACACCCGGAGCCTTGTAGAACCATCTTCCGTTGATCGACAGCATGATATTTGCTTCCTCAGGGAAAAGAACCTCGAAGAAGACGGGGGTTTTCTCAAGACGGAAAGTGAGTTCCAATCCGTCTGCGTCCTCGGAACCGCCCCAGCGCAGAGGAAGATCCGTAAGGGTATCGGGCGTTCTTCCTTCATCCATCCCTTGCGGGAAAGCAGTACTGTCTATCTGTGCACAAACTTCGTTTCTAGCAGATCCATCCTCCTTAATTCCGGATCCATCAGCTTTTAGAGCGGATTCTCCATCCTCCTTCTGATCAGCATCATTCTTTATGTAGAGTGTCTCATCTTCCTCCAATCCCGGAGAGAAGAAGGGCCTTTTCAGCAGTTTTTTGAAATCCTCCATCAATGGCTGAGGGATCCCCACCTCCGGGTTATTGGGGTCCTCAATCTCCAATCCCAGACGGCCACGGTCACGGAACTGATAGAGGGAGAGACTGTATTTCCAGTCAGGACGGTTCTGCTCCATGTAGTCCGCAAAGCGAATCAGACTGTCGCCTTGAAGTACAGGCCCCGTCACATCGCCGTCCACATTAAACTCTGAAGCAGAGAAGGGCTTCTGCCTGCCGTCACAGATTTCTGTGAGACGTTTTACGGTTTTGTTCATTCCATCGATATAATCGTCTACCGGATTTACTGCATAAGTGAGGTCGCCGGTCTCACACACATTGAACGGCCAGCCGAAATGCAGAGTGAAGTACCGGTCTCCCGACCAGATGTCTGCAGCACGGAAGGCATCCCAAAATGCATCCTCCTTTTCCATCTTGCCATCGGCACCAATAAAACCGGAGCAGAAGATCATAGAGATATTCGGAGCATATTCCTTGATGATCCGACTGAAACGCACGAAAAATACACCAACCTCTTCGTAGCTGTATCTGCGGTTATGAGTGAACCAGCGGCCGGCACATTCGTGATTCATACGCAGTTTGAGACGCCCGAAGGGCTTCAGATCCCTGGCAATGGCGATGATCTCCTCGTCTGGGATCCTGCAGTCCGTGGTGAGGGTGAGCAGGATATCCTCTCCGTGCCGGCGGATGTCACGCATCTCCTGAAAAACCTTGGCGTTCCGATCGCCCCCGGTTCCTCCGCCGTAGGGGAAATAATCATCATAGGGATAGTCCCACTGTCCGTGAACCTCCATGTCCGGATGGGCTTCGCTGCTGCGGGATGGCCATTCCGGGTCAAGAGGATAATAGGTGTACATGAGATTGATGGCGCGTACCGGGCGGCCGAGACGATGCAGGATATAATCTTGATTGACGTATTCGCCCCGTTCGCTGCCGTCGCCCAGATCCAGAGCGCAGCCGGCCGGAGTAAGGCGGACCTTCTTTACGGACAGGATCTCCTTACGTGTAAAATGGGAATAATCGATGGAAAGCTTCTGAAGCTTCATGTGCCGTGTTCTCCTTATAAATGATCCTATAAAGGCAATTGTATGATGCCGGGTCTAAAACCCTGCCACCATTTTAGCGAATCCTGATATGTGAGACAACAGGAAATATTTGAACGTATTACCCCCCTTATTTTGATGCGGGAGAAGGATTTTGGGCAGGCTGAAGAAAATATTCCGGGATTGAAAAGACTGTGCTTTTTTGATACACTCTAAAGAATAATGCAAAAAGCATTACCTGCGAAGGAGCTCCCTAAATGGACGAGACGGTAGGGCGAAAGGCATTAAAAGCCGGAACCTGGTACACAATCTGCACATTTATCCTGAAGGGCCTCACCTTTATCACGACACCGATCTTTACCCGTCTGATGAGCGAGGAGGCTGTGGGAAGCTATGCCAATTTTGCGGCATGGGTCACCATCCTCACCAGTGTGGCCACGCTGGATCTCTACACCTCCGTCAGCCTCGCACATTTTGAGTATAAGGACCGGCTGAAGGAGTTCATGTCTACCATAACCCTGATGGGGTCTCTCGTTTCTGCTGTGCTTTACGGGATCTGTGTCCTGTTCAGGGATCAGGTGACGGAGGTGCTGGGCATCTCCGAGTATATGATGCACGTCATGTTCATTTACTTTATTGTCAGTCCGGCTGTGTCAATCCTGCATTCCAAATTCCGGATCTATCTGCAGTACAAATATACCCTTATCACATCCCTTCTGCCGGCGATCTTCTCAATCCTGACAGCTGTACTGATGGTGGTGTTGTCGGAGGAGAAGGACAAACTGAACGCACGCGTGACCGGTTACTACGGCGTGTGGATCCTCGCATCCGCGGGCATTTTCCTGTATGTTGTCCTGAAGGGGCGTTGTTTTAAGCTGGAATATGTAAAGTTCGCCCTGCCCGTTGCCCTTCCTCTCATCCTCCATACTCTGTCAAATACGATCCTGTCCTCCAGTGACAGGGTCATGATCAAGAAAATGTGCGGTGATACGGAAGCAGCTCTTTATTCCGTAGCCTATAGCTGCGCCATGGTTGTGGCTGTGCTCTGGACTTCCGTGAATCAGGCCTGGGGCCCCTGGTGCTATGAGAAAATGCACAGGGGAGAGGATAAGGATATCGGCCGGGTAGCCCGCCCCATCATCCTGGTCTTTGCAGGTGTGGTTATTCTGGTCATTCTGCTGGCACCGGAACTGCTTCTTTTAATGGGAGGAGAGAAATATATGCCGGCGCTTCCCGTTGTGGCACCGGTCATGTTGGGATATGTGGCGCAAATGCTGTATACCCTGTATGTTAATATCGAATATTATCACAAGAAGCAGAAGCAGATCATGCTGGGAACCATGATTGCCGCGGCTATCAATGTGGTGCTGAATGTGATCTTCATCAACCTTTTCGGTTATGCTGCTGCGGCTTATACCACGCTGGCCGGGTATGTCGCGCTGCTTTTCATTCATTACAGCTTCGTTCGCCGGATCGGCAAGCAGGATATCTATGATATGAAGTTCAATGTCATGGTACTGGCAGGCTCGCTGGCCCTGGGAATCGGCGTAAGCTTCCTCTACCCCCTGTCCATTCTCCGGTATCTTCTGGTCGGCGCCTGTGGGGGCTTCCTCATAATCTTCCTGTACAGGCGGAGGAAGGAGCTGAAAGCATGCCTCAGGAAGAAGGACATCGCCGGAATTCTGACCATCTGCCACTTGATGAAGAAGGAAGACTAAGAAAGGTTGCATCTTTAAAAGAATACCTTCCGGGGATAAAGGAATCTTCAGAGATAGCATTCGGAGCTGTTGGGTACCGAAATCAAAAACAATCTTTTCAAAAATGCATGTTCACGAAATTGCATATTGACATATTCGTGAAAATGTGCTTTTATATGAAGAGCAGTCGAAAAAAGGCCGGTAATACCGGCTTTTTTCACGGAATGGACGTTCACGAAATCGCAAATATAAAAATCCATGAACAGAATACCGGAGAAACTTCATCGGTAATGTTAAAAACGGATTTAGATCCGCAGAACATGGTCCAGGTCCTGCGGATTATCGGGAAACAGAAGATCATAAATCAATGACAGGAGCAGAACATGTATCAGGTAAAAAGAGCGATCATCATGGCGGCAGGACGCGGTTCGCGGATGAGGGAGCTGACAGAGGATACCCCCAAACCCATGCTGAAGGTTAACGGAGTACGGATGATCGATACGGCAATCAAAGGCCTTCTGGAGAATGGAATCGAAGAGATCATTATCGTGGTGGGATATCTGAAGGAAAGATTTCAGGAGGTGGCGAAGGACTGGCCGCAGGTGAAGCTGATCGAGAATCCCTGGCATGATAAGGCAAATAACATTTCCTCCATCTATGCAGCACGGGATTATCTGGAAGAAGCCATGATCCTGGAAGGGGATCAGTATTTCCTCTCCGGAGCTGTTCTCATGAGGGATTTCGAACACTCGGAATACAATGCGGTCTGGAGTGACGAACCGGGAATGCCCTGGGTAGTGGATACGGATCCCAACCTGAAGATCACGGACTGTCATGTGGAAAACGGTGGAAAAGGCTATGTCACCTACGGCGTTTCCCGCTGGACTCCTGAGGGTGGCCGTATGCTGAAGAAATGGCTGGAGGTTGAGTTCGAAAAGAATAAGAATTATGACACCTTCTGGGACACGATCCCTCTTCTCAGCCATCCGGAGGATTTTGACCTGTATGTCCGTCCAACGGACGGAGACTCCCATGTGGAACTGGACAGTGTGGAAGAGATTTCCGTATGGGACGCATCCTACAGCACGCTTGTCAAAGCATAAAAGCCATTAACGATTCAGAGAGAAAAGGATTTTTCGGGCGAAAGCCCGGAGATACGAAAAGTCTTAAAAAAGTTGTGTGAAAAATACGGCTGATAACGTTTGGAAAAAACCATTCACAGTTTGAGTCTACATGAGAGGAGGCTGGTTGTGAATTATCAGGAAATGGATATCCTGCAGGCAATCTTATCCGGCCATCCGGAGAATCAGCGGAAGATCGCGGAGCTGAGCGGATGCTCCATCGGCATCGTGAACCGCTCCCTGAAGACGTTGAAGGAAGAAGGATACGTTGATGATGGATATCATGTAACGGAAAAAGCTGAGAAGCTGGCGAAGAACAGCCGTCCGAAGCGGGCTGTGATCCTGGCGGCAGGGTACGGAATGAGGATGATCCCCGTGCAGCCGGAATGCCCGAAGGGCCTTCTTACGGTTCATGGAGAGGTGCTGATCGAGCATACGATCCGGCAGCTTCGAAAGGTCGGGGTAAAGGAGATCGTTGTTGCAGTCGGCTTTATGCTGGAAAGGTATGAATACCTGACGGAGGAATTTGGAGTAAAGCTGGTGGTCTGCCGCGATTATGCCACAAGAAACAATCTGTATTCTCTGGCAGCGGCAAAGGATTATCTGGAGGAGGCTTATATCGTTCCCAGTGACATTTACTGTTACAGAAATCCCTTCCATCCCGTGGAATTCTATCCCTGGTATCTGGCAGGAAAGGATATGGCAGAGGGCTCCGGAATCTATGTTACCCGCGGAAGAGAAGTTCTTCTTACGGATGAAGATTCCACCGGCAATCGCGTCATAGGCATTGCCTACCTGACAAAGGAAGAAGGAATAGCCGTAAGAAAAAGGCTGGAGGAACTCACCCGGGAGGGAAAGAACAGGAGACTCTTCTGGGAGGCGGCTGCTTCCGAGGGGAAGCAAATGACTCTGACTGCAAGACTCTTCGGTCCGGAGGACGCTGTGGAGATCAATACCTATCAGCAGCTGCGGGAGATTGAATATTACGCTCCCATCCTGCAGAACGATACCAGTCGTATCATCCGGGAGGTCTTCCACGTAAAGATGGAGGATATAAAGGATATTCAGGTCCTGAAAAAGGGAGTAACGAATCGTTCCTTCCTGTTCACCATCAAAGGGGAGAAATACATCATGCGGGTTCCCGGCGACGGAACCGAGGAATTCATAGACCGCAAGGCGGAAAAAGAAATATATGATGGTCTTGCCGGAAAGGGACTCTCCGAGGAAGTGGTCTATCTTGACCCGGAGAAGGGATATAAGATCTCAAAGTTTATCGAAAACTCCCGCGCCGTGGATGAAACGAATCCAAAAGAGGTTGCCGCCTGCATGAAGCTGGCCAGAACATTTCATGAGCTGGGGCTGCCGGGCAGGGACCGATTGGACCTTTTTGAAATGATCCAGTATTACGAGGATAAGAGAGAGGGGAAGCCCTCCGAATATAAAGATTATGAACGAACGAAGGAGCATTGCATGTCGCTCCGGTCTTATGTGAAGGCACATGCCCACAAGCCCGTTCGGGCCCATGGGGACATGAATCCGGATAATTTCCTTGTTTCCTACGGAAATGACGGGGAGATGAAGGTCAATCTCATCGACTGGGAGTATTCGGCCGTGGCCGATCCCCTGACGGATATTGCAGCCTTCATTACATACCACATGCACGACAGGGCTTTTGCGGATCAGGTGATCGATGCGTACTATCCCGAGGGATGCACGGAGGAGACACGTCTTCTGATTTACTGCTATATCGCCCTTTGGGGATTGTATTTCAGCAATTGGTGCGAGTACCGGCGGCGCCTGGGGATCGAAACGGGGGAGTTCGCCATTACCGTTTACCGTTACGCCAAGGAATTTTATAAGATCTTCGAGGAAGAATATCATCATGAAAAAGATACTGAACGGAAATGAAGCATTTGCCCACGGGGCGCTGGCAGCGGGACTGAATTTTTACGCAGGTTATCCCATCACGCCGTCCACTGACGTCTATGAACTGCTGGAAGCGGAGCATGAGAAATACGGAGTGACATTTGTACACGCCAGCTCCGAGATCTCGGCAGCGAATATGATCATGGGAGCCAGCACGGCGGGAGCCAGGGCGCTTACCGTAACATCGGGCTGTGGCTTCTCTCTGATGCAGGAGGCCATTTCCTACATGGCAGCGGATTTTGTGCCCTGTGTTATCCTGAATGTCATGCGCGAAGGAGCGGGACTGGGAGATATTCCGAGGAGTCAGGGCGATTATGATCAGATGACAAAGGGCGGCGGAAATGGCGACTATCATGCCATCGTGCTTTCCTGCTCAAGCATCCGGGACTGCATGGAAATGCCGGAGCTGGCCTATGAACTTGCGGAAAAATACCGGAATCCCGTGATCGTAACCTACGACAGCGATATCGCTCACACCCGGGAAAGCGTGGAGATCCTGCCTGCGAGACTGAATGATATCGACAGACTGGATTATACCCTGAAGGGAAATTCCACGGGAGCGCCGAAGCTGGTACAGAATGTGAATTACCATGACCCGGATTTTACCCGTGATATGGCGGAGAAATATGCGCTGATCGAACAGAATGAGCAGCGGTACCGGTGCTATGAAACAGAGGATGCGGAGGTGATCCTTGTAGCCTACTCCATCTGTGCGAGAGTCTGCAGAGACGTGGTGAAGAGAGCCAGGGCGAAAGGCCTGAAGGTCGGCCTGATCGTTCCCGTAACCCTGTATCCTTTCCCGGAGAAAGCATTCCGGAATATCCCGAACTGCCGCAGGATCATTGTGGTGGAGTTGAGCATCCTTCGGCAGCTCAGGAGAGATGTGGAGTATTACACCCGTTTCCGTTACACCTATGATTCCGTAAGCAGTATGTCCACCTGTCCGACGGTGCTGGATATCCTGGAGGTGATCGGTGAGCAGAAGGATACGGAACTTCCCGCTCCGGCTGCTGTGCCGGCTGAGGTCAGCAAGGTACTGCCGGGTGAGTGGAAAATGCCGGAAGTACAGGTTCTGCCCCGTTCCGGGAACTATAATATGCTCTGTGCGGGCTGCGGTCACAGGACAGCGATGATGCTGCTGGATGATATCATCCGGAAGAAGGGACTGGCAGAGAGGGTAACCCTGATGCTGGATGTGGCCTGCTGCTCCTTGATGATCGATGACGTGGAATACGATTCGGTTATGTGCGCTCATGGCCGGGTTCTGGATGTGACTAAAGGATATAAGGAAACCCGGAAGCTGAATGTGGTGATCTCCTACATGGGAGACGGCGCAGCTTACGCCATCGGCATCGAAGAGCTGATCCACGCAGCACGCAGAAATGATGATGCATTTATCGTTGTGATCAATAACGGCCTTTTCTCCATGACCGGCGGACAGATCTCACCGGCGTATATCGGTACCGGAACGGAAGATGCGGAGGCAGGTTTCCTGGTGGAGAATGTGATCGGAAAGCTCCCGATCCGTTATCTGGCAAGGGCAGCCCTCAGTGACAGGCCGCATATTGATGAGGCCAGGCTTTATCTGGAGAGGGCACTGGACGGCTATCTCAGGGAGGGAGGCTTCCACATGGTGGAGCTCCTGTCACCCTGTCCCACGAATTACAAACGCAGTCCGAAGGAAATGACGGATCTGATCAACGACTATATGTCAACCGTTTATCATACAGGAGAGTTAAGATGCTGAAGGAAATATTCATCATAGGGATCGGAGGACAGGGAGCTCTTACGGTGGGGGAGATCCTGTGTTACGCCGGGAACAGCAAGGGCTATTCCGTATCCTTTTACCCGTTCTACGGCTCCCAGATGAGGGGCGGCGAAGCAGGTTGTGTCGTGAAGCTGGATACGGAAGGCGGGGAGATTGCCAACCCCACGATCAATGAACCGGATGATTTTATCATCCTGAGTGACCGTTTTTTTGAAAAATACAGACGTTTTGCCGCGGAATCTGCTCATTTTTATGAGGCTCCGGAGGGGAACGATAAGAATCTGAATCTGAAAATGCTCAGAAGATATATCAGCGATACAGGTCTTTTTGATGAAGAGACCATGCTGCGGGCACTCCGGGAGAAATTCCCGAAGGAAGCCGTCTACGAGAAGAAAGCAGAGATCTATCTGGCGGAATAGCCGGGGTGAGGGAGGAAGGAAATGAACTACGAGGAACTGTTTCGACCGAAAACCATAGCCGTGATCGGCGCAAATGAGTCGGAGGGCTTTGGCGGAGCGGTTTGTAAGAATCTTGCGTCAATGATCGATGATCCGGAGAGGGTATATTATGTAAACCCTAAGCGAGACGTATTGTATGGAAAAACCTGTTATCACAGCATTTCAGAGCTTCCCTGCGATATCGATCTTCTGATCATAGCGACGAATAAAAAAACAGTGATTTCTCTTCTGAAGGAGGGGCACGAAAAGAATGCAAAGGCAGCAATCCTTTTTGCCAGCGGTTTCAGTGAGACCGGGAAGCCGGAGGATGTTGCTCTGGAGGAGGAGCTGGTCCGCACCGCAGAGGAACTGGACATCACGATCCTGGGGCCGAACTGCGCAGGCTTCAGTAATTTCCGTGACAATATCAATGCCTTTGCTTTTCTCTCCGAGAAGAGAGAAAGAAAAGGAAATATCGGGATCATTTCCCAGAGCGGAATGATCGGTCTCTCGCTGATCGATAATCAGAACACCCGGTTTTCCTATGTCATTTCCTGCGGAAATGCCAATTCCCTTACCATGCCGATGCTGATCCGGTATCTGGCAGATGATGAGGCTACGAAGGTGATCGGCCTTTATATCGATGGGATCAAGGATCTTCCGGCCTTCCGGGAGGCAGTGGCTTACGCAAGGTCGAAGAAGCCGGTAGCTCTCATCAAGTCCGGCTCCAACGAAAAAACACGGATCCTGACGAAAAATCATACCGGAAGCGTGGAAAGCTTCTCGGATGATGATTTTAATGCTTTGCTTCATGAAACAGGAGTGATCCGCTGCCGGGATCTGGAGGAATTCATCTATGTCCTGATCACCTGCTCTTACTATGAGAAGCTGCCGGCGGGAAACCGTGTGGCGTCCCTGAATCTGTCCGGAGGAGAGGCTGCCATCGTGGGGGAGGCTTCGGCTACATTTCCATTGGAATTCCCGGACTTCACGCCGGAGGTGACGAAGTATCTGAAGGACAGACTTCCGGATTATGCGAACATTTCCAACCCGCTGGATATGACAGTGACACTGTCCTATGATGCGGATATGCTGGCGGATGCGCTGGTTACCGTAATGGAGCAGGAACAGATCGATATGATCCTTTTCGGCTACACGCTGTTGTTACACATAGATGATCCCTGCATCAACTATATGATCGAGGCATTCAAAATTGTCAGGGAAAGACTGGGAGACCGGATGAAACCGATCTTCATCATGTCCTTTATGTCCAATACCCGAAATCAGGAAGCAGTTGAGCAGCTTCAGGAGCTGGGCGTGATCTGCCTGCCGTCTCCGTATTATGGTTTCCGAGTTCTCAGCCTTATTACAAAGAGTGAGAACAAGTAGTATCTCCTTTGGGAGTTGTGAAAGGAAATGTCATGACAAAGAAGTATGATGTCGTAACGATAGTGGTCAGCCTCGGACTTATGGCTGCGTTGGTGATCGGAACCATTTTTGCCGGGGACAGTGTGATCTCCGGGCTGGGAAATGCAAAGAATTTTGTGATCTATAAATTCGGCTGGCTTTTTATCATTCTTGTAGCCGCAATCCTCTTTTATGTGCTGTGGCTGGCCTTCTCCAAGTACGGAAGTATCCGCATGGGACGTGAGAAGCCGAAATTCGGCTGGTTCGGTTATGCCGCCATGATCTTCTGCGCGGCCATGGGCTCCAGTATGATCTTCTGGCCTTCCGTTGAGTATGCGGAGTACATTTGCTGGACGGATGTCTGGCCATTTGGCTGGGGCGTGGAGGAAATGGCAGAGAACTCCCTTTCCTACAGCTTCTTCCACTGGGGAATTCCTGCATGGGCGATCTATGCGGCAGGTATCGTACCCATCGGCTACCGGTATTACGTAATGAAAAAGCCCGGTCTTACCATCCAGGGCGGATGTGAAGGCGTATTCGGTGAAAAAGCAGTAAAGGGTCCTCTGGGAACAGTGATCAATATCATCTTCATCCTGGGTATCTTGGGCGGATTGACCATTACCTACGGAACCGGTATTCCCATGTTGGCGAATTTCCTGCACAACGTTTTCGGAACGCCGGAGAATTACGCCATTGATGTGATCCTGATCCTGGCCCTGACGGCGCTCTTTACCTGGAGCGCTCTGTCCGGAATCGAGAAGGGAATCCTGTATCTCTCCAAGCTGTGCATCATACTCTGCGGCGTGATGCTGGGGCTGATCCTGATCCTTGGAAATACCGGATATATTATCAACAGCACCACACAGTCTATCGGAAGTCAGTTCCAGAATTTCTTCTCCATGCTCTTTAATGTGGGACCGGGGCAAACGGAGCCGGGTACGAATTTTGCCATGGAGTGGACGGTATTTTACTGGGCATGGTGGATCGGCCTTGCCCCTGTTATGTGGATCTTTATTGCAAAATGTTCCCGCGGACGTACTATCCGGAGTATCATTCTGACCGTGATCGGTGCCGGAGTTGCGGCAGATGTGCTTTTCTTCGGCGTGATCTCCGGCAACGGACTCAGTCTGTACAAGGATTTCGACTGGTCAACCCTGGGACAGGGAAGTACTCCACTGGATGCATTCTACAATACCTGGGATGAATTTGCGCTGATCAGTGATACACTGGCTGCCACGGTAGATGTGCCGAAGCTGGTGATCGGCGTATGGCTGGTGGGTACATTTATTCTGCTAGTTACCACCATGGATTCATCCGCCTATACCATGGCTGCGGCCACCCAGAAGGGATTGGGAGTGAATGATGATCCGAAGAAGAGATTGCGTCTCTTCTGGGCTCTGCTGCTTTCCGTATCTCCGCTTTGCATCCTCGGAGCGGGCGCGGGAACTTCGAGCTGTACGGCTGTCGTGATCCTGACGGCGATCCCCGTCGTCTTCCTGGTAGTGATCGCCATTATCGGTTCGACAAAATGGATCCTCAGGGATTTCGGCGGAATGACCAGAGAGCAGATCACAGCTTATTTCGAGACAGACGAAGAAAAAGAAGAACGCAGCAAGGCAATCGAACGCATGAATGCGATGCTGTAAATATCACAATCCTCCCGGAATTCCGGGGGGATTTTTGTGTGTATGATAAGGTCGCAAAGCGGGTGTCGTGCTTGCACGAATACTCATTTGGCAACCGACGTGACAATCGAATAGGTGGGGAATCTTTCCCTCCTGCCGGAGTTCTTCGTGTCTCTATCACCCTTCATCCGGCACGAAAGGCCGAAATATGAATGCAACCATAGCAGTAAAACAAGACATAACCATACCCCGGGGACTCACAACGGGGCGGCAGTATGAAATCTTCTTGCATAGAAAGGTGGAAAATGATAAAATCCATATAACTATGTGCTTTTATTGCATAAAATGAGGAAGGAAGAAGAAAATGAGCAAGACATTTAACGATTTACTGGATCGGGTAAAGCAGTGCCCGAAGAAGAAGGTTTCCGTAGCGGTTGCACAGGATAACGAAGTACTTCTGGCAGTAAAGGCTGCCAAGGAGCAGGGGATCGCGGACAGCGTGCTGGTAGGCGATCTGGACAAAATCTCCGTCATCGCAAAGGAACTGAATATGGATCTTTCCGATTATGAGATCATTGACGTAAAGGATCCCATCGAAGCATCAAAGGTTGCTGTAAAGCAGGTGCATGACGGCAAGGCGGATATGTACATGAAGGGCCTGATCGATACCAAGGATTTCCTCCGCAGTGTACTGGATAAGGAAGTTGGTCTCCGCACGGGACGTCCGCTGTCTCATGTCTGTGTCTTTGAGATGGAAGGCGTGGATCATCTGCTTTTCCTGACGGATGTGGCATTTGTTCCTTATCCCACACTGGAGGATAAGGCAAATATCATCCGGAATACCGTTGAAATCTGTAATGCCTGCGGTATCGAGAATCCGAAGGTGGCTCCTCTGGCTGCGGTGGAGGTGGTAAATCCCAAGATGCCTGCTACCGTTGAGGCGGGTGAACTCACAAAAATGAACGAAGCAGGAGAAATCACAGGTTGCATCGTGGACGGCCCTCTTTCCCTGGATCTGGCAACTTGCCCGGAGGCCGCTCAGCATAAGGGCGCTACCGGACGTAAGATCGTCGGTGATGCAGACGTCCTGCTTTTCCCTGATATCCATGCAGGAAATATCCTTTACAAGGGACTGGTACATTTTGCAAAGGTAAAGAATGGCAACCTGATCACGGGAACGGCAGCACCGGTTATTCTGACATCCCGCTCCGATTCCTTTGAAGTAAAGGTAAACAGCCTGGCGCTTGGCGCACTGGTGGCTGATTCACTGAAGAAAAATGCACAGTAAGTACATTCGTCAGGATGGCGGTACATGTACATTTGCAAGGATGACAGCGCATGGGCATTTGCAAGGATGACAGTGCATTTGCCGGAATGATTGGAGAATAAAAGGAGAAAAACAATGGCAATCAAATCCCTTATTATTAATCCGGGTTCTACCTCCACCAAGCTTGGTATCTTCGAGGATGAGTCCCTGCTTTTTGAAGAAACACTGCGCCATACCACTGAGGAGATCGCGCAGTTTGACAAGATTGTTGATCAGAAGGATTTCCGTAAGAAAATGATCCTGGATTTCCTTCAGGCAAAGGATGTGGATGTAAAGAGCTTCAACGTGATCGTAGGCCGTGGCGGACTTCTGAAGCCGATTCCCAGCGGAACCTATGCTGTAACGGATGATCTGCTCCATGATCTTGAGATCGCTCGCGGCGGTGAGCATGCTTCCAATCTTGGAGGTATCCTGGCACGCGAGATCGCAGACGAAATCGGAGTTCCTTCCTATATCGTTGATCCGGTAGTTGTGGATGAACTGATGGATACAGCACGGATCTCCGGTGTTCCGGAGCTTCCCCGTGTCAGCATCTTCCATGCACTGAATCAGAAGGCTGTCGCAAAGCGTTATGCAAAGGAGGTGGGCAAGCCTTATCCGGAGCTGAACCTGATCGTGGTTCACATGGGCGGCGGCGTATCCGTCGGAGCACATACGGACGGAAAGGTTGTGGATGTATTCAACGCTTTGTCGGGTGACGGCGCATTTTCACCGGAACGCGCAGGCGCCGTTCCTCCGGGAGCACTGGTTGACCTTTGCTTCTCCGGCAAGTATGAGAAGAAGGAAATCATGAAGATGCTCATCGGTAACGGCGGTTTCAATGCGTACCTGCATACCAACGATGCCCGTGAGGTGGCTAAGATGGCTGAGGAGGATGCTTACGCAAAGACGGTATTTGATGCCTTCATCCTGCAGGTAGCCAAGGACATCGGATCCATGGCGGCAGTTCTATCCGGCAAGGTGGACCAGATCATTCTGACAGGCGGCATCGCATATGGAAAATATGTGACGGAACAGATTGCAGACCATGTAAAATTCATCGCACCGGTAACGATTTACCCCGGTGAGGATGAACTTCTTGCCCTTGCACAGGGAGCACTCCGTGTGATGAACGGGGAAGAGGAAGCGAAAGAGTATTAGAAAGACCCAGCAGTAAAGGGGGTAACAGAATGGACGAACAGAATCAGAATCCTTATGGAACACAGGATCCGAATACACCTCGGGATCCCTATGCAATGAATAATAATGCACAGGATCCGTACGGAACGAATGATATCCAGAATCCATATGGGACAAACGGTACCCAAAGTCCGTATGGAACAAACAGTGCGCAGAGTCCGTATGGAGCAAACAGCACCCAGAGTCCGTATGGAACAAATAGCACCCAGAGTCCGTATGGAACAAATAGCACCCAGAGTCCGTATGGAACAAACGGTACTCAAAGTCCGTATGGAACGAACAGTACCCAGAACCCGTATGGATCAAACAGCGCCCAGAGTCCGTATGGAACAAACGGAACCCAAAGCCCGTATGAAACAAACAGTGCGCAGAGTCCATATGGAACAAACAGCTCTCAGAGTCAGTATGATGCAGCTGCACGCGGTCCTTACGGAACAAACGGAGTACAGAGCCCCTACGGAACAGCACCTGCCGCGAATCCTTACGGTACGAGTGGCGCCGGTTACGGACAGCCTCCGAAGCCGCCGAAGAAAAAAATGTCCAAAAAGGCAAAGGTGCTCATTTTCAGCGGTATCGGTCTGGCAGTTGCGGCGGTAGCAGCATATTTCCTTTGTGTCTATGTATTCTTCCCGGCCAAAAAAGTTGTGAAAGAGGCCATGGAGAACATGACCGCGGGAGATAAGCTTTTTGAACAGTCACTTCTGGCTTCGGAATTCGGACTGGACGATATAGCGAAGTCCTTCGGATCGGAAGGCGGTGAAGTCATCGCAGATCTTACGGTAACAGGCGGTACGAATGATACCGGAAAGAGTATGGACCTGAAGGCAGACGTTGCGATTGATAAAGCAGGCAAGCAGCTGTCGGGAGACCTCGAACTGAAGAGTGATGATACGGAACTGATTGATGCGGAAGTCTTTGCGGATGAGAATCAGACCTATCTTACGGTTGAGGATCTGATGACGGGATATCTCGTGCTCAATAATAAGAACGTGCTCTCATCCCTCAAGAATTCTCCTTTGATCAAGGATGACAAGGTAAAGCAGGCTTTGTCGATGATCCCGGATTTTGATCTGAATTTATTCTCCGGTAACAATCTTGGTTTGACCGATGGTTTATTCTCTGATGATAACAAGCTTTGGAAGGATTCCAAGGTCAGTCGGGAAGGAAGTGAAACGCTGTATGCAGGGGACATTTCCGTCAGTGCAAAGAAGTACAGCGTAACGATCCCGAAGGAAACCATTCAGGAAATGATAAGTGAGGCGGTTGATAAGTCGCTGGAGTCGATCACATCCACCGGTATTACCGCAAATATCCCCGGATTATCAGGCATTGATCCTGCACAGTATTCCGTGCAGATCAAGGCATTGGCAAAGAACCTTTTCAAGGATGACCTGGTATACTATGTGTATATCAAAGATGATAAGGTTGTAGGGATTAAGGCAAATATCAACATTGCGCTGATGACCTACACGATTGGTGCGGAACTGAATTATACCTCTATTTCAGCAGATTCTCAGACGATAACCAGGCTGAAGGCTGACATCAATCTGATGGGGCAGTCCATCACCTTCGATCTTGGAATTAATACAAAGGATGAAGGGGGAGCTTACAAGACACAGGCCACCATGAGTGCATCCGTGCTGGGCAGGGATATCATGTCTGCTTCTTATGATCAGAGCTATACAAAAGCAGACCAGACCTTCCAGGGCAGCGGCTCTTTTTCCCTGAGCAATTCGAAGACATTAAATCTAACCGTCAATGGAAAGGTTGCCGAGAAGGAAAAGGGCAAAATGCTGAAGCTGCATTTTGATGAAGTTGCCCTTACAGCGGAACAGGGAAAGGGATCTCTTCGTGTTTCCGGTGATGTGACACTGAAGACTAAGTCAGCCGGCATAGAGATCAAGCCGGTTGACAGTGGAAAAACATCGGTAAGCCTTGCTACGGGAACCCAGGATCAGCTGGAAAAACTGATCGATTCCACAAGCGAGGGATATAAGAAGTTTATGGAGCGCATTAAAAAACTGACCGGTGGTCAGCCGATTCCTGATTTCACGGAGATCACAACAGAGGAAGATTTTTAAGAGCCGGATAAAGAAAGGAAATGATATGATTGAATTCAGTATCGGAATTCTGGGAGCGGGACACATAGCCGGAAAGGTTGCGGAGACCATCAACGCACTGGATGGCTTTCGAATCGCCGCGGTTGCGGCAAGAGAAGACTCCCGCGCAAAGGAGTTCGCTGAGAAGTATGAGATCCCGAAGGCGTATGGTTCCTATGATGAACTGCTGAAGGATGAGGAAGTGGAACTGATATATGTGGCTACGGTCAATTCCAATCATGCACTTTGGGCAAAGAAATGTATTGACGCCGGGAAACCGGTGCTGGTGGAAAAACCTTTTTCCTATAATTCCGCAACGGCTACCAAGGTGATCCAGTATGCGCGTGATAAGGGTGTATTCATCGGGGAGGCCATGTGGACCCGTTTTGTACCATTGATGGATCGCCTGCGTGAAATACTGGCCAAGAAGACCATAGGTATAGTCCGTTATGTGACGACATCCCTGGGCTATAATCTGCGGGATAAGGAGCGACTGCTCCGCCCGGATCTTGCCGGCGGTGCGTTGCTTGATCTGGGTGTCTATCCGCTTTATATGGCGAATCTGGCTATTGGCATGATGCCGAAGTCTATGGCTTCCTCCATGATCGGTACATCGACAGGCGTGGATGCTTTTGAAACGATCCAGATGACCTATCCTCAGGGACAGGGTGCCACGGCTGTTGTCTCCATGATGACAGAACTGGATAACCGGACAGTGATCTATGGCACGGACGGAAGAATTGAAGTGGAAGGAACCAATGACCCGACTGCTGTTTCCGTATTTGATAAGGACGGAGAGCTTCTTGAAGAGTATGTACAGCCGGATAATCAGATCAGTGGATATGAGTATGAATTCCTTGCTGCCCGTGAGGCTATCATTACCGGAAAGATTGAGACCGAACAGGTTAAGCATATTGAAACAGCACAGACCTTAAGCTTTATGGATGCGCTGCGAAGCACCTGGAATCTTCGTTTCCCTCTTCCGGATGAACCGAAGCCCGATGAAAAAGGACCGAAGCCGCCGGAAGACCGAAAACCCCCAAAAAGAAATGTTTAAGGCGGAAGCGATCCGTAAAAACCCAGCGCCGTAGGCGCCTAATAAAAACCACCCGATTCGTTCGGGTGGTTTTTCATAATCTAAAGTGCTTTTACCATTTCTTCCAGACTGAGCTGGCCGGGCGCTGAACCCGTACCGATAGTGGCAAAGGTAAATGCGCTTCCTGTTTTTGCGCAGGATGTGCGTGTTTTCACACCCTCCTCCTGCATGGAAATCAAAACCGCTGGACGGGAAATGGGGTGAGAGGCACTTCCGCGGGTGACAGCCTCCGTCAGTTCCAGTACGCGGTCTACATCAAAATGATTACGCGGCGTTACTGCAAGCTTCAGAATATCACCTCCCAGTTGCTCCATATCCCAGAGTAGCTCCTCCATTTCGTCCGTATGAGGTGTCTTCTCAAAATTATGGTAGGACATCACGACACCGATGCCCAGATCGCGGGCTTTTGTGGCATTTCTCACTACCCGGTAGTTGCCGGAAAGCAGTTCAATATCGATCAGATCGATAACACCGCTCACCATGGCCCAGGCAGAGATATCATCGATCATATTCTCGGCACGGTCGTGACGAAGCTCGCCGCCTTCTTCCTCGCTGCGGTAAGTAAAGAGCAGCAGACGTTCCGGATGGTCATTATGCAGCTTTCGAAGGAGCTCCGTAAGCTGTGTCTGATTCGTTACATTGTCATAGTAATCCGCCCGGAATTCAATCATATCCACAACCGGTCCCGGCCGGAGACCGAGCTTTCGGATCCTGTCAGATTCCTCCCGGATCGCGGCAGATTGTGCCAGAACCTCTTCATCGGTGCGACCGACGATGGGAACACAGATCTTCGGATTTCTGTCGCCGAAGACGACATTTCGTATGGAAAACTTTCCCATGAAAGCCTCACCTTCCTTTCTGTAAGAGATTTCTGACAATGACAGATATATACTATTATTTTATCACAGCAGAAACGGAATGTCACTTATTTTTGGCTTTGAGGATTATTCAGATGTCGCAAAAGGTTACAATTCACGGGTTATGATCCCTATAAAAAAGCGGGAACAGCCACATAGTTGCTCCCACTCATAAATACACCGCTTTTATCGGAGCACTGCATTACTCAATGCTCCGATCCTGCTGCTGGCTTGTTTTTTCACTTTCCTGCTTGCTGTTTTTTTGTGAAGGAATGATCTCCTTCGTTACCGGATCTACCTTACCTATGTATTTTCTTTTTGATCTGGGCTATCGGTTAACCCGTGAATAGTAACTCGCAAAAAATGGGGTTCAGAGTTTGGCGAATGGGAAAGGGGTTTGGAATCAGAATGATTATTCCAAAGGAAATAGTGTTTCGTTGCTGGTAAATTATATGTTATAATCGTTTTGCAAGACAAGGATAAAGTCTGCAGCAATGCAAACAGAGGAGGAAGAGTATGTTAGTATCCATTGATCTTACCGGAGATGTCATTTCTTATGCCTGTGCAGACGGAAATGAGATCGTTTCGGAAGCTCTCCGAAATACCATCGGGTTTCGGACTTCGGATCTGTTTCGGATCGAGGGGGCCATCAATGCGCTGATGCGTGTTGTTAAGGATATGGTTGAGCTTACGGCGGGAGACGTGATCACGGAAGCAATATGTGTGCTCCCCCAGTACGTAACCTATTCGCAACGGGAAAGGGTGAAGAGGGCTGCAACAGAGTGCGGAATCAAGCTAAAAAAGCTGATCACGGGGGCTTTGGCATCGGCCTACGGACTTTTTCAGAATGAGGAACTGGGAAGGAAAACCATTTTGCTTAGTTCCGTTCGCCCGGATTATGCGGAATTCCTGCTGTTTGATGTGGACGGAGATGTATTGTCGGTAATGAGTTCTGCCTCAATTCAGTATGAAAAGGATCCCGGAAGGCTTGACCCGGAAAAACTGAAGAGAAAAATAGAAGCCGAATTAAGGGCAATGTACAAAGAGACAGGCCTGGAATTCGGAGAGAGGAACGAGGCACTCTATATCACCTTTGATGAACGTTCAGAGTATTTGAAACGCCTGTTCACTGAAGAATTGCAGGCCCTTTGCAGTAAAGAAACGGTGTCTTTCGATAACGATCAGGCGAGAGGAGCCTTTGCACATCTCCTGAAGCTGAACTCCGAAAAAGAAGAACTGATCAAAAAATGCTTTTCCGTGGATTGCTGTATCGAGGGGATCAGTATCAGTTCCGGTGTGGGCGGGGAGTTGCTGGAACTCTTCAGAAGAAATACCCCTCTTCCGGCCCAAAAAACAGTGGAGCTTCCGGTTTCTTCGGACAATGTCCTCTGCTTTTATTCCGGAAATTACCGTAACCGGGAGAACGATGATCCCATCGGAACCTGCAGGATCCCCAGTGCTTATTTCGGACAGAAGGTAATCGTGAAGGTTACCCTGACTGAGGAAGCGATAGTGGAATATGTAGTTTTGGATGCAAAAAAGCAAATCATTTTCCCAAGACAGGTTCTTAAGTGACGAGCAGCTGTTCCGTATTCTCCAGATCCGGATACTAAGCTCAAATCTGCAGGAAGTGCAATGTCCGCATCAACAGAATATTACTGTAATCCGGTTTCAGGAGCAGACACCGAGAGAAATCAGGGAAAAAAGTATGGTGATTCTGCTTCCTTTCAAGCTCCTTAGTCTTCGATCTTTACTGGCGGAGAAACGGGAACCGGAAGATATTCAAAAGTTGCTCGACCTCTACAAAAATGATATAATGAACACGATATCGCAGGCTTATCAGGCAGGAGAGATCAAAGGCAGTGACGAAACGGCTCTAATGAGTTTTACGAGAATGCTCATGGATCATTTGTATCGCAAATATGATGAGATACGAGAGGGGGTCGAGGAAATGCGAGATCGGGATCATTCATTGGAACTGGATATGGATGAATATATAGACAAAATGATCGAAATGGAGGAGCAACTGGATAGTAAAGCGGAGGAGCTGGCGAACATGAATAAAGAGCTGGCGAGCATGAATAAAGAGCTGGCGAGCATGAATAAAGAGCTGACGAGCAAGGATGAAGAGCTGGCGAGCAAGGATGAATTGATTCGCCTTCTATCTGAGCGTTTGGCACAGTATGAGCCGCAGATGTGATGCGGAAGAAAAGTGATCCGGGGACAGGTACACGTTCACATGCCTATCTGAAGAATAAAAAACTTCAGCTACACATGTGGCACTTAGCCTGTCCCCGTACCACTTTGGAAGAATTCCTCCGTTACAGATGATCCCACTGTTTTCGCACCTTCAGAGTAGATAAACGATTTTTGACTTGAAAAGAGGAGGGGGCGCGGGTAAGATAAGTATGGAGTATTATTTTTTTGAGGTTCTGACATGCTGAAACGAATACTGAAAGAAGTAAAGGAATTTAAGATGGTGTCCTTTCTGACACCTCTTTTTATGGTGCTTGAAGTGATCTTTGAAGTTCTGATTCCGCAATACATGGGAAAGATCATAGATCTTTCGGAGGCGGATAAGGTGGATATGGATCGCGTGTTGATGTACGGTGGAATCATGCTGCTACTAGCCGGCGGCGCACTGTGGGCAGGCATAATGGGAGGAAAGTACGGCGCCAGGGCATCCACCGGATTTGCCCGGAATCTGCGACGATCCATGTATCGAAGGATCCAAACTTATTCATTTGCCAATATTGATAAATTCTCCACATCTAGTCTGGTGACACGTATGACCACGGATGTGTCAAATGTGCAGAATGCTTATCAGATGGTTCTTCGGATGCTGACACGTGCACCGGCAAGTCTGATCATCTGTATGGTGGCCGCCTTTATGATCAGCACCGAAGTGTCCCTGGTTTATCTGGGAGCTGTAATCTTCCTGGCAATCATCGCTTTTTTCCTGATCCGGAAAGTGACAAAGATCTTCTCTGAAGCTTTTCCGAAATACGACAAAATGAATGAGAGCGTGCAGGAAAATGTTACGGCAATCCGTGTGGTAAAGGGCTTCGTACGTGAGGAGCATGAGAAGGAAAAATTCAATCGCACCAGCCTGATGATCTATAAGATTTTCTGCAAGGCAGAAAGGCTGATGGCCTTTATTGCACCCATTATGCAGACAACGGTTTACTTCTGCATTTTGATGGTGAGCTGGGTAGGCGCGAAGATCATAGTAAATACGAACCAGATTGACCTTACAACCGGTAATCTGACCCAGCTTCTGACCTACTGTATGCAGATCCTGATGAGCCTAATGATGCTTTCCATGGTTGCGGTTATGATTACCATGTCCCTGCCAAGTGCCAAGCGTATTGCGGAGGTACTGGAGGAGGAGAGCGCATTGACGAATCCGGAGAATCCGGATTATGAGATTACGGATGGCAGCATTACATTTGACCATGTGGTTTTCCGTTATAACGATACCTCGGAGGCTCCTGTACTGCAGGATATCAACCTGTCCATTCGAAGTGGGGAAACCATCGGTATTATCGGTGGAACCGGAAGCTCTAAGTCCAGTCTGGTGTCCCTGATAAGCCGTTTGTATGATGTGGAGTCCGGCACCGTATCCGTGGGAGGCAAAGATGTCCGCACCTATGATATGGATACGCTCCACAGTGAGGTGGCTGTGGTGCTTCAGAAAAATGTCCTTTTCTCCGGCACGATCCTGGAGAATCTTCGTTGGGGGAATCCGAATGCCACACTGGAGGACTGTCAGGAGGCCTGTCGGCTTGCCTGCGCGGATGAGTTCATCAATAAACTTCGTGATGGCTACGACTTCAAACTGGAGCAGGGGGCGACAAATCTCTCCGGCGGTCAGAGGCAGAGACTCTGCATCGCCCGGGCGCTGCTAAGGAAACCGAAGATACTCATTCTGGATGACAGCACCAGTGCGGTGGATACTACAACAGATGCAAAGATCCGGGCAGGCTTCCGCGAATACATCCCGGATACCACAAAACTGATCATCGCCCAGAGAATATCCAGTGTAATGGATGCAGACAGGATCATTGTCATGGAACAGGGCCGGATCAGCGGCTTCGGAACGCATCAGGAGCTTTTGGAATCCAATGAAATTTATCGCGATGTCTATGAATCTCAGCAAGGCGGAAGCAAAGACTTTGATGAGGGAGGCGCGAAATGACGCAGTCATTATTTGAATCGCGCCGACCGACGGGCCGTGAGCGAAGCGAGGGGCAAAACATTGACGGGAGGCGCGAAATGACGAAGTCATTATTTGAATCGCGCCGACCGACGAGCCGTGAGCGAAGCGAGGGGCAAAACCATGATTACATACTTTTTTTGATTGGAGGTGAGGGCTGATGCCGGCACCAGGAAGAATGAGAGCGAGGGGGATGAAGCCCTCCATTGAGAACCCGGGAGCGGTACTGAAACGTTTGCTGGGTTATGTGTTCCGGTTTTACAAACCACATATGATCATTGTATTTATCTGCATTATCGTCGGCGTTTTGGCCAACCTGCAGGGGACTATGTTCATGCAGGTATTGATCGATGATTATATCGATCCCATGCTGACTTCCGGCTCGAGGGATTTCGGGCCATTGTTGGGGGCCATCCTGCGGACGGCAGGATTTTATGCAATCGGTATCGGCGCCGTATATGCACAGAACCGGATCATGGTAAATGTAACCCAGGGTACGCTGAAGCGTCTCAGGGAGGAAATGTTTAACCATATGGAGACATTGCCGATCCGGTATTTCGACAGTCATACCCGTGGGGATATCATGTCTATGTATACTAATGATATCGACACCCTCCGCCAGATGATCAGTCAGAGTATTCCGCAGCTTTTTTCCAGTGGGATTACCATACTCGGAGTGACCTTCTGCATGATCCTTCAAAGCGTTCCGTTGACCATAGTAACATTTATCATGGTAGTCGTCATGCTGTTAGTGACTATGGGTATATCCAAGAAGAGCGGGGCTTATTTCGTTGCCCAGCAGAAGGATATCGGCTCCGTAAACGGCTTTATCGAGGAAATGATGACCGGACAAAAGGTTGTCAAGGTCTTCGGTCACGAGGAGAAGAGCATCGAGGATTTCGACAAACTGAATGATCAGCTGTTCGAAAGTGCTAATAATGCAAATAAATATGCAAACATTTTGATGCCGGCTATGGCTCAGCTGGGAAATCTGAGCTACGTGATCTGTGCCGTGGTGGGGGCTCTGCTCATTTTATCCCATTTTGGAGTGGAGGGAGCGGCATTCTCGGGAATCGCGCCTCTCTCGGTGGGCAGTCTCTTCGCATTTCTGCAGTTCAATAAGAGCTTTAATATGCCGATCAACCAGGTATCCATGCAGCTGAACGCCATTGTAATGGCACTGGCAGGTGCGGATCGTGTCTTTAAGCTGCTGGATGAAGAACAGGAACAGGATGACGGGTATGTCATGCTGGTCAATGCGAAGGAGCTTCCGGATGGAAGCCTTGTGGAGAGCGAGGAACGTACAGGCCTTTGGGCATGGAAACATCAGCATCAGGAATCCGGTGAGGTGGAGTATAGAAGGCTGGAGGGCGACATCGTAATGGACGATGTGGATTTTGGCTATGTTCCGGAGAAAATGGTGCTGCACGGGGTTTCTCTTTTTGCCAAGCCAGGACAGAAGATCGCATTTGTGGGATCTACCGGTGCAGGAAAGACTACCATTACCAATCTGATCAACCGGTTCTATGATATTCAGGATGGTAAGATCCGCTATGACGGTATTAATGTGAATAAGATCCGCAAGGGTGACCTTCGTCGCTCCCTGGGGTTGGTATTGCAGGATACGCATCTTTTCTCTGCTACAGTTATGGAAAATATCCGTTACGGCCGTCTGGACGCAACGGATGAGGAGTGCATTGAAGCCGCAAAGCTGGCAAATGCGGACGGTTTTATCCGTCAGCTGCCGGAGGGCTATGATACGGTGATCACAGGAGACGGTGGTAACCTTTCCCAGGGACAGCGCCAGCTCCTGGCTATTGCCCGGGCTGCGGTGGCGAATCCGCCGGCATTGATTCTGGATGAGGCAACCTCCTCCATTGATACCCGGACGGAGAAGATCGTGCAGGAAGGTATGGATCGGTTGATGGCAGGACGGACCACATTTGTCATCGCTCACAGACTTTCGACAGTCAAGAACAGTGACTGCATTATGGTACTGGAGCATGGTGAGATCGTGGAGAAAGGAACCCACGACGAGCTTCTGGCAGAGAAGGGCAGGTACTATCACCTGTATACGGGCCTCACGGCATAACCCGGTTACCTGGAGCCCTATCTGAAATTGGAAGTCCAACCTTACATCTGAGAGGCATTGAGCCCAACCTGACATCTGAGCTCTGCCCGTCATCCTGAGCGAAGCGAAGGATCTCTTAGTACATCGGAGGAATCATGAAGTATAAGGCAATCATTTTCGACCTGGATGGAACACTGCTGGATACACTCGAGGACCTGAAGAATGCAGTTAACTATGCACTGAACCAAAAAGGCTTTTCCGGCCAACATACATTGTCGGAAATGCGCCGCTTCTTCGGCAATGGTATCCTTTATGCCTTACGACAGGCGGAACCCGGTGCTTCGGAAGAAGAACTGTCCGGAGTGGTGAGTGTGTTCAAAGAGTATTACGAACAGCACTGTCTGGATAATACCCGCCCGTATTGTGGTGTGTCCGAACTGGTGAAGAAACTCAAAGAGGAAGGATATCTGATGGCTATCGTGTCCAATAAAGTGGACGGTGCGGTGAAGGAACTGGCGCAACGCTTCTTCCCCGAAATCACCGTGGCGATCGGTGAAAGGACAGGGATACGCAGAAAACCTGCACCGGACACCGTTTTTCAGGCAATGAAGGAACTGGGCGTGACTGTGGAAGAAGCGGTTTATATCGGGGACTCCGAGGTGGATCTTGCCACCGCAAGAGCGGCCGGACTGCCATGCATTTCCGTTCTGTGGGGATTCCGGGACAGGGATATGCTTACTGCAGAAGGCGCAGAATGCTTCGTGGAGACACCGGAGGAGATACCGGGCATACTGATGGCGTAGGACAGGAAGCGAGTAAGTATTGCTCATAAATTGGAATGTGATCAAAATATCTGAAGGAGCAAAACAATATGAAATGTAGAACCTGCGGAGGAGAGGTTTCCGAGGGAACAGTTGTATGCCCTATCTGCGGTTTTTCCGTGACGGATGATCCGGTATCATCAAAAACAGGCTCTTCATCCGGCACGACTGAAAAGTCATCATCGGATACATCCAAAAACAAATATCAGCTTGTGGGTGGGAATAGCGAAACCTTCAATCCTTTTGGTGCGGATCCTGAAAATGTGGCTGCCAGAACAGCTCCGGTCATGATGGAGCCATCAGCTTATGATCAGAGAGAATCCGGCCCTTCTGCTTATTATCAGCCTCAGGCTTCACCCTATGGTTCACCGGGTGCCTCATATAACCCGTATGATCAGCCACCGATGCCTGCGGAACCCGTACCTCAGGCCAAATCCGCAAACCCGAATATAACGTTCATAGTGATCGGCGGAGCCATATGTATCGTGTTATTCCTTATTTTCTTTGCTCTGTTCAGAGGAAGAAAAACTCCTGCGGAAGGAACCTATGAATTTTCATATGCCACGGCAAATGGGGTTTCTGTTTCAAAGGCGGAACTGCAGGCAAGCGGAATGAATGTTGAAGGCTTTACTCTTGAAGTCAATGGAAAACACGGTAAATTCAGTTACATGGGCCGGACCGCCGACTGTGATGTGAAGGTTGACGGGAGTACAATATCTTTTGTTAACGGAAATGAAACTCTCGATGGAACCTTCGATGCCGGCAGCGGAACGATCACACTGGAAATGAACGGTGCATATCTGGTATTTGCCAGAAAATAGATAAACCGGGGACGGTTCTCAACCTGTTGGGAACCATCCCCGGTTTTTTGCACGATAAGGGTGCCAGGTGGTCGTCGTGCTTGTGCGAATGCCCATTTGGCACCTTATGCGACAATCGAGCAGGAGTGAAATAATCCCTCTTCTGCTCGATTATGAGGAGCATCCTAATATGTATAATGCTATGGCTATTTACCAACTCGTGGTTGATATTTGTAAATTCCCGAAGCTTTTCTGCCTCGGTCTTTTAATGGAACTAACGATATCGCAAAGAAGATGAAGAAACCCGGGAAGGTATTGTAGGTAAAACGGGTAAAGAAATATAAAAATCGTACATCTAATTGATAGATGCTATACTAGCAGAACTTTTCCCCGCGCATGCGGGGGTGATCCCGGAAATTCGAATAATCGGGTCTTCGTCACTTGCAAGGGTGATCGAAAAGACTTGACAAAATACATTGGGCACAATATAATAGTACAAAAGAGAAAAGGAGGAGCAGTCATGACATTTGCAGTTAGGTATTACACAAAGACAGGAAATACGAAGCGGCTGGCCGAGGCCATCGCAAAGGAACTTGGTGTGGAGGCACTGCCGATCAGCGAGCCCGTTACGGAACCGGTGGATGCGTTGTTTCTGGGTAACTCATATTATGCCTTTACCATTGACCCGGAGGTAAGAGAATTTGTGTCTTCACTGGATAAGAGTAAGGTTGGGAAAATTGTCAATTTCGGGTCTGCAGCTATGCTGAATTCCACATATAAGAAGGTGAAGGCCGTAGCCGAAAAGGTCGGAATCCCTATGGATGAAAAAGAATTCCATTGCAAGGGTGAGTTCAAGGCTTTTCACAAGGGTAGGCCGAACGAAGAAGACCTTAAGGCGGCAGCAGCATTTGCAAGGCAGTACATATAAGGATTGTAAGAACAGATCGTAGTGATTCACCGGTATTCCCTGCAAATTGACGGGAGTCGTGAGTGTTTTTAGCAGCATATACCCATAGTGTGTGCTGCGTATTATCAGCCGGGGCAAAATACCTTTTGACACCGGCATCGTGAGAAGGGTTATGATATGGAAGCTGCATTTGATATTCAGGAATATATGACCAGGGGAGTGGAGCGGATTGTGAAGGATGCTTTGAGAGCAACCATTCGAAATCCACGGGAGAGTGCTTACATGGCAAGGTTTGCCGCGGCAAGCAAAAGAGCTTCCGGAAAAAGGACGGCCATGGAGAAAAAGGGTGAACATATACCTCCTTTTCTGATCGCAAGTATTACGAGCAGCTGTAATCTGCATTGCGAAGGCTGTTATTCAAGACATAATCATGCAACGACTGATGCTGCCCCCATCAACCAGCTGACGGATCAGGATTGGAGGAGGGTATTTGAAGAGGCGGAAGAGCTGGGCGTCAGCTTTATCCTGCTTGCAGGTGGGGAGCCTTTGCTTCGTCGTAAGGTGATAGAAGCTGCGGGAGAGAAGAAGAATATCCTTTTTCCTGTTT
Source organism: Eubacterium sp. (assembly GCA_017541035.1). Classification (GTDB taxonomy): domain Bacteria; phylum Bacillota; class Clostridia; order Lachnospirales; family Lachnospiraceae; genus Eubacterium_Q. The sequence continues at coordinate 7,992 of JAFXZW010000109.1, read as the reverse complement.
TTACGAACGGAACATTTATGAATAAAAGCTATTATGAGCTTTTTGACCGATGCCGGAATATCATTCCAATCATGAGCATTGAGGGCGAAAAAAGGATTACGGATACCAGAAGAGGAGCAGGCGTCTATGATAAGCTCATGGCAAATATGGGTGAGCTTATGCAAAGAGGACTGATTTTTGGGGCCTCTGTGACAGTCACCACAGAGAATTATCGGGAGGTTGCATCGGAAAGCTTTATCGCTAACCTGTCGGAAAAAGGGTGCAAGGCAGTCATTTATGTCGAGTTCGTTCCGGTAACGGAGGAGAAAGCGGAGCTTGCTCCGGGTGATGAAGAGAGGGAATATCTGAGCATGGAAATGGAACGTCTTCGGAGAGAACATCAGGAGATGGTATTTGTTTCCTTTCCGGGAGATGAAAAAAGCTCCGGAGGGTGTATTGCAGCCGGAAGGGGGTTTTTTCATATTAATTCCCATGGAGGCGCGGAACCCTGTCCATTTTCACCGTTCTCCGATACCAATGTAAGGGATACGTCCCTTCGTGATGCATTGAAATCAAAATTATTCCGGGCGATGATCGACGGAGGTTTGCTGCAAGATGATCATAAGGGCGGCTGCGTTCTCTTTGGAAAAAAAGACCAGCTTATGGAAATGCTTCATCCTGTCTGCACGGATTAAAGAAATATGATATTCCTGAAATAAAGTCTTTCAGGAATAGAAAAAGGATGATCGAAAATACTTGACAAAACAAAAAAATAGGCTATAATTAAATTGTAAACAATCAAATAGCACAGACGACAGTAACACGGAAGGAGAGACGCAGGACATGGAGTCGTACGACTGCTTAAAATTAGGAAATCAGCTTTGTTTTCCGCTATATGCCTGTTCAAAGGAGATCGTTCGAAGGTACAAGCCGTATCTGGATGAACTGGATCTCACCTACACACAATACATTGCCATGATGGTGATGTGGGAACGGAAGAGAACGAATGTTAAGGAACTGGGAGCGTGTCTTTACCTGGATTCCGGGACATTAACGCCTGTTTTGAAGAAGCTGGAGCAGAAGGGATATATCTCTCGGCACAGGTCTACGGAGGATGAAAGGAATCTCGTGGTAGAGATTACGGAGGCGGGTGAGAAGCTGAAGGAGCAGGCGGTTACGATTCCGGCGAGGATGGGACAGTGTGTGAAGCTTTCCCCGGCAGATGCAGCCGAGCTGTACCGTCTGTTGTACCTGGTGCTTGGAAATGTAGACGGTACTCCGGCATCGGACAAGCTGCCTGACTGAGAACTCCACGTATTATTCTGAAAGAATCTGTCGGGCTTTGCAGGTAAAGGATTCGTGATCTATATTGAAGGTTAGGCGGATAGTTACTAACTTGAAATCACATTGAGGAACGAAGCAAGAGGGTGCGTAACAGCACGAAAGAAAGGAGACCAATATGGCAGTATTACAGATTAAAGAAGATCAGTTTGAAGAAGTTGTTGAGAAGGCAGAAGGCAAGGTTCTTGTGGATTTCTGGGCTTCCTGGTGCGGACCCTGCAAGATGCTTTCCCCGGTAGTGGAGCAGCTCTCCGAGGAGAAAAAAGATGTGAAATTTGTCGGAATTGATGTGGATGATGCAGAGCGTTATGCAGTAAAATACGGCATCAGCTCCATCCCCTGCCTGATCCTTTTCGAGAACGGACAGGAAGTAAGACGTTCGGTAGGCTTCCAGCCGAAGCCGAAGCTCGCAGAGTTTGTTGGCTGACCGGGAGGCGGCTTAAAGTAAGAAAAGAAGGAGATTTCCCGTAAGGCTGCGCAAGGCGAAGAGCCTATCAGTCTTCACGGGAAAATCAGAGATGGGAGAGGTAGCGTATGGCAGATGTGATCATTATCGGAGCCGGTCCGGCGGGACTTTCCGCAGCGATTTATGTACAGAGAGCCGGAAAAACCGCACTGGTACTGGAGGCCTTTACCTATGGCGGACAGATCGTAAATACTCCGGAAGTGGAGAATTATCCCGGAATCGCTAAAATATCGGGCTTTGATTTTGCTACGGCTTTGTATGAGCAGGCGACCGCTTTGGGAGCGGAGATCGTCTTTGACCGGGCTGAAACGCTGGAGACGGATGGCGAGATGAAGAAAGTGACGACAACGGGAGGCGTGGAGTACAAGGCACGTGCCGTGATCCTTGCAACCGGTGCGAAGAATCGACATCTCGGCATCGGAAGAGAAGAGGAGCTGACCGGAAGGGGCGTTTCCTATTGCGCAACCTGTGACGGAGCCTTCTTCAAGGGAAAACCCGTGGCAGTAAATGGCGGAGGAAATACAGCTCTCGAGGATGCTCTGTTCCTCTCCAATTATTGCAGCAAGGTTACGATCATCCACAGAAGAGAGGGTTTCCGCGGGGAGCCGGCGATATTGGAAACGCTCCGGAATAAGGAAAATGTGGAATTTGTTCTGAATGCAACAGTAACGGCGCTGATCGGAGAACCGAAGCTTTCCGCTGTTGAAGTGACGGATAAGCTGAGCGGGGAAAAGAAGGAAATCCCGGTGGATGGCCTTTTTATCGCCATCGGTCAGGAACCGGATAACCGGGCTTTCGCGGACCTGGTGGAATTGGATGGCGCCGGATATATCGCAGCCGGAGAAGACTGCAGGACGAAGACTCCCGGCATTTTCACGGCAGGCGACTGCAGGACGAAGACAGTCCGTCAGCTGACCACCGCCGCAAGTGACGGAGCAGTGGCAGCTCTTGCCGCCTGTCAGTATCTGGGTTAGAGAACCTTCACACCTGTGGAGTTCGGATAGGAAAGCATAGTTCAGGATGGCGTAGTCATTTTGTACAGCAAAATGACGGGAGCCGTGAGGGTTCTCGCAGCACATTGCACACGCAGTGTGCGTGCTGAGAATCATCAAGGCAAAATACCTTTTGACCCCGGTATCATTATATCATTCACAAGGAGGAATCGAAACATGAGTGACGAGAAGAAGTGTTGTTGTGCGGAAGAGGCTGCTGCCGCTGAGGAGTGTTTTAAGGAAGAGGCGTGCTGCAAGAAGGAGAAGTGCGGTGAAAAGAAATGCTGCAAGTGTTGCTGTATATGCCGGATCTTTAAGGGCCTTTTGCTGATCTGCTTTGGATTCCTGATCGGAGTTCATTTCCGGGCGATCAAGGCAGCTGTTAAGGGTGAGCCGTTACCGAAGGCACCGGACTGGCATTGCTGGGTAAAATAACAGGTTTGATTCTCAAACTCCGGGAACGAGGTTATGAGTAAAAAACGATCCTGTTTCGATCTCCATAGGAGAGGCGGGAACAGGATCGTTTTTATATTTAAGCGAATGCGGAGCATTTTGCTACTTTTCGCAAAGCCGGTTTTAGTATACAATCAATGTGGTACACATTTGGAATCTATTTCATTGCATCCGAGAGGATACGGCAGGTCTCAGCCTGCTCTGCATCTGTCGGTTTACCGGGTTTCCATACCAGGCCCATGTGATCCTTCTCCATACGTGGGATCACGTGAACATGGAAATGGAACACGGTCTGGCCGGCAGCGGGTTCATTATTCTGTACGACATTGACACCGTCGCAGGACAAGGCCTTCTTCATGGCGGAAGCGACCTTCTTTGCTACGGGCATCACTTTGGCACCGATCTCATCCGGCAGAACATAGAGGTTGTCACAGTGCTGCTTCGGAAGGATCAGGGCGTGACCGCGGGATGCGGGTGCCGCGTCCAGGATCACGGTGAAGTCATCGTCTTCATAGATTTTATTTGTGGGGAATACCCCGTTTGCAAGCTTACAGAAAATGCAGTCGTCTTTGATCATTTCTTAATTCCTTTCTGAATGGCAGAGGCGCAGTGGACATGATGGTTTCAATTATGCAGAATGCGCCGGATCACAGGTTATTCCGACGGTTCCCCAAAGGACGCCGGATCGGACGATTCTATGTTACTTCATGTGTCCGGACGTGTCAAGGATGAGGGAGGCGCGTTCATGACGAAGTCATGAAATAGGAATCGCGCCGACCGACGAGCCGCCGAACGAAGTGAGGGGGCAATACCACAGAAAGCGCGTTCATGACGAAGTCATGAAACCGGAATCGCGCCGACCGCGACGGGCCGCCGAACAAAGAGAGGGAGCAAAACCGCAGAAAGGGATGGGGCAAAACCTCAAAAAGTGATGGCGCAAAACCGCAGAAAGGGAGGGCGCAAAACCCAAATAAGTTGTAAGGAGGATGCCATATGCCGCCGGGAGGACATGGTCCGGGAGGCCACATGGGTGGCCGATACATGACCGAGGAAGAGAAGAAAAGCCAGCCTAAGATCACGAAAGAACTGCTGGCCAGAGTTTTTTCATACCTGAAGCCGTATAAACTCCAGCTGTTTCTCACATTTCTGGCCATCGTCATTTCTGCCAGTCTGGGAATGCTTCCCGCGATTCTGACAGGGAAGATCATAGATGAAGGCCTGATCGGAAGAGACCTGAGGCTGCTGATCATTTATATTGCGCTCTCTCTGGGGCTGACACTGGCTTCGAATCTGATCGGTGTTGCGGAGAGCTATATTAATACATGGATCGCCCAGCATATTACCTTTGATATGCGGAATCAGATGTTTCAGCATCTTACATCCATGTCGCAGCGTTTCTTTACCACGAACAACCAGGGCGATATCATCACCAGGATGACCTCTGATATCGACGGGGTGGAATCGGTCATTACCAATACATTTAAGAGCATTCTTTCCAACTCCATCACTCTGGTAGTGGCGCTCATAGCCATGTTTCAGAAAAACTGGATCATGGCACTTCTGGGAATCGCTGTGATACCGCTCTTTGTGCTGCCAACCCGGCGGGCCGGAAAGACCCGGTGGACACTGACCCGGGAGGCGCAGGACACCAATGATGAGGTGAACGGGATCTTAAATGAGACGCTTTCCGTCAGCGGTCAGCTTTTGGTAAAGCTCTACGGCCGGGAGGGAAAGGAGTATGAGCGTTATAAAGAGGTCAACGGCCGCATGGTGAAGCTGAATATCAGGGAAAGAATGGCCGGCCGCTGGTTCTTTGTTATTCTGAATACGGTTACCAGTATCGGCCCCATGCTTCTTTATCTGGCGGGTGGTATCCTGATGATGAGATTCGACAGTGACATTTCCGTGGGTGATATTACGGTACTGGTGGCACTGCTGGGAAAGACCTACATGCCGGTGAACAGCCTGCTGAATATTCAGGTGGACTGGATGCGTTCCATGGCTCTGTTCACCCGTATCTTTGAATATTTCGACATGCCCGTGGAAGTGAAGAATGCGGAAAATGCACTGATTCCGGCCACCTCCCGCGGGGAAGTGGAATTCTCACATGTGGATTTTGCCTATGATGAGGAACGCCAGATTCTGAAGGATGTAAGCTTCCGGCTGGAAAGCGGGCGGAGTATTGCCATCGTGGGCCCCTCCGGTTCGGGAAAGAGTACCATTATCAATCTGATCCCGCGTCTGTATGATGTGGGAGCGGGAAGCGTTACCTATGACGGGGTGGACGTGCGCCAGCTGGATCTGCATTTCCTGCGGGCTCAGATCGGCGTGGTATCCCAGGAAACCTATCTTTTTAACGGGACGATCCGCGAGAATCTGCTCTACGCGTGCCCGGAGGCTACGGAGGAGGATATGATCTCTGCTCTGAAGAGGGCAAATGTCTATGATTTTGTGGAGAAGCAGGAGCTGGGACTGGATGCCATGGTGGGAAATCGGGGCCTGAAGCTGTCCGGCGGTGAGAAGCAGCGGATCTCCATCGCCCGGGTACTGCTGAAGGATCCGAAGCTTCTGATCTTCGATGAGGCAACCTCGGCGCTGGATTCCATTTCCGAGAATAAGATCCAGGAAGCTATCGAGCCCATTATTAAGGAGCGGACCAGCATCCTCATCGCCCATCGTCTTTCGACGATCCTTGCCGCGGACGAGATCCTGGTGGTGAAGGACGGAGAGATCGTGGAGAGAGGAAAGCACAGTGAACTGGTGAAGCTGGGGGGAGTTTATACGGAGCTATATAATACCCAGTTCAACCATGGCTCTGACGAGGAGGAAGAAGAGCGTAAACGCAGGAGACAGCATTTCCGCGTAAAGCACAGCGGCTATACCGAAGGAGAAAATGTGTGGCGGGAACCGGAGAGAAGTGAGAAGAAGGAGGAACAGCCGGTTCAGTAAATGATGTTATGACGGACGAAGAGAGGAAGAATCCCTAAGCGGATGGGATTCTTCCTCTCTTTTCTTTTCAGAGTATGAGATTCTTCAGTCGCTGCACTCCTTCAGAATGACAGAGATGCGTTATTTGTATCCCTTGATCATCTTCCGGAAGTAGGGATACAGACCTCTCTTGTTCGGCGTCCATTCCGGCAGCTGCCAGAAATCGTAGCCGGAATAGTTGTTGCCTTCGACAAGGATCGGTCCGTCTTCGGTTACGGCCACATCCCAGCCGACATAGCCTACCTCGGGAGTAACATGTGCCGCCTTGAGGCACAGCTTGATCGCTTCACGTACATAGGGCAGCTGATAGCCGATCAGCTTTACGCCGGTATAGGGGTGTGTATCGTAGTTGATCAGAGGAGAGGTGTGAGCAACGCCGCACATTTTACCGGTCTTCGGATCGATGGGGCAGCCTAAGCCACCGTTCTCAAGATTATCCACGAATTTGCCCTCGTTACCCATTTTCGCCACGCCATAGACATAGTGAGCCTTACCGTCCACAAGCAGTGTGACGATGCGGTAGGTGTTGATGGAAAGGGGATAGAGAGTCGCCAGATCATGATGCTGCCTGATCTCTTCCTCCAGTACGCCGAAATCCTTCTCCGGCTGCCGGATGTAATCGTACATTGCCTCAACGGATGCAAAATCAGCCTTCTTCAGCTTCTCAATACCCTTGCCGCTCTCACTGGTGGAGGGCTTGGCAAAGATCACATCCTTATTCTCCATGAACCTGGCAAAATTCTCCGGTGTCATATCCTCCACGCAGAGGAAATCCCGGTGCAGAAAATCCTTGTAAAGCTTGTTGAAGACATCCTTCCGGTTGAAAATGTAGGACTTGCTTTCATCATTGACCATTTCCAGCATCCGCTTGTTCCGGAGGCGGGTGATGTAGGTGTTGCGCTGACGGCCGTTCATATCGTAGAAGGCGAAGATCAGATAATCATGCACCCCGGCTCCGTAGCGCACGAAGCACCACAGCATATCCAGTACGGTCTTGACATTGTTCTGCCCGCATTTCTCGTGTGTTCTCACGACAACATCCTTAAAACGCTTGAAGCTTCCGCCCTTCAGAACGCGGAAGAGATAACCTGCTTTGCTCATATCGGACTCCTTTTTTTGTGATTGGTATCTATCAGTATATCATTTTCACATGGCATTTACCATATGTTTCATTTGATGCCGGTTTGGAACAGGGAAAATCATTTGGATATTCCGATTCCCAGAATTTCAAAGTCGGTTCCCGTGCTGTCCGCTGCAGGGCGGAGTGAAACGGTGTGGGGAGCGGCGGTATCGCCGAGGATTTCCGACTTATACTCCAGATGCGGGCCCCAGGAGGTGGCGGCACCCTTCAGAATTCCTTTGGATTCGCCGTCGATGAAAAGCTCATAATCCGCACAGGTCCCTTTAGGATCTGAGTTTTTCTGCAGCCAGATCACACCGATTTCCTGGGCCTCAACGGTGAAGGAAATGCTGCCGGCGGAGGTGGTCTTCCAGCCTTTGTCGGAGGAAAGGATTCCCGTGACAGACACTGCGGTAAAGCCCTCGGCCGTATCGGGTGTCAGCTCATCCGAATAGAGGATATCTCCGTTCAGGTAACGGCATCTGGTCATGGAATCGGAGAGAGGAGGAACGGTGTATTCCTCCGGCTTTGCCGTATTGATCTCAGAGAGAACCCGCCTGTAATAGGATGTAAGGAGGTGGGCGATCAGCTGATGGCCGGGGTTGTCGGGATGGGTACCGTCCTTATTTCCGACCTTGCTCCAGGGAACCAGC